>NZ_CP194010.1:1892500-2207916 GCF_042055075.2 Roseobacter phycocola | reverse complement strand
TGTTATGGTGGTGTCTATTATCTGGGCTGGGGTGTGCTGGTGGCGGCGACACTCTATGTCGTGGATCACATTTTCTTTGGGCTGGCGCTCGCGCTGAAGACCTATTTTCAGAAGATTGCGGACCCGGGTGACATCGCGCCCACGGCGGCTGTGGCTTTTACGATCAACCATATTGCGGCTGTGTTTCTGCCGGTTCTGCTGGGGCTTTTGTGGCTGGCCTCGCCTGCGGCGGTGTTCTTTCTGGCAGCCGGGATGGCGGGCATTTCATTCACTCTCGCAATGATGATCCCGCGCCATCCTGAAAAGGGGAACGAGACGATCTTTGCCCGATACGCCGCAGCACCAGCGGAATGAGCGAAGGACGGTTCCTGTCAGGATCAACGATGGGTCACGTGGTGCGGATGACCGCAACCGGCGCCTTCGGGATCACGTTTGTATTTCTGGTGGATGCGGCCAATCTTTTCTGGATTGCCCAGCTTGGGGACCCGCAGCTGGTTGCCGCCATCGGATTTGCTTTTGCCATTCAGTTTTTCTCGGTGTCCTCCGGCGTGGGGCTGATGATTGCCTCAACGGCCATGATTTCCCGCAGCATCGGGGCCGGTGCGCGCAATGAGGCAAGGGTTCAGGCCGGCGCGGCCCTTGCCACCGCCGTTGCTGTACAGGCGGTTGTCGCGACCCTTATTGTTGCGTTCCGGCATGATCTCGTGGCCATGGCGGGAGCGGATGGCGAAACAGCGGCTCTTGCCGCGCGGTATCTTGCGATAACGGTCCCGTCGCTGGTGCTGATGGCGGTTGGGCTTATCTGCTCCGGTGCGCTGCGGGCCGAAGGCTATGGGGCTAAGGCGATGTACATAACACTGCTGTCGGGTGCGTTGCTGATGACCGTTGACCCGGTTCTGATTTACGGGCTGGGCTGGGGGCTGGATGGTGCGGCGGTCGGGTTGGTGGCGTTCCGTTTTGCGCTGCTGGTGCTGGGGCTCTGGTTCGCGGCGCGTCAGCACAATCTGATCGCGCGACCCGGCGTGGATCAGATCCTGCGTGTCCTGCCGGTCTATCTGGCCATTGCGGTGCCGGCCATTGCGACGCAGATGGCGACACCGGCGGGAAACTATCTGCTGACGATTGTGATAGCTCCTTTCGGGGATAATGCAGTGGCCGCCTGGGCGGTGGTTGGCCGGCTCACTGTCGTTGCCTTTGGTGGTATCTTTGCACTTGCGGCCTCCATCGGTGGTATTTTTGGTCAGAACTTTGGTGCCGGCCGGTTTGACAGGCTGCGCAGCACCTATCGCGATGCGCTGACTTTCTGTGTGGTCTATACGCTGACGGCCTGGGCATTGCTCGCGGCGGCCACACCACACATCGTACGCTGGTTTGGTCTCACGAGCGAGGGTGCCGGGGTGTTGCAGGCCTTTACCTACGCAGGTGTTGGTGCCTTCGTCTTTCTGGGAGCGCTGTTTGTTTCCAACGCTGCGTTCAATGCGCTGGGCAAACCGCTCAGGTCTGCTGTGCTGAACTGGATCAAGGATGGTGCCGTCAGCCTGCCCGCGGCTCTCCTTCTGACCGGGATCTGGGGTGCACCCGGTGTCATTTATGGGCAGGCAGCGGCGGGTATACTGGTGGGGGCAGTATCGGCCGTCTGGGGCTGGCGTTTTGTCTGCGGCCTGCGGGCAGAAGTGCCCGTCGCGCTTGACGCCGGACCTTTGCGGCCCTACGCGAACCCGGACAGATACCGGAGACGATAATGCCGACATTCACTGCACTGACGACCCTGCCGGGAAAGGCCGCCGCCGAAAAGCTGGGGGCGGCTATGGAAAACCTGAACCCGGAGCCAACAGGGGTCGGCGTTTTCGAGGTGGAGGACAATTCGGGTCTTTGGGAAGTCGGTGGCTATTTTACCCAAGCGCCGGATGAAACCGCTCTGACGCTGCTGGCGACGGCTCTCGGTGCGCAGCCGTTTGTTGTCTCTGAACTGCCGGAGACGGACTGGGTGGCGCATGTGCGGCGCGAACTGGTGCCGGTCGAGGCGGGCCGGTTCTTTGTGTATGGCAGTCACGATGCGGACAAAGTGCCGGAAGACGCGGAACCGCTGCTGATCGAGGCGGCGATGGCGTTCGGGACCGGGCATCATGGCACCACTCTGGGGTGCCTGCGTGCGCTTGACCGCCTTTCCGGGGACGGGTTTGTCGGCCACAACGTTGCCGATATCGGATGTGGAACGGCCGTGCTGGCGATGGCGGCTGCTCGGATCTGGCCGGAAACTGTTCTGGCCAGCGATATTGATGAAGTTGCGGTCGATGTGGCGCGCAGCAATGCGGCGGCGAACGGTCTCGCTGACCGGGTCCGGTGTGTCGAAGCCGCAGGATTTGATCACCCGGAGCTCAGGGATGCAGCTCCCTTTGATCTGGTGTTTGCCAACATTCTCAAGGGGCCGCTGGTGGCCCTTGCACCTGACATGGCGGCGCACCTGAAACCGGGCGGATACGCGATTCTGTCCGGTATCCTTAATGAACAGGCCGACGAAGTGATCGACGTTTATTCACAGGTCGGGATCAATCTTGTGCACCGCGAAGAGATTGTTGACTGGACAACACTAACCCTCGGTAGAATCGCGCCATAATTGCCTGATTTTGGCCACATTCGTCCGTTTTGCCTTGAAGGCGACACATTCCGTTAGCATTCTGTTAACGATCCGGTGGGGGCCTGATCGTCAGGAGAGTGTGATGTCGGATTCATACGCTCAGTTTGAGAAGCGCATTAACGCTGTTGCGGACAAGCACGCAAAGCTTGCCGGAGGCTACACGGCACAGGTGGGGAATGACGGGCTGATCACGCTCGTTCCGGTACGCCGCCGCAGCTACACCCGCGTTCGGGTCCTCGTGGCAATGGTCGCCGGCTTCTTCATCTTCAAAGCTCTTGCGATCACGCTGACCGGCCCGCTGGCCTATGCAGACCGCATTGATGTGATGGCCGCGGGTACACAGTTCGAACAGATCGGCGCGTGGATTATGCGGCCAGGCCCGGTGTCCGAATTCCTGTCGTCGGCGATGATGCGGCTGTTTTACTGACCGGAAAAGGCATTCAGTTCAGTACGGGAGATGGCTCTTGCCACTCCTGGTTGCGTGCCCGGGTGTCTGATCAGATACCCAACAGTAAAAAAGCCGCTCCTCCTCAGGAGGGGCGGCTTTTCTCATGTCCGGTCCGTCAGGGGACCGCGCGACTGATCAGCGGATCAGTGTGTTCTGTGCGACGCCGTCGATGTCGGCGCGGGACAGGCCGATGTCTTCGAGTTCACGGTCTGTCAGACCGGACAGCGCGTTGCGTGTGACGCGTGCGTCGTTCCATGCGATGACGCCGGCAACTGCAGCGCTGATCATGGAGAAGAAACGGCTTGCGATCGAGGCGGAGCCGTAGTGGGTGCGGGTTGTGTCAAAAGTAGCCATGTGAGCCGTCCTTTTATCTGAGTGTTGACCGGTCATGCCGGTGTGTTGTGAGAGGCAGATAGGACCTGCCTGTTTTTTCGGCAAGATGTGAAAACGCATGGTCGATATGCGTTTATTGCATGGGTCTTAGTCTGGTTAACCATACGTAAATAAATGGAAAATCAGATTGGCGGAAAACGTCGCAAACAGACGGATTTCTGGCGAATTCGAACCAGTTTGTGTCGGATCAGAGCATTTCAGGGCGTATGGTGCGCAAGGGCGCGCCTGAAAATCGTGCGCTTTGCGGATGTTCGTGTTTCGTGCTAATGCATAAAAAACGAATTAAACAGGCTGGGCAGCGCTTATGACACGGGTGATCGGGATCGATCCGGGGCTCCGGAACCTCGGGTGGGGGGTCATTGATGTGGCCGGCAGCCGACTCACCCACGTTGCCAATGGTGTGTGCCGTTCCTCCGGGGCGGATCTGGCGCAGAGGCTCCTTTCGCTGCACGAACAGCTCACGAGGGTAGTTTCGGAATGGTCGCCGGATACGGCAGCGGTGGAGCAGACATTTGTGAACAAGGATGGTGCCGGCACCCTGAAACTGGGACAGGCGCGGGGCATTGCCATGCTGGTGCCGGCGCAGGCGGGGCTGACAGTGGGCGAATATGCACCGAACAGCGTTAAGAAAACGGTCGTTGGTGTGGGCCACGCAGAGAAGGCGCAGATTTTACATATGGTTCAGCTGCAGTTGCCTGGTGCCGTTATCGCGGGACCGGACGCTGCCGATGCGCTGGCCATTGCCATTTGCCATGCGCATTACGCGCAGGCACCGGGCCTGGAGGCCGCGCTTACGCGGGCAGGCGCATGATTGGCCGGATTGCCGGGCGCATCGAATACAGTACGGCGGATCATGTGCTGATCGATGTGCGCGGCGTCGGATACCTTGTTTATTGTTCGGAGCGGACCATGGCTGCGTTGCCAGGCGTGGGCGAGCATACTGCGTTGTTCACGGATCTCGTGGTGCGTGAGGATCTGCTGCAGCTTTTTGGGTTTACGACGCTGGTTGAAAAAGAATGGCACCGCTTGCTGACATCAGTGCAGGGCGTTGGTGCCAAAGCGTCGCTGGCCATTCTGGGCACGCTGGGACCGGATGGTGTCAGCCGGGCGATAGCATTGGGCGACTGGAACGCGGTTAAGGCGGCCAAAGGGGTCGGCCCGAAGATCGCGCAACGGGTTGTCCTGGACCTCAAGGACAAGGCGCCCTCTGTCATGGCAATGGGAGGTGCGCCGCTGGCGGCACCGGACAAAGGCAGTGATGAGGTTATTGAAACACCGCGGCCCGTGTCCGCCGCACAGTCACAGAACGCCCCGGCTCAGGCAGAGGCACTTTCCGCGCTCGGCAATCTTGGGTATGCGCCGGGTGACGCTGCTGCTGCTGTTGCCGAAGCTGCCGGTGCATCACCTGATGCGGCCACGCCGGACCTGATCCGCGCGGCGTTGAAACTGCTGGCACCGAAGGGATAGGGTGGGGCGATCCTCCCCCTCAGGAAATCTGATGAGCGATATTGACCCCACGATCCGGCCAGAACCGCTGCCCGAAGACGCTGACCGGGCGCTGCGCCCGCAGATGCTGGACGAATTTGTAGGCCAGGCTGAGGCCCGCGCGAACCTGCGGGTTTTCATACAATCCGCCCGGCAACGCGCCGAGGCCATGGATCATACGCTGTTTCACGGCCCTCCCGGACTGGGCAAGACGACGCTGGCGCAGATCATGGCGCGCGAACTTGGTGTCGGGTTCCGCATGACCTCGGGCCCTGTGCTGGCCAAGGCCGGAGATCTTGCGGCGATACTGACCAACCTAGAGGCGCGGGATGTGCTGTTTATCGATGAGATACACCGCCTGAACCCGGCGGTTGAGGAAGTTCTGTATCCCGCACTGGAAGATTTCGAGCTTGATCTGGTGATCGGCGAAGGGCCGGCTGCGCGCACTGTGCGCATTGAGCTGCAGCCCTTTACCCTTGTGGGGGCGACCACGCGGATGGGTCTGTTGACGACGCCACTGCGTGACCGGTTCGGGATTCCGACGCGGCTGCAGTTTTATACTGAAGACGAGCTGTTTGTCATTGTAGAGCGGAATGCGCGCCGGTTGGGAGCGCCTGCGGATGAGGCCGGTGCGCGTGAAATTGCGCGGCGTGCCCGGGGCACGCCACGGATCGCTGGCCGGTTGTTGCGGCGGGTTGTGGACTTTGCGGTGGTCGAGGGGGATGGCCGCGTGACGCAGGCGCTGGCTGATATGGCGCTGACCCGTCTGGGCGTGGATCGTCTGGGGCTGGATGGCGCTGACCGGCGGTATCTGCGGCTGATTGCCGAGAACTATAGCGGGGGTCCGGTGGGGATTGAGACGCTGAGCGCTGCGCTGAGTGAGAGCCGCGATGCGCTGGAGGAGGTCATAGAGCCTTATCTGCTGCAGCAGGGCCTGATCCAGCGTACGCCGCGCGGCCGGATGCTGGCACAGAAGGGCTGGTCGCATCTGGGTCTTGACGCACCGCGCGCGCAGACCGATCTGTTCGGGGACTGACGGGAACCCGCCGGAGCCTCCGGCGGGGATATTTGGGGCCAGAAGAAACCAGTGATGACACCAGAAGAAGTGAGCGCTCTTTTTACGCGCAGTGACGGCAGTTATTCTTTTGCACGCTGGGCCCGGCCAGTCGCGCCTGTGGTTTTTGGGGTGACAGACGAAACGCTGACCGTTGTGAAAGGGGCGCTGGAGGCTGTCATGGTGCTTTGCGGGCATCAGATGGCTGAGACGGACCCGGAACTGGGCAGCAACATGATGATCTTCTTCTTCCGCGACTGGGATGAGTTGCCGGATGTGCCCGGGCTGGACCGGCTGGTCAATGACCTGGTGCCGCTTGTTGGGCGGCTGAAGGAAGCGAATGCCAACCAGTACCGCGTTTTCCATTTCGACGAGGCGGGCGGGATAAAGGCCTGTTTCATTTTCCTGCGGATGGATGAAAACCTGAGTGCGGTACCCGCCGAAACGCTTGCGCTGAGCCAGATCGTGCAATCTGTACTGCTGTGGTCCGATACCGCCTTCAGGACGGCGTCGCCGCTGGCAGTATCCGGCGATAAAACCATACTGCGGCCGGATATCGCGGCTTTGCTGCGCGCGGCCTATGATCCGGTCATGCCTGCGGCGGCCGGCGATCCGTCCCATGCGCTGCGGCTCTCTGCGCGCATTACTGCTGCGCAATAGGAGTCTGTCATGCATCGTTTCCCGGTTCGTGTTTATTATGAAGACACCGACATGGCAGGGATTGTGTATTACGCAAATTATCTTCGGTACATTGAGCGGGCGCGCAGCGACTGGGTGCAACAGATCGGAATTGACCAGCTCGCCATGAAGGCCGAAGGCGTGGTGTTTGCGGTGCGCCGTGTTGAGGCGGATTATGTGGCGCCTGCGCGGTTCGATGAGCGTCTTGAGGTGGTGACCACCATGACCCAGCTGACGCCGGCACGGATGGTCATGCGCCAGGACGTGCAGCGGGATGAAGAGGTGATTTTTTCAGCCAGCGTAACGATTGTCTGCATTGGCCCGGGTGGCCGGCCGGCCAGACTGCCAGCAAAACTCCGCCAGTTGCCCCTCAGCCCGGCCACATGACGCCATAGTGATAGTAATCCGGCTTGTGCTGGGCTACACTCGTGGCCAATCAGGACGGGAAAACCCGGACACGCACCGTAACGGGCAAAGAGCAGGCACATGGAAGCAGAAACGCTGGCACTGGCGCATGAGATTGATTTCTCATTTTTCGGGTTGTTCGCCCGCGCCACTTTAATTGTTAAAATCGTGATGATCATGCTGATCGTGGCCTCGTTCTGGTCATGGTCGATCATTGTTATGAAGCTGCTTGTGTATCGCAGGGCGCGGGCGGAAGCGGCAGCGTTTGACCGTGCTTTCTGGTCCGGTGAGCCGCTGGACGGGCTTTTCGAGCAGATTGGCCCGGCGCCTTCGGGCAGCTCAGAGAAGATTTTTGCCGCCGGGATGACGGAATGGCAGCGGTCGCACCGCGAAGATGGTGGGCTGATCGCGGGTGCGACAGCGCGGATCGACCGGTCGATGGATGTGGCCATCAACAAAGAGGCGGACTACCTGCGCAATGGGTTGACCGTGCTGGCGACGGTTGGGTCCTCGACGCCGTTCATCGGGCTTTTCGGGACCGTGATCGGGATCATGAACGCCTTTATCGAGATCGCAGAACAGCAGAACACCAACCTCGCCGTGGTGGCGCCGGGGATCGCTGAGGCACTTCTTGCAACTGGTCTTGGCCTTTTGGCTGCGATCCCGGCGGTCATTTTCTACAACAAACTGAGTGCAGATGCGGACCGTATCCTGCATGGCTACGAATCTTTTGCGGATGAGTTCGCCACGATCCTCAGCCGGCAGCTGGACAGCTGATCTATGGGCGCGGGGGTCATTCAGAAGCCTGACGGTGGCAGCGGAAAACGACGCCGTCGCACGTCGCGGGCGCAACCGATGGCGGAGATCAATGTGACACCCTTTGTGGACGTTATGCTGGTACTGCTGATCATCTTTATGGTTGCGGCACCGCTGCTGACCGTTGGTGTGCCGGTTGAGCTTCCCAAAACGGCGGCGGGGGCTTTGCCGACGGATCAGGAAGAACCGCTGACGGTTACTGTCACGGCAGCCGGAGCCATTCAGATCCAGACGACGGAAACCGCGCCGGATGAACTGGTTCCCAAGCTGAGGGCCATTTTTGCGGAGCGCAGTTCTGACCGGGTGTTTCTGCGGGCAGATGGTGCCGTTCCTTACAGCCGGGTTATGGAAGTCATGGGTGCACTGAACGCTGGCGGGTTTTCGAATATCGGGCTCGTGACTGACATTGGCGGACCAACGTTTGATGGCCGTGAAGCGCCCGCAGGGGCGGATCAGTAGGACGCGGTGGTGCATACCGGTCATTATATCTCTGGCGCCGGGCATCTGGTGCTGTTGGGCTGGCTCGCCTTTGGAGATGTCTTTGCGGCAGAGCCTCTGCCGTTTGAGATGACCGAAGTTGCTGTGATTTCCGGCGCGGAATATGCCGCACTTGTTGCAGCCAGCCAACCGCCGGATTCCGTCACAGAGGTGGCGCAGCCATCAAGTCCGGAAATTTCACCGGATGCGCCGGAAGTTGATGTGGCTCCCGATACGGAAACGGAACTGACCCCGCCCGAGGCCACCGAAACACCGGAGACGGAAACGCCGCCGGATGTCTCGCAGATCGCGCCACCACCGCCGCGCGCGGATGTCAGCGATGAGGCACCGGTTCTGCCGCAACCGCGAGCAGACGTCGCCGTGGATGTTCCCGATATTGCAGATGTTGCGGTGCCCGAGGCCGCGGATCGTGTGGCGCCTGAGGCTGTGGCGCAGCCCGACCCGGAAGCTTTGCCCGATCCGGTGCAGCAGGATGCCGTCGCTCAGGATGAGACAGGCGCTGAAGAGCAGGAACCGGCTGATGCGACAGCACCCGAAGCTGCAGCGACAGAAATCGTTACAGAAGCAGAAAAACCCGCGACGACCATGACAAGCTCGCTGCGTCCGCCAACACGTCCGCAGGCACCACCGGCCCCGCAACAGACAGCGGCACCCGCGCCTGAAACGCCCGCTGAACCCCAGGACGCGCCGCGCGATGCATTGGCAGATGCCATTGCCGAAGCCTCCAGCGCCCCGGCCGCACCCAGTGGTCCGCCGCTGTCAGCAGGTGAGAAGGAGGCGCTGCGCGTGGCGGTATCGAGCTGCTGGAACGTAGGGTCTTTGTCGACAGATGCGCTGGGAACAACTGTGGTTGTGACGGTGTCTATGAACCAGGACGGCAGACCGGTGAACAGCTCTATCCGGATGGCCTCCAGCTCCGGCGGCAATGATACCGCGGCCCGCCAGGCCTTCGAGGCCGCACGGCGTGCAATTATCCGGTGTGGCGCACGGGGATTTGATTTGCCGGCTGAAAAGTATGGACAGTGGCAGGAAATTGAGATGACGTTCAATCCTGAAAGGATGCGTGTCAAATGAGAGTATTGGTTTTCCTTTTTGGCCTGATGGCCCTCGTAATGACGCTGACCGCGCCGGCAACGGCTCAGGGGAACGGACCGCTGCGGATTGAAATCACCGAAGGTGTGATCGAGCCGCTGCCTTTTGCCCTGCCGGTTTTTGAAGCGGAAAACGGTGAGGCAGGCAGCGTTGCCGCACAGATCAGTCAGGTGATCGCTGCGGACCTGAGCGGAACAGGGCTTTTCCGACAGATTTCGCCGGACGCCTTTATCAGCACCGTCAGCAGTTTTGCTGCACCGGTTCAGTACGCTGACTGGAAGGCAATCAACGCCCAGGCGCTGATAACAGGTGCTGCATCTGTGCAGGGCAATCAGCTGAACGTGAAATTCCGCCTCTATGATGTGTTCTCCGGGGCCGAGCTTGGATCGGGCCTGCAGTTTTCCGGAACACCGGACGGCTGGCGCCGCATCGCCCACAAGGTGGCGGACGCGGTCTACAGCCGGATCACGGGCGAGGGCGCTTATTTTGACAGCCGTGTCGTCTATGTCGCGGAAACCGGGCCCAAGGACGCGCGGCAGAAACGGTTGGCCGTCATGGATTATGATGGCGCGAATGTGCAGTACCTGACCGGCAATGATGCGATTGTCCTTGCCCCCCGGTTCTCACCCGACGGGCGGCGCGTGCTGTATACCAGCTACGAAACAGGATTTCCGCGTATCAATGTGCTTGATATTGCGTCGGTACAGCGACGGGCGCTGGAAAGCCAGGAAGGCACCATGAGTTTTGCGCCACGGTTTGCGCCGGACGGTGACCGCATCGTCTTTTCGCTGAGCCAGGGCGGGAATACGGACATTTATGCGATGAGCCTGGCAGGCGGGCAGCCGGTGCGGCTGACCTCTGCACCGTCAATCGAAACGGCGCCCAGCTTTTCCCCGGACGGCAGTCAGATTGTCTTTGAGAGTGATCGTTCCGGCTCCCAGCAACTCTATATCATGCCGGCGACGGGGGGCGAAGCACGGCGGATTTCTTTCGGTCCCGGACGCTATGGCACGCCGGTCTGGTCGCCCCGCGGGGACCTCGTAGCCTTTACCAAACAGAACAGCGGCCGGTTCCATATCGGTGTGATGCGCACCGACGGGTCCGAAGAGCGCCTGCTGACGGCGTCATTCCTGGACGAGGGTCCCACCTGGGCGCCGAATGGCCGGGTCATTATGTTCACGCGGGAAACTCAGGGGGCGAGCGGGCGCTCGTCGCTCTATTCCGTGGACATCACCGGGCGGAACCTGCGCCCTGTCAACACGCCCGAAGGCGGTTCCGATCCGTCCTGGTCGCCGTTGCAGGAGTAGGCGGGCAGACCGTTCCCAATACGTACGACCTGTGGTAAGTATTAACAAAACAATAAGACCCTTTTGGACATCTGAGGCAGAGAGCATGAAACTTACAGGAAAAATCGTTCTTCTGGTGGCGGGCCTTGCGCTGGCCGCCTGTACCAACCCGGGCCGTTTTGGCAATGAAGCGGGCGGTGGTGCCGGTGCCGGCGGTATCGGCAGTGGCGCGATTGTGCCGGGCAGCGCCAATGATCCGACGTCGACTGCCTATTTCAACCAGACGGTTGGTGACCGCGTTCTGTTTGCAGTGGACCAGTCCGACATCAATCCCGAGGGGCAGGTGGTTCTTGATGGTCAGGCTACGTGGCTGCTGACCAACACCGATTTCACCGCCGTTATCGAAGGCCACGCCGACGAGCAGGGAACGCGTGAATACAACGTGGCGCTGGGGGCCCGCAGGGCCAATGCCGTACGTGAATATCTGATCTCGCGCGGGGTGGCAGGCAACCGTCTGCGCACCGTCAGCTACGGCAAGGAGCGCCCGATCGAGATCTGCAGCAACGAGGCCTGCTACGCCAAAAATCGCCGCGCGGTGACCGTGCTGGCCGGTGGCCTTTCGGGGTAAAATGATGCGCAGCTTCGCCGCGATCGCTATGTGTCTTTGCCTTGTTCCGGCCCTGGGGTCGGCACAGGATAACGCGGAAACCCTGGCGGATATCCGTCAGGAGCTCACGGTCCTGTTCGTTGAGATGCAGAAACTGCGGCGCGAGCTGTCCACAACAGGTGCGCCGACCGTTCAGACGGGCGGCGCCACCGTCCTGGAACGCGTGGCGGTGATCGAACGCGAAATGCAGCGCCTGACCTCAAAGACCGAAGAGCTGGAATTCCGCATCAATCGCATTGTTGAGGATGGTACCAACCGGATCGGCGATCTGGAGTTCCGCCTTGTAGAGCTGGAAGGTGGAGACATTGGCGCACTGGGCGAGACCACAACGCTGGGCGGTGATGCGGGAAGCACAGGCGGCACGACAGGTGGCGGGGCCATCGCGCCGATACCCGCGCCCGACACCGGGGGTGGCACACAGCTTGCGGTAGGCGAAGAAGATGACTTCAAACGAGCGCAGCAGGCACTTGCCGACGGCAATTATCAGGCTGCAGCGGATCAGTTCGCGGCCTTCAGCCATAATTACCCCGGCGGGCCGCTGGCTGCGGGGGCCGATCTTGGGCGCGGCGAGGCACTCGACGCGCTCGGCAATACCCGCGAGGCAGCTCGCGCCTATCTGGCCAGTTTTGGTGCGGCGCCGACCGGACCGCTTGCGGCGCAGGCGCTGTTCAGGCTTGGGCGGTCACTGGGTCAGCTGGAACAGACATCCGAGGCCTGTGTGACGCTGGGCGAGGTGCCGATCCGGTTCCCGGATGATCCAGCAGCAGGCGAAGCCCAGGCAGAAATGCAGAGACTTGGCTGCGGGTAACCGTGTGTCTGCGGACCTTCTATCGAAAGTGCTGGATGGTCTGGCCGCCGGCCCGGGCGGGCGTCTGGGCGTGGCTGTATCCGGTGGCAGCGACTCTGTTGCCCTTCTCCATCTGCTGGCTGGTCATGCGCCGCTGCGCGATGCGGGGCTTTACTGCGTCACAGTAGATCACGGCCTGAGACCGGAAAGCGCTGCAGAGGCGCAGTTTGTCGGGGAGCTGTGCCGCGGACTGGATGTGCCGCATGAAACGCTTTGCTGGCAGGGATGGGACGGCCGGGGCAATACCCAGGATGCAGCGCGTCGGGCGCGGTACAGCCTGATGGCCGACTGGGCCCACACCCACGGGATCGCTGCGGTGGCACTGGGTCATACGCGGGATGATCAGGCGGAAACCGTTCTGATGCGTCTGGCCCGCGGGGCCGGTGTCGACGGATTGTCGGCCATGGCCATACACCGGGAGGCGCATGGCATCAGCTGGCTGCGCCCTATGCTTGGGATCGGCAGAGAAGAGCTGCGGGAAGGCCTGCGGCGCGACGGTATTTCCTGGAAAGACGACCCCGGCAACGAAAACACCGACTACGATCGCATCCGGGCGCGGCAGGCACTTCGCGACCTGGGGCCACTGGGTATTGATGCTGGCCGCCTCGCGATGGTTGCCGCACATATGGCGGATGCGCGTGATGTGCTGCAGCACCAGACGTACGTGGCAGCGACGGAGCTGGTCGAAGTGCGCTGCGGCGCCGTTTGTGTGCCCTGGCAGAGCCTGTTCGATTTGCCTTCAGAAACGCGCCGCCGTCTGGTCACGGGCATTCTGCGCTGGATGGGGGGCGGAGACTACGCCCCCCGGCACAGCACCGTTGCCGCACTCCTGGGATCGCTGCAGACGTCGGGTGCCGGAACAGCGGCCGGATGTCAGGCGCTGAGACGGGGATTGGATCTCTGGGTTTTTCGCGAATATGCGGCCGTGCGTGACCTGACCGCGTCACCGGACGGGATCTGGGATCAGAGGTGGACCATGACCGGACCCCCGGCGCCTGAAAATGCGGTGGTTTCAGCGGTCGGCGCACAGGACCTTGCCACCTGCGCGGGATGGCGCGACGCCGGAGTACCCCACGCGGCGATGATTGTAACGCCGGCACTGCGACAGGATGGCCAATTGATTGCGGCACCGGAAGCACAGGCCGGGTGTCACTGGCAATCAGGGCCGCAAAGCACGAAGGATGCCCTTCTTTCGGCACTTTTATCGCATTGAAGATGGGCAATGAGTGTCTATCTTTACCTCAACCGACTATGATACGAGATGCGCAATCTGCGCAGCATTAGGAGATTTTCCTTGGGAAACGCACGCAACTTCGCATTCTGGATCGTTCTGTTCCTCCTGATCCTTGCGCTGTTTAACCTCTTCAGCGGCCCTGGCAGCACGCTGCAAAGCCGTGAAATCAGTTATTCTGAGTTCGTCAACGCGGTGGAAGCCGGCCAGGTGAGCAATGTCACACTGGACGGTGAACAGGTCCGCTTCCGGCAGTCGGATGGCGCTGACTACGTCGCGATCAAGCCGTCAGACGCGGAAATCACTCAGCTGCTGATCGACAACGAGGTTGCCGTCCGCGCAGAGCAGCAGCAGCAGTCAGGGTTCCAGACGTTCCTGATGTCGCTTCTGCCCTTCCTGCTGCTGATCGGTGTCTGGATCTATTTCATGAACCGGATGCAGGGCGGTGGCAAAGGCGGTGCCATGGGCTTTGGCAAATCCAAGGCCAAAATGCTGACCGAAAAGCATGGTCGCGTGACCTTTGATGATGTCGCAGGCATTGATGAGGCCAAGGAAGAGCTTGAGGAAATCGTTGAGTTCCTGCGTAACCCGCAGAAATTCAGCCGTCTGGGCGGCAAAATCCCGAAAGGTGCGCTGCTCGAGGGCCCTCCGGGGACCGGTAAGACACTTCTCGCGCGCGCCATCGCGGGTGAGGCGGGTGTGCCGTTCTTTACCATTTCGGGCTCCGATTTTGTCGAAATGTTCGTGGGCGTCGGTGCGAGCCGTGTGCGCGATATGTTCGAACAGGCCAAGAAAAATGCCCCGTGCATCGTTTTCATTGACGAGATCGACGCAGTGGGCCGGCATCGTGGCGCAGGCTATGGCGGCGGCAATGATGAGCGCGAACAGACGCTCAACCAGTTGCTGGTCGAAATGGACGGTTTTGAAGCCAACGAGGGCGTGATCATCATCGCGGCCACCAACCGCAAAGATGTACTGGACCCTGCGCTGCTGCGCCCGGGGCGCTTTGACCGCCAGGTGACGGTGGGCAATCCGGACATCAAAGGCCGCGAGAAGATTCTGGGCGTCCATGCGCGCAAAACGCCTCTGGGTCCTGATGTGGATCTGCGTATTATCGCGCGTGGCACACCCGGGTTCTCAGGGGCGGATCTGGCCAACCTGGTCAATGAGGCTGCGCTTGGGGCGGCCCGCGTTGGCCGGCGTTTCGTCTCGATGATCGATTTCGAGCAGGCCAAGGACAAGATCATGATGGGTGCAGAGCGCCGGTCGATGGTCATGACCGATGCGCAGAAAGAGATGACTGCCTATCACGAAGCGGGTCACGCGCTGGTCGGCATGCTGCTGCCAAAATGCGACCCGGTCTACAAGGCAACGATCATCCCGCGTGGTGGCGCCCTAGGTATGGTGATGAGCCTGCCTGAAATGGACCGCCTGAACATGTTCAAGGATGAATGCCACCAGCGTCTGGCCATGACCATGGCGGGCAAGGCGGCTGAAATCTTCAAATACGGCCCGGACGCAGTGTCAAACGGTCCGGCTGGCGACATTATGCAGGCCTCGGGTCTGGCGCGGGCCATGGTGCTGCAGTGGGGTATGTCGGACAAGGTCGGTAACATCGACTATTCCGAGGCCGCACAGGGCTATCAGGGGAACACGGCGGGGTTCTCGGTGTCCGCCAACACCAAAGAGCTGATCGAGGAAGAGGTCCAGAAGTTCATCCAGGACGGCTATGAATGGGCGCTGAAACTGATCAAAGAAAACGAAGAACAGTTTGAGCGTCTGGCACAGGGGCTTCTGGAATACGAGACACTGACCGGCGACGAAATCCAGCGTGTGATGAACGGCGAGCCGCCGGTCCCGCCCGCGGATGAAGATGACAAACCGGACAGCGGATCGGCGCCGAGCCTTACAGGTATCCCGAAAGCCAAGTCGAAGAGCCGCAAGACACCGCCTTCGGATGACGGGATGGAACCTGAACCTTCCACGTGATCACGCTGCCTGAACGCTGTGTAACAAAATATCATCGGGCCCCGCATGTGCGGGGCCTTTTCTTTTGCCACACCGCGCGCCAGTGTCCGGGCAGGACCAGAGACGGAGGCCGCGATGCCCGCGCTGAAACCCACGGACTTTACGGCGACTGTGAAGTGGCTCGGTCGTGTTACCGACCAGGACAGTGACCTGCGTGCCGAGCCCCTTGATGGCGCAGCGCTGAGCTTTGACGGTATCGCAGGGGAAATGCACGGCGGCCCGACGCGGCCAGCCTGTTCGCGGACCCTGGCCCAGCATCCGCGCGGTACAACGCTGCGCAATGTGCGGCAGCTGACGATCCTGTCCGCTGAGGAGCTTGCGATAATTGCGGTCGAAACGGGTGCTGAAGCGCTCGACCCGACCCTGCTCGGGGCGTCGATGGTCATCGAAGGCATTCCGGATTTCACGCATGTGCCGCCGTCTTCGCGCCTGCAGCTGCCGGATGGCGCCTGTCTGGTAATCGACATGGAAAACCGCCCCTGCACGTACCTTGGCCGCGATATCGCAAAAGACCACCCGGACCTTGGCCCCCGGTTCAAACCAGCGGCCCGTAACCGCCGTGGCGTGACGGCCTGGGTCGAGCGTGAGGGTCACGTCAGCGTCGGGGATCAGGTTAAGCTGCATGTCCCGGACCAGCCCGTCTGGGCGCATCTGGACGCCGCGCGTCGGTAGCATTCGTTTCCGAAAAGAAACGATCATCGCCTTTGCCGACGCAACCGGCAGCGGAAATGTCGGAAATACCCCCTGTCCGGACGGGCATGCCTGTGTATGCAGAGAACAGCAACAGTGCCCGACGCGGGCGACCTTCAGGGGGATTCTTCCATGGCCTACAAATCCGATATCGAAATTGCGCGCGCCGCGTCCAAGCAGCCGATCCAGGAGATCGGCGCAAAGCTCGGCATTTCCAGCGATGATCTGCTGCCCTACGGCCATGACAAGGCGAAGGTCAGCCAGAAGTTCATCAACTCCGTACAGAGTAATACAGACGGCAAGCTGATCCTCGTGACAGCGATCAACCCGACACCCGCAGGCGAGGGTAAGACCACAACCACTGTCGGGCTGGGCGATGGCCTGAACCGCATCGGCAAGAAAGCAGCTGTCTGCATCCGCGAAGCATCGCTTGGGCCCAACTTTGGCATGAAGGGTGGCGCTGCCGGTGGTGGCTATGCGCAGGTTGTCCCGATGGAAGAAATGAACCTGCACTTTACAGGCGATTTCCACGCGATCACCTCGGCGCATTCGCTGCTCAGCGCGATGATCGACAATCACATCTACTGGGGCAACAGCCTTGAGATCGACACCCGCCGGGTGGTGTGGCGCCGCGTTGTCGACATGAACGACCGCGCTCTGCGTCAGATCACAGCGTCTCTCGGTGGTGTGGCCAACGGTTTCCCGCGCGAAGCCGGTTTTGACATCACTGTGGCCTCCGAGGTCATGGCGATCCTTTGCCTGGCCAAAGACCTGACCGACCTGCAGAAACGTCTGGGCGACATGATCGTGGCTTACCGCCGGGACCGCAGCCCTGTCTTTGCACGCGACATCAAGGCCGATGGCGCGATGACCGTGCTCCTGAAGGACGCGATGCAGCCGAACCTGGTTCAGACGCTGGAAAACAACCCGGCCTTTGTACACGGCGGCCCGTTTGCAAACATCGCCCACGGCTGTAACTCGGTTATCGCGACCACAACGGCGCTGAAACTGGCGGATTATGTGGTGACCGAAGCGGGCTTTGGTGCGGATCTGGGCGCTGAAAAATTCCTGAACATCAAGTGCCGCAAAGCAGGCCTCGCACCGTCCTGTGTGGTTGTCGTGGCAACCGTACGTGCGATGAAGATGAACGGTGGTGTGGCCAAAGCGGACCTTGGCGCGGAAAACGTCGACGCGGTCAAAAACGGCTGTGCAAACCTCGGCCGTCACATCGAAAACGTGAAATCCTTTGGCGTGCCGGTCGTGGTAGCGATCAACCACTTTGTCACGGACACAGACGCTGAAGTGCAGGCGGTGAAGGATTATGTGGCCGGGCAGGGCGCAGAAGCTGTGCTGTCGCGTCACTGGGAACTGGGGTCGGAGGGTTCGGCCGATCTGGCTACCAAAGTGGTCGAGACCATCGAAAAGGGTGAAGCGGACTTCGCACCGATCTATCCCGATGACATGGGGCTGGCGGACAAGATCAACACCATCGCCACAAAGATCTACCGCGCCGACAGCGCGCAGATGGATCAGAAGATCCTGAACCAGCTCAAGGACTGGGAAGACCAGGGTTATGGCAACCTGCCGGTCTGCATGGCGAAAACGCAGTACAGCTTCACCACAGACCCCAACGAGCGCGGCGCGCCCACCGGGTTTGACATCCCTGTGCGTGAGGTGCGTCTGAGTGCCGGTGCCGGTTTTGTTGTCGCCATCTGCGGTGAGATCATGACCATGCCGGGCCTGCCGCGCGTACCGTCGGCCGAAGCGATCTGCCTCAACGCGGACGGCGATGTTGAGGGTCTGTTCTGATCGCAGGGCGTCACGAGACAGTGTTCAGAGGGCAGCAGGCTTGCCCTCTGGCCGTGGCCGCCGCAAGCTGGTGACATGATCTCAAGAAGGACATTATCATGACCAGACTGTTCGCAGCCCTTTTCGCCCTTGTTTTTGCCTGTGCTGTCGCCGCCGAAGACCGCTATGTCGGCTATTACTACCCCGAAATAACGTCGGAAGAGACCTTCGACCGCGTGATCCGTGCAAGCCAGGGCGCAGGCAAGGCCGTCCGGGTGGATTTTGTAAACGTGCTGACAACGGCGCAGCTCGAAGCACCGGAAAGCCCGCGTTTCGTCTTCTTTGCCAAGGGTGAAGATGCAGCAACGCTCATTCTGACAGGGCTGGATGATGAAGTTTTCTCGTCCGTTTACCGCGCGCGCGCCATTCTTGCGCAGCTGACGGTATCGGTGCGGCGTGGCGGTTTCTTCCGTCAGGAAGAACTGCAGTACGTCGCGACATTCTATGACCTGCTGCAACTGATGCAGTTTGATGAACTGCTGATCACAGACGGTGAATCCTGGACGCACAGGGTCACCTTTTCAAGATAACAGGAAGAGACAGATGACAGCCAAAATCATTGACGGAAAAGCCTTTGCCGCGCAGGTGCGCGCCCAGGTGGCGGAGCATGTGACCCGCCTGAAATCTGAGCACGGCATCACGCCGGGTCTGGCTGTTGTGCTGGTTGGGGAGGACCCGGCCAGTCAGGTTTATGTGCGTTCCAAAGGCAAGATGACCGTTGAGGCGGGCATGAAATCTGTCGAGCACCGGCTGGATGCGGATACGTCCGAGGCCGATCTGCTGGCAGTCATTGATCAGCTGAACAACGATCCGGAAATCCACGGGATTCTTGTTCAGCTGCCGCTGCCTGGGCATCTGAACGAAGACCTGGTGATCAATTCGATCAGCCCGGAAAAAGATGTGGATGGCTTCCACATCTCAAACGTCGGCCTTCTGGGCACAGGGCAAAAGTCCATGGTGCCCTGTACGCCGCTTGGGTGTCTGATGATGCTGCGCGACCATCACGGCTCGCTCTCTGGTATGGACGCTGTTGTGATCGGGCGCAGCAATATCGTTGGCAAACCAATGGCGCAGCTTCTGCTTGGCGACAGCTGCACCGTGACGATAGCGCACAGCCGCACGAAGGATCTGGCCGACGTGGTACGCCGCGCAGATATCGTTGTGGCGGCCGTCGGACGCCCGGAAATGGTGCCGGGCGACTGGATCAAACCGGGCGCGACGGTCATCGACGTGGGCATCAACCGTCTGGATGCACCAGAGCGTGGCGAAGGCAAAACCCGTCTCGTTGGGGATGTGGACTATGACAGCTGTGCAGCCGTTGCTGGCGCAATCACACCTGTGCCGGGCGGTGTTGGCCCGATGACGATTGCCTGCCTGCTGGCGAATACAGTCACAGCCTGCTGCCGCTCAAACGGTCTTGCCGAACCGAAAGGTCTCACCGCCTGATCTGGTCGGGTCTGGAAATCAGCGGGGCACAGGAACCATTGTGCCCTGCAGCACTGCAATCAGAACCGCGTCACTGCCGGTAATGGCGTGCACTTCGGAGCTGACAACCACGAGCCGCTTGCCGGGCTTGATGACACGCCCGGTCGCTCGCAGACAGTCACCGCGCGCAGGGGCCAGCAGGTTGATCTTGATCTCTGCCGTGACCACCTCATTTTCCGGCGCCATTGTTGTCAGCGCCGCATATCCCGCAGCACTGTCGCCAATCGAAAATGTGAGACCGGCATGTCCGAAGCCCTGCTGCTGCAGGCTGCCGGGCAGAATGGGAGCCTCGATCACGACCTGTCCGCGCGAAATATCTGCGATGGTGGCACCAAGTGTCGTCATCATGGCCTGCGCATCAAAACTTGCATTGATCCGCGCGAGTTCGTCTTCGGTCATACGGCAGTTTCCCTTCCCGGCATTGGCACCCTTAACGGCTGCGGGCCCGTCAGCACGGCAAATGCGTCCGGTCCCATAAGGCTGGCAAGCGCGCTGTCGTGTGAACTGAGCCCGCCCGTGTAGGTCCCATAGGCCGGCAGGATAAGGCGGGCGCTGTCAAACAAAAAGGCGGGGCGTGTCATCCGCCGCCCGCGCACCTGAATGGCGGCCTTGGGGTGGTAGTGCCCGGACACCTCGCCACGCGCGCCGTCGCCGGCGATATGCCGGAAGGTCAGCGGGCCAAGGCTGACCTCCTGCTGATGCGTGCCGCCGAATTCCAGCGGGCCCGGATCATGGTTCCCCTCAATCCAGGCCCAGCTGCGTCCGGCCTGCAGCCGTGTGATCCAGAGACGTTCTGCGTCCGGCAGCGCGTCCGCCGCGGACAGATCATCAAAGCTGTCGCCAAGGCAGATCACCTGACGCGCATTCGTAAAGGCAAGGTCTTCGCCCAGTCGGGTCAGCGTATCGCGGGTTTCATAGGGGGGCAGCGATTGTCCTGACCGCCGGGCAACGCGTTCAGATTTCCCTAAGTGCAGGTCTGAGACGCAGAGTAATTTCTCACCCGGCCACCAGAGTGCCCCAGAGCCCAACGCCCGAAGCGTCACACCGGCGAACGTGAAGTCGTGGTAGTTCATGATTTGTTCATGCCGCAACGCGGGCCGAGGCGCAAGACATCAGTTCCCGACACGCCAACGCGGTTTGTCGGCCGGCTGCGGGGAGATCTGCGCGAGACCGGAGCTTTCCATCAGGCGCTCGGCTTCTTCTGCCAGCAGACGCTCCTCTGCGGCGCCTTTCACCGGAACCCGGCCCATTTCCAGGAACATTGGTGCCGCCAGCGGGCTGACCCGGTCGAGTACCCGGTGATCGATCCGGCCCGCTACACGCTGCGCCATCTCCTCGATCCGGCCAAAATCAACGAGGCCGCGCAGTGCCTCCTCGCGCGTGACGTCCAGCAGCAGATGCCCCGGGTCATATTTCTGCAGCGTGTCATAGAGGATGTCAGAGCTGAAGGTTGCCTGGCGGCCGGTCTTTCGGGCAGAGGGTGTATTACGCTGTATCAGCCCGGCAATGGTCGCGCTGGCCCGGAATGTCCGTTTCATCACGGCGTTGCCCGCGAGCCAGGTTTCCAGCCCGTCCTGCAGCGCAACCAGATCGAAAAGCGGGGCAGGCTCGTGGATCCGGTCGAGCCCCCAGATCAAGGTGGCATAGTCGGTCGCGACAAACCCCAGCGGGTTGAGGCCGGTTTCCTCCATGCGTTTCGTCAGCAGCAGGCCCAGTGTCTGCTGTCCGTTTCTGCCCGCAAAGCCATAGACAACCGTCTGTTCCCGCCCGTCATGCGCAAAGCTCTCGATCAGCAGGCGACCCGGGGCGGGCAGTGCGCTGACCTTACGCTGCAGCGCAAGCCATTCGGCGGTATGCGCGGGCAGTTCCGGCCAGTCCTTTTGCTGGAACATCTCGATCACCCGCGCGCTCAGCTGCGTGGATGTTGCGAACTTCGTCCCCATAAAGGTGGCAACCTTAGGCTTTTTGGCCGCATTCCGGCTGACCTCTACCGTCATTTCGCGCAGCCCCTCATAGCGCACGATCTGACCGCCGATCAGAAAGGTATCGCCGGGTGTCAGCGAGGCGGCGAACCCCTCTTCGATTTCGCCCAGCGGTTTGCCACCGCGGCTCCGGCGCAGCCTGACCTTCAGGGTGTCGGTGTCCTGAATCGTGCCGATGTTCATCCGGATCTGGCGGGCTGCGCGCGGGTCGCGCAGCTGCCATCTGCCGTCGGCAGTCTGCAACAGCCGCTGCCACTGGTCATAGACCCGCAGCGCGTACCCGCCCGTCGCACAGAAATCGAGACACCGGTCAAATTCATCGCGCGCGAGGTCCGCATATGCGCCCACTGATGTGACTTCCTCGTAAAGGGCCGCAGCATCAAAAGGACCCGCACAGGCGGTGATCAGGATATGCTGGCACAGAACGTCACGGGGGCCACGTCGGCCCGGATCGCCATCCAGATCGCCTGCGCGCACGGCGTCGAGAGCTGCAACGCATTCGACAACTTCGAACCGGTTGGCGGGTACGAGAAGCGCCTTTGACGGCGCGTTGTACCGGTGGTTTGCACGGCCGATCCGCTGCACCAGCCGCTTGACGTTCTTGGGCGCGCCGATCTGAATGACCAGATCGACATCGCCCCAGTCGATGCCCAGATCGAGGCTGCCGGTACAGACAATGGCCCGCAGATCGCCCCGCACCATCGCCGCTTCGACCTTTTCGCGCTGCTGCCGGTCGAGGGATCCGTGATGAATGCCGATCGGCAGGGCATCGTCATTGGCAAGCCACAGATTATGAAAGAAAATCTCTGCCTGTGCCCGGGTGTTGTGAAAGATCAGCGTGGTTTTGTGTTTGCGGACTTCGTTCAGCACGGCCGGGATGGAATAAGCGGCGTTGCCACCGGCCCAGGGCGGTGCCTCTTCTGTTGTGAGCATGGAAATATCCGGTGCCGGTCCGGGGTCCGCGTGCAGGATGTCACAGGGATCCGGATGGCGGGCCAGCATGCGGGCAATGGCCTGCGGGTCATCGACGGTCGCTGATAAACCGACGCGGCGCATGTCAGGGCAAAGCTGTTGCAGACGGCCAAGCGCCAGCATCAGCTGGTCCCCGCGTTTTGATTCCGCCAGCGCATGGATTTCGTCTACGATGACGCGCTTCAGCCCGGCAAACATTCTCGGGGCATCCTCGTAGCTTGTGAGCAGAGCCAGGCTTTCAGGTGTTGTCAGCAGAATATGCGGCGGGTCGGCCCGCTGGCGCTTCTTTCTGCTGGCTGGTGTGTCGCCGGTGCGGTCTTCAATCCGGATGGGCAGCTGCATTTCGGTGACCGGTGTGGTCAGGTTACGTTTGATGTCAGCGGCCAGCGCCTTGAGTGGCGAAATGTAAAGTGTATGCAGACCATCGTGCGGGGTGGTGGCCAGATCCGTCAGCGTGGGCAGAAAACCGGCCAGCGTTTTACCGCCGCCCGTCGGTGCGATCAGCAGCAGAGCAGGGTCATCCGCCCGGTCCAGCATCGCCTGCTGGTGCGGGTGAACGGACCAGCCGCGCGTGGCAAACCAGTTTGTGAATGTATCGGGCAATCCGGGCATGAACAGCAGGATAGCGCATGGTGGAAAACCGGCCAGTCTTAAAACCCGTCAGGCCTGTTTCAGCTGCGGGGCTTCAGCTCCCGGATCGCTGCCTGGACGGTGCGTGGCAGGGACGTGTCCGCGCCGTCCGGCGCCGCATCGAGCGCGCTTTCAATGTCCTTGACCAGAATGCCGATCGAGTTTTCAGCATCCATACCTTCATTGAAAAATTCGATGTCCGTGCCGCCAGAGGCGAACCAGTTCTGACCGGACGACGTGTGGATGAGCGCCAGCAGCCGGTCAGGATCGATCCCACCCGCTTCTGCCCAGTCCAGAACAAGACGTGTCATTGCCGTATTCGAGGCCGCAAGGAGGTTGTTCAGGACCTTGGCCTGCATCCCGGCGCCGAAACCGCCCATATGATGCAGAGAGGACCCCATGGCCTGCAAAACAGGCCGTGCAGCGTCGATATCCGCGGCAGTGCCGCCCAGCATAAAGGTCAGCCGTGCCTCCCGGGCGGCGATCTGTGCGCCGGACATCGGCGCGTCGATCAGCGTGATATGGGGCGCAATCAGGTCGCGCAGCCCAGCCACATAGACCGGGCTGAGGGTGGAGCAGATCAGAATACGTTCCAGTCCCGGAACAGAGGCGAACCCCTGTTCACCGAAAAGTACTTCGTGCGTTTCCGGAATGTCCCGGACGACGGTGATCAGGGTTTTCAACCCGGATGTGAACTCAGCGGCGCTGGTGGAAATTCCCGGGGCCTGCACCGGTCTGACGTCAAATCCGCGCGCGTCGAAACCGTCAGCGCGCAGGGCGGCCAGCATCGGCGCGCCCATACGACCGCATCCGGCAACGCCGATCATTTCACAATATGCTCGTCCTTGACGAACATGTTTGCCCAGGCGCGGTCCACAAGCTCCGGTGACATCTGGTAGGGGATTCCTTCGAATTCGCAGATGGAGATCATCTGGTCGATCAGGAAGATCGGCTGGTAGTTGGCATAAACGTTGTCGATCTCAGGGTAGCGGACCTTGAGAAGGTGCACCAGCGTGGCCTCATCCAGCGGCATCTTCCGCTTTTTTGCGACCATGGCAAAGATTTTCAGGAAGTTTTCCTGGTTCGGCCCGTCGATTTTGATCTTGAAGAAGATCCGGCGCAGGGCGGCCTGGTCGAAAATCTCATTCGGGTGAAAGTTCGTGGAGAAGATAACCAGCGTATCGAACGGCACCTCGAACTTCTCACCGGACTGCAACGCCAGAATATCCTTGCTTTCCTCCAGCGGAACAATCCAGCGGTTTACAATGCTCTGCGGGGGCTCTTTCTGGCGGCCAAGGTCATCGACAATAAAGATACCGCCGGTGGATTTCAGCTGCAAAGGCGCCTGATAGGTCCGGGCCGTCGGGTTATACACCAGATCCAGCATGTCGAGCGACAGTTCGCCCCCGGTGATAACCGTGGGCCGTTCGCATTTGACATAGCGCATGTCGTAGGGCGTCGCACGGCGCAGTGAATTGGGATTATCCTCATATTCCTCGGCAGCGGAATGCACGATGGGATCATAGACCGTGATGACCTGGCCTGCATATTCGATTGCCCGCGGCACAAATACCTTGTCGCCGAGAGCGTCGCGGATGCCGTTGGAAATGGAGGATTTACCGTTGCCCGGAGGGCCATACATCAGGATTGATCGTCCGGCAGACACCGCCGGGCCGAGGTGACCCAGAAGACTGTCGGGCAGAACAAGATGGCCCATGGCATTTGTCAGCTGATCCCGGGTGATCTGTACGTTACGCACGGACTGGCGCTTGATCTGTTCGCTGTAGACATCGAGCGGCACGGGCATCGCGCCAAAGTATTCTGACTGCGCCAGCGCATCGAGGGCACGCGATTTGCCCTGTTCGGTCAGCTGATAGCCCATTTCATTGCCGTTGTTGGCGTTGAGCGTACCTGTCGCTTCGAGCAGGCGCTGTGTTCGCGCCATGTCCACCAGTTCCTGCGTGACCGGGATGGGCAGACAGATCGCTTTGCTCAGATCGCTGACCATGTCGATGTTCTTGCGGAACATGGTTTTGAGGAGAATGTCGCGCATCATGACCGTCGGCAGGCGCATCTCGTCCAGCGTCCGGGGAGGCGGTGGCGACATTACGTTGGCGGTCTGCATGTTCATTGATGTTTTCCCTCGTGTCAGGCGGTTTCCCGGCAGGAGCCGGGCGTTACACTGTCACCTAAAGGGAAAAAATGGCTTAATTCAGGCACCATTGAGTGCAGCTAGGCACAGATAAAGGGCAAGCGTTGGACCAAGAGCGAGGCCCATCGGGAACCGCTTTCCGGTCTCCCAGCTTTCCCACTCAGGGGCCAGACGCCGCAGCGGGGAGGCTCTGACCAGACGGTGCGTACACCAGGCGGCCAGCAGCATCGCGGCAAAAAGAGCCAGGACAATCCGCAGATCCCCCAGCGCCACGTAAGGGGCAGATGCCGCGATGAATTTCGCGTCGCCTGCACCCATCGCACCTGCGGCATTCAGAACGATACCCAGGACCAGCATGATCACCAGTTGGGCAAGCTGCCAGCCATAGAGTGGCAGATCCGCGAGCACAAAGGGGCCGACAACAACGAATATCGCCGTCAGCACCATCACCGCTTTGTTCGTGATTTTCATGCGCGCAAGGTCTGTCCACGCAACATAAAAGCACACGGGCAGAACGAATGGCAGGAACCACCACGCAGCAAAAGACGACAGCGCCATGGTATCAGCCTGAAGCGGTCTTGTTGTCCAGCGCTTCGAGCGCGCGTACTGCCGGTTCAAAGTACTGAGGATGCGTTTCTATTGCGTCGCGCAGCAGGCTTTTGCCGGAAGTGACATCACCCCGTTTGATGGCGGTCAGGCCCATGGTGTGCAGTAGTTGCGCGCGTTCAATCTGGGTCATCGGGATGACCGGCAGGCTGTAATCGCCGCGTGCGCCGCGCGCCAGCACGAGGTTGTTTTTGGCCGTGAACAGGGTGTTGTCCTGACGGATCGCTTCCCCAAAGAGACGCTCTGCATCGCGCAGGTCACCGCGCGTCAGTTTCGAATAACCCCAGTTGTTCAGAACGTTGGCCGGTGTAGTCGTCAGCCCCGTAGCAATTTCGTAGAAACTGTCCGCACGTTCCCATTCCTGATTGCTGTCGGCCACCATCGCTTCGAGCCGGTAGCGGCCAAAGGTTTCGTGCGTCGGGGGGATCGTGTCCAGCACCGTTTCCGCAGTCGCCCAGTCGCCTGAACGGATCAGACTGTCGGCGCGGTTGACGCTGTCCTCGGGCACCGTTTCCGGGTGATCTGTCACGAATTTCCATGCTGCGGCCGCTTCGGTGTACCGTTTGGCGCGGACATAGGACACTGCGAGCCCGCGCCGGATGTCGATCCGGTCAGGGCTTTCCTTGATTGTGCGGCTGAAAAAGGCGACGGCCTCGTTCGGGTCCGCAACAGTCAGCATCACATCGGAAAGATCGGATTCATCGATGACGTTGACGTCCTGAAAGGCCCGTTCAACAGTTTCGTCACCGCTGGGAGTACATGCCGCTACGGCTATAGCGCCCGCCAGGGTGGCGGACAGATAAACTGGTCGGCGCATTTTTGCGTCCTTTTTTCTGCTCTTGCCTCGGTCATGGTGACGACTGGATAGTGAATTCGCTTCTGCTCCGCCGCACCAATGCGTAGTCATTATTGTTTGCCTGTGGATTATTTGTAGCAGAAATTTCTGAATTTGCGAGCGCTAAGCGCAGATTGTCCCGGATTGCGGCACTTTCGCCATTGTCGAGTGCGAAGGCGCGGCGGAAATACTGCTCTGCTTCGGCCGCTTTTCCGGCCTCCATCAGGACAACACCAAGGTTGTTCAGATCAGACGGTTGCGCGTCATCGTTCTCGACCGCGCGGCGCAGAAGGCTTTCCGCCTGAGCCAGACGCCCCAGTCCGAGATGTGCCGTGCCCAGACCGGCGAGGATTTCCGTATCAATCCCGCCACGGTCCAGCGCGGCACGGTTGAACGATTTGATGGCCAGTTCGAACTGACCTGCAGCCAGCAGCCGGTTCCCGACCTCGACACCGTCCACTGCATCTTCGGAATAGTCCACGCCCGGCGCGAAAACCGTATCATCAGGTGCGGAAATGCCGCCCGTTGTACAGGCGGCAAGTCCGAGGCTTGCGATAAGGATGGCGGCGGGAGAAGTGACCCGCCCGAGCCGTCGGTTCATCAGTTGACGCCCATGTTCCCCAGTTGCGTGATACCGTGTACCGACGGGCCGACCAGAATGATCAGCAGTGGCGGCACGGTCAGTATCATAGTGGCAAGGGTCATCTTTGTTGGCAACTTGTTTGCGGCTTCTTCGGCGCGCATCACGCGCTTGTCGCGCATCTCGCTGGCGTAGACACGCAGCGCTTCCGCGATGGAGGTACCGAAGGTTGCCGACTGGATCAGCACGGTCACGAAAGAGGACACGTCCTGCACACCACAGCGTTCGCCCATGTCGTTCAGAACGGTGGTTTTATCCTTGCCCGCTTTCATCTCGTAGGCGACAACGTCAAATTCCTGTGCGAGCGCCGGGTAGGAGGCCTGCAGTTCGCGCGCAACACGGACGATACACTGGTCAAGTGACTGGCCGGCTTCGACACAGACCAGCATCAGGTCGAGACTATCGGGGAAACCACGTGTGATCTCTTCTTTGCGCGTCTCAACCCGGCGGGTGACCCAGTAGGTCGGAAGGTAATACCCGATCGCACCTGGTACGAGCGTGTAGATCATCATCTTCTGCGTGCTGAAGCCTTCACCGCCGCCCAGCAGGTTCAGATATACAAAGGCAAGGATCAGACCCAGAATACCAAGGGCAAACTGTGCAAAATGGAAGAACCGGACGGCGTCCTTGCTCTGATACCCGGCCTGACGGAGCTGGAGCTGTTTCTTGCTGAGCTCGGCCACGTCCTTGGGTTCAAGGAAGGATGCAAACTTCTGTAGCTGCTCGTTGCGCTCCCCCTGACGCAGGCGTTTTTCCGGGGTTTTGGCCGCATTCGGATTCTGAACCGAACGCTTCAGTTTTTCCATGGGGTCTTCGGGCTGCGACAGCATCATCGCAACCGTAATAACCACCATGACCAGACCGACAGTTCCCAGCAGGATCATCGGGCCAAGCGGACCCAGGATGTCGATGATCTTTTCGTTTAAGTTGGCAAAGATTTCCATGAGTCCGGTTCCTTACACTTTGATATCGGTCAGGATACGCATGACCAGCAGGTTGAGTGCGAGAAGAATCCCCACAACAAAACACGCCGGAATGAACAACGCGTGGTCGCGCACTTCGTCGTAGTAGTTCGGGTCGCTCACGTTGATAACGATCAGGGCGACGACCGGGAAGGCTGACAGGAACTTGCCGGACCACTTTGCCTCAGCCGTGATCGCCTTGACGCGGCGGAACAGACGAAAACGGGCCCGGATCACCTTGGCGAGACCGGCGAGGATCTCGGCGAGGTTACCGCCAGATGTCTGCTGGATGGTCACGGCAACCGCAAGAAAGCGAAGATCCTGCATGTCGAGACGCTCCGCCATCTCTTTGAGGGCATCTCCCACGTCACGGCCGTAGGCGGCTTCATCGGCAATCATGCCGAATTCCGATGCCAGCGGGTCCTGAATTTCCTTGGACACAATCTGAATGGCCGAGGAGAACGGATGACCCACCCGCAGCGACCGAACCATCAGTTCAACGGCATCCGGCAGCTGTTCTTCAATCATGCCAAGACGTTTGTTCGCCTTGCTGGAGACCCAGAAGAAAACCGCGCCAACGCCGATACCTACAGCCATAACGATACGGACCGGCAGCGACGTCGCGGTGCCCACAGTCAGGCCAAGAAAGGCCACCACAGCCAGTCCGGCCATGATCAGGATCAGCTGCTGCGGCGTAAAGGCGATCGCGGCCTTCTGAGCTTTTTCGCCGAGCATGGAGTAGAGCGGGATCGTGCGGCTCTTCATGTGCTGCTGCATTTCCTTGCGCAGCTTTTCAAAAACTTCTTCGCGGCCAGCGCCCTTGTCGAGCATTTCAAGCCGGCGGTTCACTCGGCTGTTCAGAGAAATGGATTTCCCGAAGGTGACAAGATACAGACCTTCGACGAGCACCAGTACGCCGACAAAGATCAAGCCATAAATAATTGGTTCTGCAGACATTTTTCCTGATCCTTATTCGGCAGCAACAGGTTCATAGATCGTCGGCGGCAGATCATAGCCCCACATGCGGAAGCGTTCGGCATAAGCAGAGCGCACGCCTGTGGCAGTGAAATGGCCAATGATTTTGTTCTCAGGTGTGAGACCCACACGCTGATACCGGAAGATCTCCTGCATGGAGATCACCTCGCCTTCCATGCCCGTCACTTCTGTGATCGAGGTCATGCGTCGTGAGCCGTCCTGCAGACGCGAGGCCTGCACGATCAGGTTCACAGCAGATGAAATCTGCGAACGTACCGCTTTCAGCGGCATCTCAATTCCGGCCATCGCGATCATGTTTTCCAGACGGGAAACACCATCGCGGGCGGAGTTGGCGTGAATTGTTGTCATGGATCCGTCGTGGCCGGTGTTCATGGCCTGGAGCATGTCGATGACTTCCTCGCCCCGCGTCTCGCCAACGATGATCCGGTCAGGGCGCATCCGAAGCGCGTTTTTCAGACAGTCGCGCGGGGAAACCTCGCCTTTGCCCTCAACGTTGGGCGGGCGGCTTTCCATGCGGCCGACGTGTGTCTGCTGAAGCTGCAGTTCCGCCGTATCCTCGATCGTCAGGATACGTTCAGAGTTGTCGATGAACGAACTCAGAGCGTTCAGCGTGGTCGTTTTACCGGAACCTGTACCACCGGACACGATGATATTCAGGCGCGTTGCCACAGCGGCTTGCAGATATGCAGCCATCTCTTCAGTGAAAGCGCCGAAATTTACAAGATCATCAATGCCAAGCTTGTCTTTTTTGAACTTCCGGATAGAGACCAGCGACCCATCCACCGCAACCGGCGGCACCATGGCGTTAAAACGCGAGCCATCCTTGAGACGGGCGTCCACGTAGGGGTTGGATTCATCAACACGACGCCCCACGGCAGAGACGATTTTGTCGATGATCCGGAGCAGGTGACGTTCATCCTTGAACGTAATGTCAGTGAGTTCCAGCTTGCCTGAGCGTTCCACAAAGATCTGTTGCGGGCCATTGACCAGAATATCGTTGACCGTCTCATCCTGCAGCAGCGTTTCAAGCGGGCCCAGACCCGTGACTTCGTCATAGAGTTCTGACGTAAGGGTCTGTCGGTCTTCACGGTTGAGAACGATGCTGCGCTCTTCGAGGAATTCGCTCGCAATGGCGCTGATTTCCTGACGCAGATCCTGTTCTGTCGCATGCTCTAGAGCGGACAGGTTCAGGTTTTCCAAAAGAACCCGGTGCAGGTCGAGTTTGATCTCGCCCATCCGTTCCTTTCGTTTGCGTTCTTTGTCCGCCGGGGCGACCTGGGCCGGAACGGCCTGCGGCGCCTTGCGTGTGACCGCGGGCGCCGTGGCAGGGGCCTGACCGGCAGGCGCGATATTCGTTACCTTATCGTCCGGCTTAACTTCGCTGGCCGGCGCTGCCGCAGAGGGCTTTTTGTACTTAGAAAACATACGCGTATTCCTTTAATGCATCAGGCAGCCTGGACATCGGTCGACTGAAGTTCGAGGATCGATATGGCCAGTTTGGAAATTTCTTTACGCAGCGGGTTTTTGGGCGCTGAGCTTGCAAGAGGCATGCCATGGTCGGCTGCCTGAACAATCGGGGTGCCGCCGTCGGGCATCAGGAGGTCAATGGAAATGCCCAGCGATTCAGCCATACGTTTCACGCGGCTCTTACCGGACAGATCGGTGAATTTCGGTCCGCGGTTCATCACGTAGCGCAACTTTTCGATGGGCAGATCTTCGGACTGCAGGGCGCGTTTGAACCGCAGTGTGTTCTGGGCGGACCGCATGTCCATCTCGATGGATGCAAAATAGACGTGGGCTGCATGCAGAACCGCTTCTGTCCACTGCACCAGCGTCGACGGCATGTCGATCACCACATAGTCAAAGTGGCGGCGGGCCATGGTCAGAATGCGGTTGATGTCGTCTGAAGACATCAGGTCAAGGGGCAGCATATCGGTCGGCGCGGTCAGAACCTGCAGTTTGTCCTGGAACGTCAGCAGGGACTGGCCAAAGATTTCGTCGTCCATGCCTTCGGTGTCTGACAGCATATCATAAACCACCTCACGGCGGGGCAGGTCGAGGTATGTCGCAACTGCGCCATACTGGAGGTCAAGATCCAGCAAACAGACACTGGGTCCGTCTTCTTTCTGTGCCGTGGCCAGTTCCCAGGCGAGATTGACGCCCAGAGTTGTCGCCCCGGTGCCGCCGGCAAGGCCGTGCACAACGATGACAGCACCTTCTTTGTGATTGTCGGACTTGAGTGCGTGGGTCTGGCTGGCTGCCGCGATTTCATCAGCAGCGCGAACACGCTCGATCGCTTCGGCCAGTTCATTTTCAGGCAGCGGATAGGGGACAAACTCATCCGCTCCCTGGCGCAGAAGCGAATGCAGCGACGCAGGCGTCACATCCTCCGCGATAAGAATGACTTTGATTTTCCGGGCTTTGGCCTGGGTGATGATTTCACCCATGAGGGGCAGGTTGTCCTCGTCCGTCTCGTCCATCGCCAGTGCAATAAATTCAAGCGCCTGCGCCTCGGGTTGCCCGAAAAACGCCAGTGCTTCGGCAAAACCCAGATCACCCCAGTTCTCACCCAGCGCCAGTTCCATATCCTCGATCAGCAGATCAAAGTTCTGTACATCGCGGCTGACCGTGCAGGCCACGATAAGCGATGTATCGGGTTGTGGCATTGTGCTGCTCATTGCCTCGTCGTCCTCTTCCTTCAACAGGCCGGCAGAGCAACGGAGAGGGGGCGATAATCAGCCCACCCACTGGTCTCTGCGACAGCCGGGCCCGACGATCCCGCCGGGCATACGTGTCCCATTGCAGGTAAAGTCGCAGGCAATCTGGGCGAGATTAGGGCTTAAACCGCCCAATTGTTGGGTATCAGGAGACAATGATGCTTCAGAAATGAGTTTGGCCACGGCTTCCCGTCAGGCGCGAAGTCCGAAAATGAAAAGGGCGGGACCACGAGGTCCCGCCCTTTTCAGGTGTATTGAGGTAAGTGCTACTCTGCCGCCTGGGCCTGGGATACTTCGGGCGTCTGTGTCGCGCTGCGAATGTATTCACCGTAGGTGATACGCGCGTATTTGCCGTCAAGTTCGCCGCTGCAGTGTACGCGGTAGACCGGGCTGGATGCAGTGCTTGCCGGGTCCAGTACAACAAGCGGATCCGCTGCCACGCGGCCGAACTTGCCCGCGCCGGAACCTTTGCAGGTCTGAGCCAGCTGATTGTGCAGGGTCGCATTTCCGAAGTTACCATCATTCAGCTCGCTGCCAACCGGCGCGTCTGAACAGGCTGCCAGTGCGACAAGGCCAAACCCGAGGGCGACAATGCGTGTTTTTGAAAAGTTCAGTTCCATCTGATCACTCCATCACATAGCCGTATGAGCCGCTGAAGTCCTGCTTGGCGACTTCTCCGGCGGCACCCCGGGTGGGCACGCTGGCGTTCTGAACCACTTTGCCATTCAGGAAGAGGTCCTTTTCGCTCGGCGGACGGATGCGGTCAGTCGGAAGCGCCAGAGCTTCGCCCCGGGTTGGCGTCACCAGATGTGCGGTCACAATGATTACCAGTTCAGTCTGGCTGCGCTGATACTCGGAGGACCGGAAGAGGGCGCCAAGAACAGGAACATCTCCGAGCCACGGCACCTGGCTGTTGGCATCAGTAAAGTCATCCTGCAAAAGGCCCGCAATGGCAAAGCTTTCGCCGTCGCGCAGCTCGACAGTTGTCGATGTTTCGCGGCGGGTGAACGCATCAATCTGAATGCCGCCACCCAGCGAAACGCCGTTGGCTGTGTCCAGCGACGATACGGCCGCTGAGAGCTGCAGATTGATCAGATCGCGGTCGATAACCCGTGGCACAAAGTTCAGTTCTATACCGAAAGGCTTGAAGTCAACGCTGATTGTATCGTTGTCCTGTGCCACAGGTACCGGGTACTCACCGCCGGCAAGGAAGTTGGCTTCCTGTCCGGACAGAGCCACAAGGTTCGGCTCTGCAAGGAACCGGACGGCGCCTTTGCGCTCAAGTGCTTCGAGCAGAAGGCCGACCTGAGTGGAGCCGATGTTGAAGCCAAAAGTCACCGCGCCCTGGCTCTCGCCTCCTGTAGGAACGGTGCCACCAATGATTCCCGCAACACCTCCGGCCTGCAGACCGGCGCCGGTCGCCGCCTGGTTCGGGTTGCTGCCACCATCATTGACCGCAAGCGAGGCGCTCAGTGATTTCGAGACCGACCTGTTCATCTCGGCGAAGCGGACTTTCAGCATGACCTGTTGAACACCGCCCACGGTCATCAGGTTGGAAACACGGTCCGGTGCGTACCGTGCGGCCAGTTCCATGGCACGCGACAGTCTCTGAGCGCTCGAAACGGTCCCGGAAAGCACGATACCATCGTTTGCTGTCCGGACTTCGATGCGTTCGCCTGGCAGAATCTGCTGGAGTCGCTCTTTGAACTCTGTGACGTCCGGGGCGACCCGGACTTCAACGTTTGTAATCAGCTGACCGGTTGCATCGAGCAATGTCAGTGTAGTGAGACCGGGCGATTTGCCCAGAACATAGATGCTGCGATCCGACAGAGACGAGATATCTGCGATGCCGGGATTGGCAATGCTGAGCTCGGCAAACGGGATTTCGCTTTCGACGACAACCGCGCGGTTCATTGACACGTTAAGAGTTGAGTTGGTCTCTTTTGCCACCACACGGAGCGTTTCGGCGTTAGCGGTCGCTGGCACACCTAAGGCCAGCGGGCTAACACCGATGGTCAGCCCCAGAAGGGCCGCTTTCAATATTCCATAAATTTTCATGTGACCTGCCCTTTATGATCACGCCTCGTTTTCGGGTCTTAGTCGCCCGCGTGGGCAGGATAGTGCGCGCGTTTTGATTTTTTTTCAATAATCAACGGGTTCTGTCTGTCTCTTTATGTGGGTAATTTACAACAGACACAAAAAGAAACGGGCGCTGCACCAAAGTGCCGCGCCCGTTTAAGCCTTTGGATTTGCTTTAGTTTGTGCAGGGGATCTGGATCGATACCACTTCCGCACCGCGACGGGTCCGGATGGAGCATACCTTGGGTGCCGGTGCCGCAACCTTAGGCGCGGCAACTGTCAGACCCAGCAGGGAAACCTGATCAACCTCGATTTCCGCGACTTCCGTATCATCGCCTGCACCAACGAGCGACAGGGACAGATTGCCTGTCGATTGCGCCTGTGCCAGGGCCGCGACCTGTTCAGGTGTTGCCTGAACGGTGACCGTGCGTGCGATACGCGCGCCACCACGCAGTTCATCGTCAATCTGGTCAACGGCAATCAGCCGGACCTTGGTCTCGATCAGTCGAGTGATCTCTTCACGGCCGCCGCCCTGATCCACGGAACCGGTCCAGTAGACGTCCACCTTGTCACCGGGGCGCAGGAAACCAGACACACCGCTGGCCACGTCAACACGGATCGCAAATGCGCGCGTTCCCTTTTCAAGGCGTGTCGTCAGACCGATGTCCTCACCGGGCTCTGTGATCTTGACCTGCATCAGCGCTTCACCGGGCTCCATCGCACGCACGATAAGCCGCGGTTCTTCCACGTCTTCGGGGAACAGGACGTCCAGATCTGTAAACGTTCCTTCCGGGATCGCGTTCCGGGGCCATCTTACACTGCGCACGTCAGACTTTTTCAGCACGTCGCCATAACTGAGCCTGTTCTTGGCCACGTAAACTGTGCTTGTCGGCACAATCTGTCGTTGCTTGTCCTTTGCCGCGGCCAGTTCGGCCTGATACTGGCCGATATAGCCCTTGGCCATATATACCGCGCCACCTGCAAGACCTACGCCGGTCGCGAGTACTAAACCGAAAATCAATCGCATTGTGTTACCTCGTACTTCCCATTCGTCCTTACCAGCTGGCAGGTTTGAAACTCTCTGTCCCGGTGTTGACGCCTGATTGTGGCAATTTATGGATCAGCGCATGTCGGCAGAGGGGCGTTTTGCATGATCGGGCAACAATCGAAGCCCCTGGTTAATCAAATCCTGCTGGCGTGGCGGTTTGCGATGAGGCCACAAAAAAAGCGGCACAAACCCTGTGCCGCTTCTGAAAAGGTTCTGTTCGCTTACTCTGTGGCGGCGCCAACTTCGTAATCAACCAGATAACCTTCAGTTCTTTCGGTGACGCCAGCGGCACCACCCTGCAGTTCGAGCACCAGCGCAATGCATAATCCCACTACGGCGGCAGTCAGAACAACCCAGTCTACAGTGACAGCCCCGGCCTCGTCCTTTTCGAAGTTCTTCAATGCCTTAAACATTGTATGATTCTTTCTGTTATAAGTGGTCGGGCAAAAAAAGGGCCGCCCTCTGCTAGCAGAACGCGGCCCCCGTATGGTCAGGTCAGACCGATAACCTTAGTGTCAGGTCTGAACCCGATAGCTGGGTCCTTATTCGACCACTTCTTCTTCGACGACCTCTTCAGCGTCGCCTTCGCCGCCGCCGCCGCCGAAGTTACCCGGGTCCTGCTCACCGAGGAATGTTTCTGTGTTTGCTGTCAGAGTTGTCGCGCCGTCCTGGATGGACGAGTAAGCGGCAACCGCCAGGCCAACAACCGCTGCTGTCAGAACAACCCAGTCAACTGTCACGGCACCGTCTTCGTCTTTACGGAAGTTTTTGATAAATTTCATCATGTCATGTCCCTCCAAAGGATCACTGAGATTTTACTGTTTAAACCGCGCCGTCCTCGTGACCGTTTCTCTCATGTGGTCTGTCCGACTTGGTATGCCGCTATATAGACGGGGGATTGGGGCATGAATTTGACCGCAAATGTGACTTTTGCGGTTGCCCGCTGAAAAAATCCGGAAAAAATACTAAGTACATGAAAATAAACAGTTTAATCTTTTGTTATTCTCTGTGAGAGGTCCTGAAATCCTCTGAATGTGGCAGAATCGCCGTGATACTGGCCCGGATTGTCTGGCTCAGACGGGGTTTCTCTGCGACACTGCAGGCAAAGAACACGGTACAACAACCGCCGGGCAGTAAACATGAAACACCTTATTTCCTGCAGCATCGCTGCATTGCTGTGCGCAGGCGCCGCAGCCTTTGCTGACGGACCCGCGCCTTTTCCCGAATTTGAGGCCAAACGTATTGGCGTGCCCAAAGCGGGGGAACGGCGGATCAATGTCCAGATTGATCCCGCTGACCAGTTTTTCGCACCAGCGCCGCCACCAGTGCCGGATGGTCAGCCGGTTCCCGAAGCGGGAGCTCCTGTTGGCGCGTACACCTGGTTCTGGGACCGCGTATCGCCGGAAATCTTTGCTGCAGGGCCCGGCCGGCTGGAAGCCGCGATGAACGTCATCGAGGGCACGGGTGGCATTCCGCAGCCCCGGCTGCAGCACCTGCAGGCAATCGCCCGGTCAAACGGGGTCGATATTCTGAGGTCAACGGTGGGTACCCAGGTATCGCCGGCACTGGTGCTGGCGCTGATATCGGTCGAGTCTTCCGGACGGACAGATGCGGTCAGTCATGCAGGGGCTCAGGGTCTGATGCAGCTGATGCCGGCTACAGCCGCACGTTTTGGCGTTAAAGACAGCCTTGAGCCTTCACAGAACATCGCGGGTGGCGTGAAATACCTGGACTGGCTGATGTCTGAGTTCGGCGGCGACCCCATCCTGGTGCTTGCAGGGTACAACGCGGGCGAGGGGGCTGTGCGGAAACACGCGGGCGTGCCCCCGTATGAAGAAACCCGCAACTATGTCCCGAAGGTGCTTGCCGCGTTTCAGGTGGCGCGTGGTCTGTGCCTCACGCCGCCCGAACTGGTTTCAGATGGCTGTGTGTTTGCGGGCCTGAACTGAGGTCAGACGTTAAATGCGTCGGCCCATTCGGGGTGGCGCCGCCGCTGCGCGTTCACAAAGGGGCAGAGCGGGACAATCCGGAAACCTTCGCTCCGTGCATCTTCGACCAGCCGGCTGACCAGCGCGACACCTGCACCTGTTCCGCGAAGAGCGTCCGGCACGCCGGTGTGATCCGCGATGACCGTCTGAGCCGACAGAACAGAATACGTCAGGTCAGCTTCGTGCCCGTCTGAAACAAGCACGTAGCGTCCTTTTGTGCCGTCCTGTTCCCGGCGGATGCTGAAATCAGACAATCGTGGCCTGCGTGGCGGCCCGCACCTCTTCTTCGGTTACGCCTTCGGCGGTCTCAACAATCTTCAGCCCGCCCTCAACCACGTCCAGAACGCCGAGATTGGTGATAATGCGGTCGACGACGCCCTTACCTGTCAGCGGCAGCGTGCATTCCCGCAGAACCTTGCTGTCGCCGTGCTTGTTGGTGTGGTCCATCACGACCACAACCCGCCCGACGCCTGCGACGAGATCCATGGCACCGCCCATGCCTTTAACCAGCTTGCCCGGGATCATCCAGTTGGCGAGATCGCCGTTCTCGGCGACTTCCATCGCCCCGAGAATTGCCATTGCGATTTTGCCACCGCGGATCATGCCAAAGCTCTGAGCGCTGTCAAAATAGGCCGTTTGCGGTAGTTCCGTGATTGTCTGTTTGCCCGCATTGATCAGGTCGGCATCCTCTGTCCCCTCGACGGGGAAGGGACCCATGCCCAGCATCCCGTTCTCGGATTGCAGAGTTACTTCGATCCCGTCCGGGATGTAATTGCTGACGAGAGTCGGGATACCGATCCCGAGATTAACATACCAGCCGTCTTCAAGTTCCTGAGCGGCACGCGCCGCCATCTGATTGCGATCCCAGGGCATTATGGGTCCTATTCTGAGAGTGATGCGCCTGCCGGCACGTCGATTGTGATAAAGCTTCCGGCGGCACCGCGTCCCAGCTGGAGCGTACCTTCCAGGCCTTCGATCAGGCCATTGATGATGCGTCCGCCGACCGTTTTGTCTGCTGGCCACTGCATGTCTTTGGGAATGCCGGTGCCATCATCGGAAACAGTCACCCTCAGGCCCCCGGCACTCAGCTGAGACATCCGGATTTCCACCATCCCCATGTCCAGACGCTCGAATGCGTGCTGGAAAGAGTTGGTCAGCAGTTCGGATACTACAAGCCCAACCCGGGTCGCCACTTCGATCGGTACTTCGGCCTGTTCGATCTGCAGGTTCATGCGCACCCCGGATCGACCCATGGTATGGGCGATGGCGCAGGCAAGTCTGGAGATGAAGCTGCCCATCTGAATAGTGCCGCGGTTGGACTGGGTGTCCGACAGCTTCATCTCTTCATACAGCAGCTGCAGCGTCTCGATCCGTCTGCTCAGCGCGGCAAAGTCGTCTGGCACAGAGGTCGCGCCGGATTGCTGGCGGATCATGCTGATGATCATCGACAGATCGGACTGTACGCGGTTCTGCACTTCCATCAGCTGATCATTGATGGCATCTGCGTCCGGGTTGCGCTCGCCTTTGCGGAGTTCCTTCTGGATCCCGATAAAATACTGCGTCGTGCCTTCAGCGTCGACAATCGGAGACACCAGCAGCCGGTTGATGAACGGTGCCCCATTGGCCCGATAGTTCAGGATATCGACCGATACGGTTTCCTCGGCATCGATTCCGGCGCGCAGCATATCAACCGCCGCCTTGTCAGTTTCTTCGCCCTGCAGAAACCGGCAGTTCCGCCCGATCACAGCACTGCGTGCATAGCCAGACACACGGGTGAAGGCTTCATTGACGTAAACGATCGGGTTATCGTCCAGGTTCGGGTTAGTGATGATCATGGACACCTGCGCCCGGGAAAAGCCCTCAAAGCCGCGGTCATCGAACACGAGGTTCTCGTCGGTATCCTTCGCACTGTGAATTGTATCTGCCATGTCAGCTACCCGTCTCAGGCTGCCCGTGTTGTACGCTGTTCAATTCGCTTTTCGTGCTCGCCCTGGATCAGACGGTGCACATAAATGCCGGGCAGGTGTATCGCGTCTGGGTCCAGCGAACCGGTCGGTACAATCTCTTCAACCTCAGCAACACAGATTTTGCCGCACATCGCGGCTGGCGGATTAAAGTTCCGCGCCGTCTTGCGGAAAACCAGATTGCCCGTCGCATCTGCTTTCCACGCTTTCACGATGCTCAGATCCGCAAAGATCCCGCGTTCGAGAATATAGGTCTCGCCGTCGAATTCCTTGTGCTCTTTGCCCTCAGCAATCACGGTGCCGACACCGGTTTTCGTGTAAAACCCCGGGATGCCACATCCGGCGGCACGCATGCGCTCAGCCAGAGTGCCCTGCGGGTTAAATTCCAGCTCCAGCTCTCCGGACAGATACTGACGCATGAATTCAGCGTTTTCGCCCACATAAGAGCTGATCATTTTTTTGACCTGGCGGGTCTGCAGCAGAATGCCGATGCCAAAATCGTCCACACCGGCGTTGTTTGACGCAAAGGTCAGATCCTTTGTGCCTGCATCGCGGATCGCTGCCAGCAACAGTTCCGGGATGCCACACAGCCCGAAACCGCCCGCGGCAATCGTCATACCGTCGTGCAATACTCCATCCAGCGCCTCCGACGCTGACCCAAACACTTTTTTCATCTTGCTTCCTTAAACCCGGGTGGCTGGCCCGATTTGTGCAGTGATGTTGTTCCGCTGTCAATTATAACTGACAGGTTCAGTCCCGAGTATAGCTCAGCGCAGGCGGGGCGCAAAGCTCTTTAGGGTTGTGTGCCTGCGTACCCGCTCCCGGTCCGCCTCAGCCGGCTTTTTTGGCAGTCGTCTTTTTCGCGGCGCTTTTCTTTTTGGGGGCTGCCTTGCGGCGACGGGTCCCTTTCTTGGCGGCCTTCTCATCGATCAGCAGAACGGCCTGTTCGATGGTGACAGAATCAGGTTCTGTTTCCTTGGGCAGCGTTGCATTGACCTTTTCCCATTTCACGTAGGGCCCGTATTTGCCTTCCATGATACTGACCTGGCCGCCCTGATCGGGGTGTTCGCCCAGATCGCGCAGAATTTTGGCCGGAGCGCCCCGTCCGCCACGACTGGCCACCTTTTCGGCGAGCAGCTGCACAGCGCGGTTCATGCCAACAGTCCAGACCTCGTCGATGCTTTCCAGGTTGGCATTCGTGCCACCGCGTTCTGATGTTGACGCGGCGTGTTTCAGGTAGGGGCCATAGCGGCCGATATTGGCCCAGACGGTCACGCCGTCTTCTGGGTGGGGTCCGATCTCACGCGGCAGCGACAACAGTTGCAGGGCTTGCGGGAGATCCACTTCTTCCGGCCGCCAGTCTTTAGGGATCGACTGCCGCGGCGGCTTTTTGTTGTCATCTGTGACTTCGCCCCGCTGTACGTAAGGTCCGAAGCGGCCCTTGAACGCATAAATCTTGTCCCCGGCGTCCTCACCCAGCAGTTTGCCCTCAGGCGGAATTCCGCTGTCGTCTTCTTCACCCGGTGGGCCAAAGGCGCGCGTGTAGCGACATTCGGGATAGTTCGAGCAGCCGATGAACGCGCCGCCGGACCGTGCGGTGCGCATGGACAGTCGTCCGGCACCACAGTTGGGGCACAGGCGCGGGTCTGTGCCTTCTTCGTTGGGGGGGAAGAGGTGCGGTTCAAGCACCTCGTTGATCTTTTCCAGCACTTCCGTGATGCGCAGATCGGACGTCTCAGCAATGGCCGCCGAGAAATCACGCCAGAAGCGACCCAGCACTTCTTTGTAGTCCGCGTCACCGGCGCTGACGTTGTCGAGCTGGTCCTCAAGATCAGCCGTAAAGCCGTAGCCGACGTACTTGCGGAAGTAGTTTTCCAGGAATGCCGTAACGAGACGTCCCTTGTCTTCGGGAATGAGCCGGTTTTTGTCTTTGCGGACATACTCGCGGTCCTGAATCGTGGTGACGATGCTCGCGTATGTGGATGGCCGGCCGATACCCAGCTCTTCCATACGCTTCACCAGAGTCGCTTCGGTGTAGCGGGGCGGGGGCTGCGTAAAGTGCTGTTCCGGCGTCACGGAGCGTTTGTCCATGCTGTCGCCCTGGTCGATCTGGGGCAGACGCTTGTCGTCTTCGTCCACGACGTCATCCCGGCCTTCCTCATAGACCCGGAGAAATCCGTCAAACAGCACAACCTGGCCCGTGGCGCGCAGAACGACCTGGCCGTCTTCGCTGCCCACATCCACCGTCGTGCGTTCCAGTCGGGCACCTTCCATCTGGCACGCGAGGGTTCGTTTCCAGATCAGGTCATAGAGTTTGCGCTGGTCAGCATCTGATGTTTTCAGGTCGGTAGCTTTGACCATCATGTCCGTCGGACGGACGCATTCGTGGGCCTCCTGCGCATTCTTGGCTTTATTCTTGTAGATCCGGGGGGAGGAGGGCACGTATTCGCTGCCATAGAGCGTCTTGATCGCATCGCGCGCCGCGGTCACCGCCTCAGGCGCCATGTCGATGCCATCCGTCCGCATATAAGTAATGTAGCCCGCCTCATAGAGACGCTGGGCGGTCGACATCGTCTGGCGGGCGCCCATGCCGAACTTGCGGCTGGCTTCCTGCTGCAGTGTCGAGGTCATAAAGGGAGCCGCCGGATTGCGGTTCGCAGGTTTGGCTTCGACCGACTGCACCGACAGATCGCGGCTGCTGATCGCCTGAACGGCCATCTCGGCCTGTGTTTCATTCTCGATGTCGAAACGTTCAAGTTTCTTGCCCGCAAGGACAGTCAGCCGTGCCTCAAACTCCTGGCCGCGCGGTGTCGCCAGCAGTGCCTTAACGGACCAGTATTCGCGGTTGCGGAAGGCTTCGATCTCCATCTCGCGTTCCACGATCAGTCGCAGCGTCACAGACTGCACCCGGCCGGCAGAACGTGCGCCGGGGAGTTTGCGCCACAGTACCGGCGACAGGTTGAAGCCCACCAGATAGTCGAGCGCGCGGCGGGCCAGATAGGCTTCCACCAGCGGCATATCGACCTGGCGCGGATTGTCCATCGCCTCGGTCACGGCCTTTTTGGTGATCTGGTTGAACACGACCCGGCTGACCGGTGTGTCCTTTTTGATCGATTTCCGCTTGGTGAGCGCTTCCTGCAGGTGCCAGCTGATGGCCTCACCTTCGCGGTCGGGGTCTGTTGCGAGAATGAGGGCGTTGTCGTCTTTCAGCGCATCTGCGATTGCTTTGACGTGCTTTTTACTGTCGGAGGCCACCTCCCAGAGCATGCCAAACTCGTTTTCCGGATCCACGGATCCATCTTTCGGCGGCAGGTCGCGGACGTGTCCGTAAGAGGCCAGAACGGTGTAATCGTTCCCCAGATATGAGTTGATTGTTTTTGCTTTTGCAGGGGATTCGACGACAACAACCGGCATGTAACGGGATACCTCTGGGCAAAAATTTTCAGGTTCTATGGCCACCTCAGAGGTGGTGTGCAAGAGAATATTGTCAATCGGCCAATTAAAGACGTGGCAGCTAAGGCGGTATTCCGGCGGTTTGTTGCAGGTCTGAGACCGGACCGCAAAAGCGCCAATCGCCATTCGTTTGGCCTGCCGGAAATACTGATCTTCTTTTCAGGGATCCCGGCTTTTTTTAAAGGCCAGGACGGTGCATCATCGGGTAGTCGACGGCGTCAGGTAATGAGGTTTCACTATTTCTCCCGCACCAGCAGGCCACCGGACTGACGGCTGATCCGGCCATCCAGTTCCAGTTCCAGCAACACCGGTGCCGCGTCGCTTGTGCCCACGGCCAGATCCCTGATCAGCTGGTCCTCGGCAATAGGCGAGGGGCTCAGACGGTCGAGAATCTGCTGATGCAGAGCGGCGACCCTGCGCAGGGGCGTATCTCTGGGTTTCGCCGTGCTTTCAGGAGCCGGTGCAGGTGAGAAGGGGGTGACATCCTCTTCTGACTGCCTGCCGATCGGCGAGAGTGCTTCGGTTACGTCCTGCGCGGAGCGGACAAGCGTCGCGCCCTCACGTATCAGTTGATTGCACCCGGCGGCGCGCGCGTCGAAAGGATTGCCGGGGACAGCGAGCACATCCCGCCCCTGATCCAGCGCGTCCCGCGCTGTGATCAGACTGCCGGATTTTGCTGCTGCTTCCACTACGATCGTAGCCCGGCTCAGCCCGGAGATAATGCGGTTCCGTGCGGGAAAGTGGCGCGCCACAGGCTTCATGCCGATGGGTTGCTCGGACAGGCGCAGTCCGGCTGTCGCAATATCGCCCGCCAGTTCTGTGTTTTCCTGCGGATAAATGACGTCAACACCTCCGGCCAGAACGGCGATCGTGCCGCTGCCGAGTGACGCCCGGTGTGCCGCGGTGTCGATACCGCGGGCAAGGCCGGATACGATTGTGTAACCTGCCTGACCAAGGTCGCGCGCCAGTGCCGTCGCCATGCGCAGCCCCAGCGAAGACGCGTTGCGCGCACCAACAAGGGAAATCATCGGGCGCCTGAGCAGCTCAGGATCCCCTACCGCCCACAGAAAGGGCGGCGCATCAGAAATTTCATCGAGTGCATCAGGATAGGCGGCCGTGCCATGCATGATCAGCCGGGCACCTGCTTTTCGTGCTGCATTGAGTTCCGCCTGAACCACTGCTTCGGGACATATTTCGTACCCTTTGACGCCGGCGGCACGCGCCACCTCAGGCAGCGCGGCCAGCGCGTTCTGCGCAGTGCCGTGTTCAGTCAGCAGTCGTTTATACGTCGTTACGCCAACCCGGCGGGAGCGCAAAAGACGGAGCCGGGAAAACTGTTCGTCTTCCGAGGTGGGTGGGAGTGGGGGGTGAGTGGAAGAAGGAAACAAATCCCTGTCAGTCATCCTCGGCTCCGTCAGTTGCAGAATCAGGATTAAGCCGACTTGGTTAACAACCTGTGAAGATTAACGCGCATCCGCCTCGCTATTTATGGGGATAAAGCGCATTTTTCTGGCCCGCAGGCATATTTTTTCTCCGTTTTAGGATGCGGACCCACCCACGGTCAGTCCGCCGATCATGAGTGTCGGCTGTCCGACCCCCACCGGTACCCATTGCCCGGCCTTGCCGCAGTTGCCCATACCGGGATCGAGCGACATATCGTTGCCGATGCCACGGATATGCTTCAGCGCTGTTGCCCCGTCACCGATCAGCGTAGCACCCTTGACCGGCGCGCCTGGTTTTCCGTTTTCAACCCGGTAAGCTTCGGTGCAGGAGAAAACAAACTTACCGTTCGTGATGTCGACCTGTCCGCCCCCGAAACCAACGGCATAGATGCCGTCCTTCAGATCGGCAAGAATATCCGCCGGGTCCGTCTCACCGCCCAGCATATAGGTATTGGTCATGCGCGGCATTGGTGCGTGGGCATAACTTTCACGCCGCCCGTTGCCAGTTGGTTTAACCCCCATCAGACGCGCATTCTGCCGGTCCTGCATGTATCCGACCAGCACGCCGTCTTCGATCAGAGTATTGCGTGCGGATGGAGTTCCCTCGTCGTCCACGGTAATCGAGCCGCGGCGATCCGGGATCGTGCCGTCATCCAGAACGGTGACGCCACGGCTGGCGATCTGCTGACCCATCAGGCCGGCAAAGGCAGAGGAGCCCTTGCGGTTAAAGTCGCCCTCAAGACCATGTCCGATTGCTTCGTGCAGCAGGATGCCTGGCCAGCCTGGTCCCAGCACGACATCCATCACACCGGCCGGGGCCGGAACCGCGTCGAGGTTCACAACAGCAATGCGAAGAGCTTCGCGCGCTTTAGCCTGCCAGTCCGCAGGGTCGAGCAACCCATCCAGCCCGATCCGCCCGCCGCCGCCCGCCGAGCCGGATTCGCGACGGCCCTTCTCTTCGACGATGACAGAGACGTTCACGCGGGTCATCGGACGTGCGTCCCGCACAGAACGTCCGTCCGGGCGCAGAATTTCGATTTCCTGAATGCTTGCGGCAATGTTTGCCGAGACCTGAACCACGCGTGGATCCAGTGCGCGGGCGAAGGCGTCAATCTCGCGCAGGGTGTCGACCTTCACGGGAAAGGTCGTGCCGGCAATCGGGTCACTGTCCGTATAAAGCCGCTCGTTGGTGGCCGCAGGAGCGTCCGCCCAGGTCCCGCCCCCTTCGCCAACGGCAAGCCGCGCGGTTTCAGCGGCCCGTTTCAATGCGGATGCAGAGATATCGGTTGAATGCGCATACCCCGCAACCTCTCCGCGTACCGCGCGCAGCCCGAACCCCTGACCGGCATCATAATTCGCATTCCGGAGACGACCGTCATCAAAGACGAGTGATTCTGAACGCCGCCTTTCTAAAAACAGTTCGCCATCATCGGCGCCGGCCGTGGCATCCCGCAGGATATTCAGGGCCTCTTCCCGGTCCAGCAGTTCATCGAAAGGGGAGAAAGGGGCTTCGGTCATCGTTGTATCCTTCGGATCAGGCGCAGAAATCAGCGTTCAGCGTCTGTTTGACGCAAGCATGACACTTTATCTCAGTTACAGAATATGATTGTAAGGAGCACGAAAACAACGGGAGGAACAGTGCGCACTGCTGAACCTCCTGACAATGCGCAACAATGATCCACCGATCACCCAGAGATCAGGACGAAAAATGAAGAAATTCCTCACATTCACCGGCCTTGCGGCAGGGTTTGCGGCCACGGCCGCCCGGGCACAGGACAACCTTGAGGTCATCGGCGCGCCGGTCGATCGCGAAACAGGGTTCCAGCCTGCGGTTACAGAGCTTGCGCGCGACATTCACACGCTCGACTGGATGATTCTGGTCATTATCACCGTGATTACGCTGTTCGTGACAGCGCTCATCGGCTGGGTGGCGATCCGCTATAACGCAAAGCGCAACCCGGAGCCTGCGAAGTTCACGCACAATACGCCAATTGAAATCGCATGGACAGTCGTGCCGATTGTGATTCTGGTGTTCATCGGTGCCTTCTCTCTGCCGGTTCTGTTCAAACAGCAGGAAATCCCCGAAGCGGATCTGACGATCAAGGTGACCGGTTACCAGTGGTACTGGGACTATGAATATGTGGACGAAGGGTTCGAATTCTCGTCCTACATGATCGGGTCGCCGGCAACGGGCGGTGACAACTCCAAGTCGCCTGAAACAATCGCGATGCTGGAGGAGGCCGGGTATTCTGAAGACGAGTTCCTGCTCGCCACGGACACTTCTGTTGTTGTGCCCGTCAACAAGACAATCGTGATGCAGGTCACTGCCGGTGACGTGATCCATTCATGGACGATCCCTGCCTTCGGTGTAAAGCAGGACGCAGTACCGGGTCGCCTCGCTGAACTCTGGTTCAAAGCCGAGCAGGAGGGCATCTACTTTGGACAGTGCTCCGAGCTCTGCGGTCTGAACCACGCTTACATGCCGATCACGGTCAAGGTCGTCTCCGAAGAGGCCTACGCCGCCTGGCTGGAAGAAGCGCGTGAGGAATATGCAGGCATCCCGCAGACGCGGGTGCTGGCATCCAACTGACTGTAACGGGCGGTTTTTGAGGCCGCCCGCACAGCTGATGCCCGGGGCAAGGTTATGTCTGACGTAAGCTACAACACACCAACAGGCGAATATGACACCCAGCTGGGTGACTATTTTGCGCTGCTGAAGCCGCGGGTTATGTCGCTGGTGGTGTTTACCGCTCTGGTTGGTCTGCTCGCGGCACCTGTCAGTGTGCATCCTGTCATTGCATTCGCATCCATCCTTTTTGTTGCCATCGGGGCGGGTGCGTCCGGCGCACTTAATATGTGGTGGGATGCAGATATCGACGGTGTAATGCGCCGTACGGCAAAACGCCCGATCCCCTCGGGTCGCGTGCCTGCCGGCGAAGCGCTGTCGCTCGGGCTCGCGTTGTCCGGGCTGTCCGTGATGATGCTGGCATTGTCCGCCAACCTGCTGGCTGCGGGCCTGCTGGCCTTTACAATCTTCTTTTACGCCGTCGTCTATTCCATGTGGCTTAAACGCTCGACGCCACAGAACATCGTGATCGGTGGTGCCGCGGGAGCCTTCCCGCCGGTGATTGGCTGGGTGATCGCCACGGGCAGTTTTTCTGTCGAAGCCTGGCTGATGTTTGCGCTGATCTTCATGTGGACACCACCGCACTTCTGGGCGCTCGCGCTGTTTATGAAGTCGGACTACGACGATGCAAAAGTGCCGATGCTGACGGTCACACATGGTCGCAAGTCGACGCGGTTCCACATTATCGCCTACACGGTACTGCTGGCCGTTCTGGCCGTTGCCACAGGTTTCACCGCGATTGGCGGGCCGCTCTACCTGGCGGTGGCGGTGGTGCTGAACCTCGCCTTTCTGAAGGGTGCCGTGGATATCTGGCGCCGGCCCGAAGAGACTGCCATTGCGGATGACTACCGTGTCGAGAAGAAGTTCTTCCGCCTGTCGCTGTGGTATCTCTTTGCGCATTTCGGTGCGATCCTGGCAGAAGCTGCACTGCGTCCCTTTGGCATGGGAGGCTGGTGAGCGATGTCGCTGAGACAGGAACATGAAATCCACACCCGCCGCAGAGGCAGGAACGTGGGCGTCGGTCTGATGCTGGCCGGTTTTGTCGTGCTGGTGCTGGCCCTGACCTTTACCAAGGTTACAAACGGTGATTTTGAACTTCCGAAAGCAGAGGAGCTGCGCTGATGGCCCTGACCGGTCCTTCAAAAACGGTTGCCCAGACAGTGGGCGTGGTTGTGCTGATGGGCGGTCTCGCCTGGGCATCTGTGCCGTTTTATGACTGGTTCTGCCGTGTCACAGGATTTGGCGGTGTCACCGGTGTGTCCGACGTGGCGCCCGAAGATGTGCTGGACCAGACGATCAAGGTGCGTTTTGACGGGTCGCTCAACAACTACATGGCCTGGGAATTCAAGCCGGTCGTACGCGAGATGGAAGTCCGGATCGGTGAGACCGGACTGGCCTTTTATGAGGCTTACAACCCCACTGACCGTCCGATTGCGGGCTCGGCAAGCTACAATGTCACGCCATACCAGGCAGGTGGCTTTTTCAACAAGATTCAGTGCTTCTGTTTTGAGGAACAGGTGCTGCAGCCCGGTGAACGGGTGCAGATGCCGGTGACCTTCTATGTCGACCCGGAAATCGTGGACGACCGCGACGGAAAGCACATCCACACGATCACACTGTCTTATACTTTCTATGAGATTGACCTTCCCGAAGGCTATGCTTCGGTGGAGGATGCCAATACCAACTCAGACACAAGTCTGAACTGACCAACATAAGGTAAGGGACGCTGACATGGCCCACGAAAAAAACCACGACTATCACATTCTGAACCCCTCGATCTGGCCATTCCTTGGCGCGCTCGCCGGGTTTGCCATGCTCTTCGGCGCCGTGCTGTGGATGCAGGACATCACGCCCTTCCTTTTCTGGGGCGGTTTTGTTGCTGTTCTCTACGTCATGTTCGGCTGGTGGTCCGAGGTCGTATCCGAAAGCAAAATCGGCGATCACACACCGGTGGTGCGCATCGGCCTGCGGTACGGCTTCATTCTGTTCATCATGTCCGAAGTGATGTTTTTTGCCGCGTGGTTCTGGGCTTTCTTCAAAGATGGCATCTACCCGATGAGCGAATACGTCGGCACGGAATATGTCCGCCCGGAGATTTATCATGTGGACGCGTTCCACCTGCCGCTGATCAACACGCTGGTTCTGCTGCTGTCGGGCTGTGCCGTAACCTGGGCGCACCACGCGCTGGTGCACGGCGGACCGCGCAAGGACCTGGTCAATGGCCTTGGGATCGCGGTGGTTTTGGGTGTGCTCTTCACCTTCCTGCAGGGGTATGAGTACAGCTACCTGCTTTACAAAGGCTGGGAGTTTGGTGGCGATACCTTCTTCTCTGCCTTCTTCATGGCGACCGGTTTCCACGGTGCGCATGTGATCATCGGGACGATCTTCCTTGCGGTCTGCTGGTTCCGTGCGATGAAGGGGCACTTCACAGCCGAGAAGCACGTTGGCTTTGAGGCAGCTGCCTGGTACTGGCACTTTGTGGACGTTGTCTGGCTGTTCCTGTTCTTCGCGGTCTACATCTGGGGCGTGGCCCAGATGCCTGGCGCTCACTGATCGCAGGCAACATTCCTGAGAACAAAACGCGCGGTCTCCGCGCGTTTTTCTTTGAAGCGGAGCAGTCATGGGACGACTGGCGTTTTTCCTTATCTTCGGGCTGGGTGGTGCTGCGATCCTGATCAGTCTCGGCGTCTGGCAGGTGCAGCGCCTGACCTGGAAAGAAGGGCTGCTGGCTGACATTGAGCAGCGGATTGCGGCAGAACCTGTTCCTTTGCCCGCAGCACCGGACCGCGACGCTGACGCCTATCTGCCGGTCGAGGTGACCGGCAGCCTCGGTGCAGGTTATCTGCGGGTTCTGGTGTCGCAAAAGGGGGCAGGGGCCGGTTACAGGATCATCCGGCCGATGATGCGTGACGGGGGCGATATCCTGATCGATATGGGTTTCGTCCGGGTTGCAGATGCGGATGCGCTGAAATTCGAAGAAGGGCCGCCGCTCACGATTGTCGGCAACCTGCAGTGGCCACAGGAAACCGACAGCTATACGCCAGAGGCGGACGTGGCAGGCAACATCTGGTTTGCGCGGGATGTGGAGGCAATGGCCCGTGCGCTCGAAACGGAGCCGGTGCTGGTCGTGCGGCGTGATCCGCCTTCCGTGCCGGGACCTGTCACACCTTTTCCGGTTGATACTGCCGCGATTCCAAACGACCACTTGCAATATGCGGTCACCTGGTTCTCTCTGGCCGCGATCTGGTCTGTTATGACTTTCTTCTTCCTGCGCCGCGGAACTGCGGCCAACAAAAGCTGAACTCTATGCGATACATCTCTACCCGTGGTACGGCGCCCATCCTGAATTTCGAAGAGGCGATGCTGACCGGTCTTGCGCGCGACGGCGGCCTGTATGTGCCTGAAACAATCCCGCAGATGAGCCATGACGACATCAGCGCGCTTGCCGGGCTGAGCTACGAAGAGACCGCCTATCGTGTCATGCGGCCGTTTGTCGGCGATGTTTTCACCGATGACGAATTCCGCGGAATCATCGACCGCGCGTATGACGGTTTTGGCCATGCGGCACGCGCGCCGCTCAAGCAGCTTGCTCAGGATCATTTCCTGCTGGAACTGTTTCATGGCCCCACGCTTGCATTCAAGGACTTTGCGATGCAGCTGATCGGGCAGATGTTCCAGACAGCGCTGTCCCGCCGGGGCGAGCGCGTCACGATTGTGGGCGCTACATCAGGCGACACCGGATCAGCTGCTATTGAGGCCTTCCGCGGGCTCGACAATGTGGATGTCTTTATCATGTACCCACACGGTCGCATCTCAGAAGTGCAGCGCCGCCAGATGACGACGCCTCAGGAATCCAACGTGCACGCACTGGCTGTGGATGGTGACTTTGATGACTGCCAGGCGCGTCTGAAAGACATGTTCAACGATTTTGAATTCCGGGACGGGGTGCGCCTTGCGGGTGTCAACTCGATCAACTGGGGCCGTGTTCTGGCGCAGATCGTCTATTATTTTTCCTCAGCGGTCTCGCTCGGCGCGCCGCACCGCCCCGTGAGCTTTACAGTGCCCACGGGCAACTTCGGGGATATTTTCGCCGGCTACATCGCCAAACGCATGGGCCTGCCGATTGACCGGCTGGTTGTGGCCACCAACCAGAACGACATTCTGCACCGCTGTCTGAGCGGACAGGGGTATCACAAGGGCGAAACAGTTCCCTCGATCAGCCCGTCGATGGACATTCAGGTCAGTTCCAACTTTGAGCGGGCATTGTTTGATGCCTACGACCGGGAAGCCCCGGCAATTGTTCAACTGATGGATGAACTGAAGGCGGGCGGGTTCGAGGTGAGCCAGGGCGCGATGCAGGTTCTGCAGTCGCATTACCAGTCCGGGCGCGCTTCCGAGGCAGAAACGTCACAGACGATCACGTCCGAACTGTCGGCAAGCGGTGAGCTGCTCTGTCCGCATTCCGCCATTGGTGTAAAGGTTGCCGGTGATCTGCGGGTGGCCGGAACCCCGATGATCACGCTCGCCACCGCCCATCCGGCCAAATTCCCCGCCGCTGTCGAAGAAGCGTCTGGCGTTCACCCACCCTTGCCTGTGCGTATGGCGGACCTGTATGAACGCCCGGAACGGGTGAGCAGGGTGGCCAATGACCTGGACGCACTGAAAGACCATATCAGGGAGAACCTGTCCGCGTGACACTGCAGCAGCACCAGTTGCCAAACGGCTTTCGCATCGTGACCGAAGAAATGCCCGGGCTGGAATCCGCCTCAGTTGGGGTCTGGGTTACTGCAGGGGCGAGACATGAGGCGCCGCACCAGAACGGCATTGCACATTTTCTTGAGCACATGGCCTTTAAGGGCACCAAAAGGCGTACTGCGCTGCAGATTGCCGAGGCCATCGAGGATGCAGGTGGTTATATCAACGCCTATACCAGCCGCGAGGTAACGGCCTATTATGCGCGGGTCCTGCGCAATGATGTGGGTCTGGCACTGGATGTGATCGCGGACATCCTGATCAACCCCACGCTCGAGCCGTCAGAGATTGAAGTCGAGCGGGGCGTGATCCTGCAGGAGATCGGCCAGACACTGGATACGCCGGATGATGTGATTTTCGACTGGTTGCAGGAAGAAGCCTATCCGGATCATCCGATGGGCCGCACGATCCTTGGACCCGCTGAACGGGTTTCCGGGTTTAGTCGTGAGGACCTGCAGGGCTTCATTGCCGAGCACTACGGTCCGGGTCAGATGATCCTGGCGGCGGCTGGTGCCGTTGATCACGATGCGATTGTGCAGCTGGCTGAGAAACTCTTTGGCGATATGGAGGCCAGAACACCATCCGCAGCACCTTTGGCGACGTTCGCCGGCGGGGAACGACGGCGCTCAAAGGACCTGGAACAGGCCCATTTCGCGCTCGCGTTTGAGAGCCCGGGCTACCGCGAGGATGCGATTTATACGGCGCAGATTTACGCGTCGGCCCTGGGCGGCGGCATGTCGAGCCGTCTGTTTCAGGAAATCCGTGAAAACCGGGGCCTTTGTTATTCTATTTTTGCACAGGCCGGTGCGTATGCGGACACGGGCATGACCACCATTTACGCCGGAACAAGTGCGGGGAAGCTGCCGGAGCTGGCAACCATCACCATCGACGAAATGAAGCGAGCGGCGGATGATATGTCGCCTGCTGAGGTTGCGCGGGCACGGGCTCAGATGAAAGCAGGATTGCTGATGGGGCTGGAAAGCCCCTCAAACCGGGCTGAACGACTGGCGCGTCTGGTGCAGATCTGGGGGCGCGTCCCACCGCTCGAGGAAACTATCTCGATGATCGATGCGGTGACCACCGGCGATGTGCGCGAATTTGCAGGTAGAATGGCGGCCAGTGCACCGGCAGCTCTGGCGCTTTATGGCCCGGTTGATACGGCACCTTCGCTGGAAGAACTGCAGGCGCGTCGGGCTGCGTGATGCTGCGCGGGTTTCGCAAACTCCGGATCGAAACGGAACGGATGACCCTCAGGCCGCCGATCCATTCTGATTTCCGTCCGTGGTCGAAACTGCGCGCGCAGAGTATTGACTATCTGACCCCCTGGGAGCCGGCATGGGCTGAAGATCATCTGACGCGAAAGGCCTTTACCAACCGCGTTTACTGGGCGCAGCGGTCCGTATCAGGTGGCACAGCGCTGCCGCTCTTTCTGATCCGCCGGTCGGACGAGATACTGCTTGGCGCGATCACACTCGATAACATCAGGCGGGGGCCGGCGCAGTCCGGAACGCTTGGCTACTGGACGGGCGAGCCTTTTGCGCGGCAGGGTTACATGCGTGAAGCGATTACGGCCGTGGTGCACTACGCGTTCACCCGGCTTGATCTCAGCCGGATTGAAGCGGCCTGCCTGCCGGAAAATGCGGCCTCCCGCGGTCTTCTGGAAACGTCAGGTTTCAAGTATGAAGGCGTTGCGCAAAGTTACCTTCAGATCAACGACCGCTGGCGGACACATGTTCTGTATGCCGCCCTGCGCAGTGACCGCCGGGGCAAAGTCCCGCACGCAGAGCGCGCGTGACCAAATGCGCGGCTGCGCCACATTCTGAATATTCAGTTTTCCTGCGGAAAACCGCGGGGTGCCCGGCGAGAGGTATTGACTGCCAACAAATTGTGCAGGCCACCGCCTGTTTTGGATGCACGCGCGTCAGGTGTTGCTGAAAACTTCGGGGTTCGGGCTATACTCCTTTGTGAGAGAGGAGTGCGGGATGGCGCGGGTTCTGCTTTTACTGATGGTTCTGGTCTTTGGCAGTGCGGTTCAGGCGCAGTCACAAACTGCGGGTCGGACGCCCAGTCATTGTATCGCTCTCGCACAGCAGACACCCGGCCTCGAATATGTCGTTCCGGCCGCCCTGGGGCCGGTCGATGAAGAAACCGTGCGGATTCACTATATCACGCATGCGAGTTTTCTTGTGCGCAGTCACGGCGGGCTCAATATGGTCACGGATTACACCGGGTACACCGGCACGCTGCCGTTGATACCGGATGTCGTGACCATGAACCATGCGCATGCCACACACTGGACCGCAAATCCGGACCCCGCCATACCCCATGTCCTGCCAGGGTGGGGCGCTTTGGGCGAAGGCATAGATCACAGGCTTGATCTGGGCGAGGTCCTGGTCCGCAACGTATCGACAGACATCCGCTCTCAATTTTCCGGTATCGAAAAAGAAGGTAATTCGATTTTCATATTTGAGATGGCCGGGCTGTGCATCGGCCATCTGGGGCATCTGCATCATGAACCGGACGCGGAACAATATGCCGCCATCGGGCGTCTGGATGTTGTCATGGCTCCGGTGGATGGCGGGTATACGCTGGACCTCGCGACCATGACGCGGGTGCTCAAACGTCTGCGGTCGTCAGTCGTCATTCCGATGCACTGGTTCTCGCTCTTTGCGCTGGATGATTTCCTGGCAGGCATGGCTGACGATTTTGCCGTTGTCGAAGTGGGCGGGCCGTCGCTGGAGATATCGCTTGACCGGTTGCCATCGCGTCCGACGATCATGGTGCTGCGGCCCGCGTTTCTCAGCGATCCCTAGAGCGCCCTTGCATCCCGGTCGCGGGCAGGGGATCAAGGGGCATGACACTCCGCTCCGCTGATGCCGCCTTTGAATCCACCCTGTCAGGACAGCTGACTGATACTGTTCTGACGCGTTCCGAACCCAGGTATCTGGAAGAACCGCGCGGCACTTTCACGGGCCGCGAAACGCTGGTGGCCCGCCCAGGCACGACGGAGGATGTGGCATCAATCGTCCGTCTTGCGGCAGAGCATCGTGTTCCCGTCATGCCGTATGGCGGGGGCACCGGTTTGGTTGGCGGGCAAATCTCGCCCGACGGGCCTTTGCCGCTCATCCTGTCGCTTGAACGGATGAACCGGGTGCGTGCGGTGCATCCGGAGGAAAACGTCATGATCTGTGAGGCCGGCGTCATTCTGGCAGATGTTCAGAAGACGGCAGCGGAAGCGGGACGGCTTTTTCCCCTGTCGCTTGCGGCTGAGGGAACTGCGCGGATTGGCGGTAACCTGGCCACTAATGCCGGCGGCACGGCAGTCCTGCGATATGGAAACACGCGTGATCTGTGCCTGGGGCTCGAAGCGGTTCTGCCGGACGGGCAGATCTGGCACGGGCTGCGCCGCCTGCGCAAGGACAACACCGGTTACGACCTGCGCCATCTGCTGATCGGGTCCGAAGGCACCCTGGGTGTTATCACGGCCGCCTCGCTGAAACTGTTCCCGCAACCGGCCGGCACAGGCACCGCGATATTTGTGACGGACTCTCCTGCGACCGCGCTGAGCCTGCTGGCCCTCGCGCGCAGCCGCCTCGGTGATCTTGTCACGGCGTTTGAGCTGATTTCGGGGCAGGCGTTCGCGTTTCTGGCCGCTGAACTGCCTCAGGTGCGTCAGCCCTTGGGCGATGCTCCCGCATGGTCTGTGCTGATCGAGATTGGTACGGTTGAAGGTATGTCCCCGGATGAAGCGCTGGCGGAACTCTTTGAAGCCGGGCTGGACGCGGGCCTGGTCAGCGATGGCGTGATCGCGCAGAACGCACGGGAGGCCGATGATTTCTGGGCCGTGCGTGAGAATATCCCGATTGCGAACAAGGCCGTCGGGGCCATCGTGTCCAGCGATGTGTCTCTGCCGCTGAGCGCCATCCCGTCCTTTATTGACGCGGGTGTCAGCCGGATCGCCGCGATGGGGGACTTCCGCATCAACTGTTTCGGGCATCTGGGCGATGGCAACCTGCACTATAACATTTTCCCGATGCCCGGACGCACCAAGAAAGAGCACCTGAACCAGCGTGCGGACCTGCAGCGCGCGATTCATGACCTGGTGCACGAGTTTGATGGGTCTTTCAGTGCAGAGCATGGCGTGGGCCGGCTGAAAGTTGCTGACCTGGAGCGCTATGGCGACCCGGCCAAACTGGGCGCCATGCGGGCGATTAAGGCGGCACTCGACCCGCTGGGGATTATGAACCCAGGCGCTGTCTTACGGACCTGACAGTATCAGACTGCAGCCGGAACGGTTTTGCGGAAAATGAACAGCCCCGGCAGGCAGATCAGAAACGCCAGGCTGCCCAGCCAGTATGTCATGGCAGTATTGTCCGCCGCTTCGGCAATACCCCCGGCAATACCGGGGGCCGCCATCATCACCGCATAGTAAATTGTGAAAAACACACCCATGCCAAAAGCCCGGACCGCCAGCGGCAGGGCCTGGCCCGGCATTGTCATAATCGGGCCCGCAGCAAGGCCCATGAATAGGCCTGCGCCACCGTAGATCAGCGCAGCGATGCCTGCCGGCGCCACAGCGAGCACCGGCATGACAAGAGTACAGAAAAGCAGGCTGGCAAAGATTACGCCGTCCCGGTTCCGCAGCCGGTCAGACAGAATGCCACCCAGTGGCACACCGACGCCGACCATCAGAATGAACACACTGATCACGGAACTGGCCGCTGTGGCCGACATACCATTCTGTGCCAGCAGCAGGGGCCCGAACCCAAAAACCATTGCCAGCCCGACATTATACATTCCCCAGATCGATGCAGCGGCGAGCAGGGGCGTCCAGTGCGCCGAGGTGCCACCGGAAACTGCGCCTGCACCCTCTGCGGCAGGTGGGCTCTGGTAGACAAGAACCAGCGCCAGCAGGCTCAATGCGATTGTCCCGATGAGACCGGCCCAGGCCAGTAGCAGACCACCGGTTCCTGCCAGAGGTGGCAGGACAAGCAGGGCCACGGCAATACCGAACGGCCAGGCACCGATCAGAACGCCCATAGAGGTGCCGATTTCGTGGCCGGTGAACCAGTCGATGACCATTTTCGTCATGATCACGTTGATGATCACGCCGCCAACACCGGAAAGAGCCCGCCCGGCAGCCAGCAGCCACCAGTCACTGGCAAAAGCCATCAGAAGGGCACCTGCAATCATCAAGCCAAGGCTGATCGCCGTGACCCGCTTGTCGCCGAAACGTGCGGCGATGGAACCGCCAGGGATCGCGACAAAGATGCCAGCCCCCAGAAAAAGCCCGATCAGCACGCCGATATCTGCGAGGTTCAGGTCAAACCGTTCCGCAAGCTGTGGTGCCAGAGCCGCGACGGACTGAAACTGAAACGCCATGCAGGTGCGGGCGAAAAACAGGACGGCCAGAATGGCCCAGCGTTGTTGCATGTGTTGTGTCCTGTTCCGCCGGTGTCAGAGACCGTCAAACGTGCAGAGCGCGTGCACCTCGACGCCCATCGCTTCAAGCTTTTTGCGACCTCCAAGGTCCGGCAGATCAATGATGAAAGATGTTGAGACGATTTCCCCGCCCAGCCGTTCGATCAGGCGGATCCCGGCCTCTGCTGTGCCGCCGGTTGCCAGCAGATCATCCACCACCAGAATTTTTTCGCCGGCTTCAATGGCATCATCGTGAATTTCAACAATCGCCTCGCCGTATTCCAGTTTATAGTCCTGACTGATGGTCGTGCCCGGCAGTTTGCCCTTCTTACGGATCGGCACAAACCCCACTGACAGCTGGTGCGCTATCGCGCCGCCAAGGATGAAACCGCGGGCCTCCAGCCCGACCACCTTGTCGATTTCCATACCTGCGTAGGGGTGCAGCATCTGATCGATAGCCATGCGGAAACCGCGCGGGTCCGCAAAAAGCGTGGTGACGTCCCGGAACATGATGCCTTCATGCGGAAAGTCGACAATGGTGCGGATGTAGTCCTGAACAGTTTTCATAATCTCTCTTTCAGGTGGTGCGGCGCAGGGCGGCTGTCATGACGCCCATCCCGATCAGGGCAGTGCCGCCGGCGCGGGTGATCCAGGCAAGGGCCGAAGGCCGGGCGATAAAACGGCGCAGGCGGTCTGCCATCAGCGCATAGGCCAGCGCGTTGAGTGCTGCGAGGCCGACGAAGGTTGCAATCAGAATGGCAAACTGCGGCAGGAGTGCCCTGTCCGCAGAGACAAACTGCGGCACGAAGGCGATGAAGAAGGCGATGGATTTCGGGTTCAGCGCGGTCACTGCCGCGGCGTGTCCGAAGACGCCCTGAGCGGTGACGTTTCTGGCAGGGGTCAGCCCTTCGGTGGGCGCTGAGCGGATAAGTTTAACCCCGAGCCAGATCAGATAGATTGCGCCCGCCCACTTCAGCACCGTGAAGGCGGTGGCCGAGGCCAGAACGATCGCACCCAGCCCCAGCAGGGAGGCCGTCATGGCGATCAGATCGCCCAGTGCGACACCGGCGGCCGAGGCCACCGCGACGGACCGGCCGCGCGACAGGGCATAGCTCAGCACAAGCAGAACGGTCGGGCCCGGGATCAGCAGCAGGGCGGTGGAGGCGGCGACGAAGGTCAGCCAGAGATCAAGGGGCATTGAGCAATCTTCCTGTCAGATTTCAGAGGACACGGCCAGCGACCGCGTCCAGTTTGGCCACAATCGACGGATCGCGCGCATCCGGCTGGGTCAGAATGGCGAATTCAAGCACGCGGTCACACCCGTGCGGGCAGGGCGCCCGGTCCGCCCCAAGAAGGCCCGGCAGGCGGCGAACGAGATCGCGGCCCTTGTCGGCGTTGCCCATCAGCGTTTTGATGATTTCGGTGACGTCGACCTCGCCATGATCCGGATGCCAGCTGTCGTAGTCGGTAATCATTGCGACTGACGCATAGCAAAGCTCCGCCTCGCGGGCGAGTTTCGCCTCCGGCATATTGGTCATACCGATCACATCCGCGCGCCAGCTTTCACGGTACATCCTGGATTCAGCCAGTGTCGAAAACTGCGGCCCCTCCATCGCCAGATATGTACCGCCGTCATGCACGGTAATCCCGGCATCCTTCGCCGCCGTAAGACAGGCCGCTCCAAGGCGCGGGCAGGTCGGATGGGCCACAGAAACATGGGCCACACACCCGGTGCCGAAAAAACTCTTTTCCCGCGCAAAGGTACGGTCGATGAACTGATCCACGATCACAAAATCGCCTGGCGCCATTTCTTCGCGGAAAGAACCGCAGGCGGACACGGATATCACGTCTGTCACGCCCAGACGTTTGAGTGCGTCAATATTGGCGCGGTAGGGGACTGTTGTCGGAGAGTGCATGTGCCCGCGTCCGTGCCGCGGCAGAAACACCATGTCGACACCACCCAGTGACCCGGTCAGCAGCGCGTCAGATGGCGCACCCCAGGGGGTATCAACCGTCACCCATTCGGTGTTTTCAAGCCCGTCGATGTCATAGAGGCCCGAGCCGCCGATGACGGCAATCTTTGTGCTGGTCATGAAGGGGGAATCCTTTTGCCTGTCGCGGAACAGCTTACCCTGCCGCGCGCTTTTGAAAAGTGCAGACTGCATCTGATCACGGTGAGTTTTGGAAATTGCAAAGTCAGCGCACGCTGATCATTCCCGGCGGATGATCCCTGTGATCGCCGCTGCACCGAGCGCTGTGACGATCCAGCCTGCTGCGGCAAGGAAAAAGGATGCGCGCCACAGCCACAGCCCCCATGGGCCGCGTCCCGCGGACGGGCCCCAGTGAGCAGTCTGTCCGAAATCGATGATCGGGATGACCAGGTCCGCGCCCCATGCGATGGCATTGAAGCGGGGGTAATCGCGCCCGGGCGGCGGACTGACGGTACCATCGCGCTGCACCAAAGGCGTTTCCGCCCAGGCCTGTGCCGGGTTTGGAATACCGCTCCCGGACAGTGCAATCCAGACGTCTGATCCATTGGCAGCCTCAGCGTCAGGCACGAATGAACCCTCCCGCCACGTCATTTGCGCCATCGTAACGGCTACGACCACCAGCGTCGCGAGCATCCACATGCTGCGGAAAGGCCGGTACCCATATCCGACCGTGCGGCGCAGCATCACATCGATCGCCCATCTGCGGATATTGCTGGCATCGCGGGAAAGTCCGAGGAACGCCCGGGACCATGTGCCGTCATAGTCGGTGATGCGCGCGCGGTCCCGGATGTTTTTCATGATCAGGCGGTCACGCTCGGCCAGGATCAGCCGGGAATCCCGGTCATGCCCACGCTCGCGCAATATTTTTGCGAGCTGCGTGAAAGGTTGCGGCAGGAAGTTTTCTTTTTCCGTGCTGCCTTTGCGGAGCCATTCAATAAAGGTGCCGGGTGAAATCGAGGGCCCGGTCATCCGGTCATAGGTAAAACCGTCAAGGTCAAAACGATCCGCAGGCGGCCAGCTGTCCATGTCACTGTTCAGATCATGACGCAGGTCACCGACATGCGCAGATGTGAGGCTCACCCGGCCGTCTCCGAGGCGAATGCCTTCCCAGTGCAGCCCCTCAGACACGTTCATACGCACAAGGCGGACGGCGGGTGTGGCCGGATCATCGCTGGCTGCATCAAATTCCGCGTGGTTCAGAACAAGGCGTCCGCCGACCTGTGCGCCGGAAAGGCTGAACATACCTTTCACCCGTATGCCGGTGCAGTTGAGGTCGGATCTGATGACCGTGTCCTGCGCCTTGAAGGCATAGGCCGCGCCGTGCGCATCCAGGCTGGCGTTTTCGCAGGCCATCTGGCCGTTGATCACGGCCCCGTTCAGGGAAACCCGGCCTGTCGCACAGAGATTGCTCAGCGTGACGCCACCAGCGATTTCAGCGTTCTTTGCATTGAGCGCGAGATGCCTCGAGGGTCTGATATCTGCACCACCAAGGTCCAGGCGACCGCCAATCCTTGCCGCAAACAGGTTGATGCCGCCGGTGTCCGTCACGTCACGCAGAATTACATCGTTTGCTGCATTCAGCCCGTGGCCATTCAGCCCGCAGAGGTGGCTGCCATCCAGCCTGAGGTTCTGGATCTCTGACTGAAACAGCGTGAAAAGCCGGTCAAAACGGCAGTTTTGCAGACCGACCGCGCCATGCGATTTCACTGTCGCCAGATTGAGGGTGCCGGAGATAAATGCGCCGTGCAGATCGATGCCGGTGCTGGCCACCGGATTGGTCTCACAGCCGCCCATGATCAGATAACGGAGGATGTCTGCGCGGATGAACTGCGCGCGGCGGGATCCGGCCTCGTCCGGCAGGTGCCCCCCGTTCAGCCTGCAGGGTTCGCCCGCGCGACAAGCTGCCAGCAGCTGGATTTCACCGGGCGTCAACGGCCGCAGAGCGTCCAGATCGGCATCGCATTGTACAGTGATCATCAATTCCCCCGTCGGTTGTCAGCTTAGCGCAGGGCGCAGATTTGGAAAGCGTTTTGAGACGGGTGGGTCCGTGTCGCAGGCGCTGTCGGGGTGTCTGCGGTTCTGTTTCCGGGAAGGGCCATTCAAGTGCCGGAACTTTCAGCATCTGCGGAAATTTACGACTAATTAACCGGAATGCGGGAGCTGTGAACCCGCCAGCGGGGTTTCCATTCGCCTGCAAAGGGTCTAGGGAGCGCCCAACCCGGTGCCGGATGCCCGGCAATCCCGCAGGACCTGACAGCACAGGAGCCATTCATGGCGAAGACGACCTTTCGTGAGTTTACCCGAAATCTGGATGTAACGGATCTGCGCTGGGCGCCGAAAGACGGGCTGACACCTGCGCGCCTGCGCATTGAGCTTCTGTCGGGGTTGACCGTGGCCCTGGCTCTCGTCCCCGAGGCCGTTGCGTTTGCTTTTGTGGCCGGTGTGCACCCGCTGGTAGGGCTTTACGCGGCGTTTCTGGTCGGGCTGATCACAGCCCTGATCGGTGGGCGGCCGGGGATGATTTCGGGCGCGACAGGGGCGCTTGCAGTCGTGATGGTGGCGCTCGTGGCCGAGCATGGGGTTGAATACCTCTTTGCTACCGTTGTGCTGATGGGGCTTTTGCAGGTTTTCGCGGGGGTCATGCAGTGGGGCAAGTTTATCCGTCTTGTGCCGCATCCGGTGATGCTGGGGTTTGTGAACGGTCTGGCGATCGTGATTTTCCTGGCCCAGCTGGGACAGTTCAAGGTGCCGGGTACCATGGAAAACACGGGTCACGGCATGGGTGGCGGTGAATGGCTGTCGGGTCAGCCGCTGGTTCTGATGCTGGCGCTGGTTGCCGTGACGATGGCGATTATCTGGGTCATGCCCCGGATCACCAAAGTGATCCCTGCACCGCTGGCCGGGATCGGCATTGTCGCCGCCATTGTGATTGCATTTGGCCTCGATGTGCCACGCGTGGGTGATCTGGCGTCGATCCAGGGCGGGCTGCCCAGCCTGCACATCCCGATGGTGCCGCTGAACTGGGAAACGTTCGAGATTATCCTGCCCTATGCGGTGATCCTGGCTGCCATCGGTCTGATCGAGAGCCTGCTGACGCTGAACCTTGTGGGTGATATGACCAATGAGCGCGGCGGTGCGAGCCAGGAGTGTATCGCGCAGGGCGTGGCAAATACCGTAACAGGGTTCTTTGGCGGTATGGGCGGTTGCGCGATGATCGGTCAGTCGATGATCAACGTGAAATCTGGGGGGCGCACACGGGTCGCCGGGATCGCCGCTGCGGTTTTCCTGCTGCTCTTTATTCTCGTCGGTTCTTCTGTGATTGAACTTATCCCACTCGCGGCGCTGGTTGGTGTCATGTTTATGGTGGTGATCGGTACATTTGCATGGAACTCGCTGACCATCCTGCGGAAGGTTCCGCTGACGGATGCTTTTGTCATTCTGCTGGTGACAGTCGTGACAGTCCTGGAAGACCTCGCGGTAGCGGTGGTGGTTGGCGTTATTGTCAGCGCGCTGGCTTACGCGTGGAACAATGCGCGCCGCATTCACGCAAAAACCCGGGAGTCGCATACCGAGAAGGGTGCAAAAGTCTATGAGATCCAGGGGCCTTTGTTCTTTGGATCGTCTGACGGGTTTACGGAGCTTTTTGATGTGGCCGGTGACCCGGATACCGTGATCGTGGACTTTGCCGACAGCCGGGTGGTGGATCAGTCAGCGCTGCAGGCGATCGAAGCCATTGCCGAAAAATATGAGAGCGCTGGTAAAACACTGATGCTTCGGCATCTCAGCCGGGACTGTCACCGCCTGCTGAACAAAGCGGGTCAGCTGATGGTCGACAGTGATGACGACCCTGACTATGCGCTGGCGGTTGATTACTCTGTAAAGACGGGAATGCTGGGCGGGCACTGACGGTGCACGGCGCTCTTGCCATCCGGCAAGACGCCCCGCCCACCGTCCCGCCAGCGGACGTCAGTAGATGCGGAAGCTCGCGACAAAGGGCAGGTGGTCGGAGACGTTCTTGCGGAACTTTTCGCGCCCCATGTCCATCGTCCAGTGCATGGGGAAAAGCCTCAGACTGCCTTTGATGTAGTCGGTTGAATAGTTGCGGCTGACCGCAAAGCCGTCGAGCAGATTGGCGCGGCCTTTTTCAAGGATGTGCGAAAATCTGTCCTGCAGATCCCAGCTGGACACGAAATCCATTGTGTCGTCGCCGCCCAGATAGTGAAAATTCGAGACATCCTGTCCGGGGATCATGTTAAAATCACCCATCAGGAAGATGGCACGCCGCATTGTACCCGGCGTCCGGTGAACCTCCGCAATATATTCGCCGATCACTTTGCACTGGCTGTCACGGATTTTCTGTTCATCCCTGTCACGGCCGGATTTGAGATGCACACCGATCACGATGGCTTTGAGCTTTCCGACCTTTACATCTACGGCGAAGGCCTGCCGCCCGCCCTGATAGGCGCCTTCGGAGCCGGGAATGAACCGCGGGTTGGTTACCTCGATGCCGGGCTTATGCAGAAACCCGATATGAATATTGCCGCTTTGCTGTGGCAGGATGGTGTAGTCGTATTCGACACCGTATTCCGCCAGTTTCCCGACCAGAGTTTCGATGTAACTGACGGGCGAGACTTCAACGAGGGTGACAAACTCGGCGTCCAGCAGCGCAAGTCCTTCGGCCTGGTTTGCCGCCTTCTGCGAGCGTCCGGAAATGCCGACAGGCCGGCCCGGACGGGAAAAACCTGCCAGATTCCAGACTGCTGCACGAATAATGGAATGGTTGAATGCGATCATAAATGCCCCCTTGAAAATATCCCTGGAGGCAGCCTAGCACAGCTTTGGGTAGAAACGAGTTTATTCAGCGTACGCTGTCAGTCGTCCGGTCGCGTCAGCTCGAAAATCTCGCGGACCACGGTGTAGTCACGGTACCCCATGCGCGACAGCGGCTGAAATGTCGTGACATCGAACCGGCCATCCACAAGTGTGTCATCGCGGATATGCACCCCCGTGACTTCGCCGAAGACAACAAAATTGGCCTCGCCGGGCAGTTGAACGATCTGCGTCATTCTGCATTCAAGGGATGCGGGCGCCCCGGCAACGCGCGCGCAGTCAATTGACGTACAGGCGGCCGGGGCGACGCCGGCGTGCGCGAATTCATCTGTTTCGCGCGGCAGCATCGCCGATGAGGCATTCATGACATCCCGCATAGCGTATTCCACGACGTTGACGCAGAACACGCCCGTCTCACGGATATTTGCTACGGAATCCTTGGTGTCACCCCGATCCTCTTTGGCTGCGGTCGAGGCGAACATGACCTGTGGTGGCACATAAGCCACGGCATTGAAGAAGGAATAAGGTGCCAGGTTGTTGCTGCCGTCAGCTGCGCGCGTCGAGATCCAGCCAATCGGCCGGGGTGAGACAATCGCGTTGAAGGGGTTGTGCGGCAGACCGTGGCCGTCCTCGGGGCGGTAGAACATGATGCGCTCCTGCTTGTTTGCAGCCCACTTAACGCATGTGCTACGTCCGGGCCAGTTGAAACCCATTGAACCGGGACCTGCGAATTTCCGTGTATGAGCTGACTGTCGAAACTGCGCAGGATTTCCACGAAATTGAAGCGCTCTTTGATACCTGCTTTGCGCCGGGCCGCGAGGCGCTGTCGTCATACCGGCTGCGTGATGATGTACCGCCGGTGACAGCGCTGTCACAGGTGGCGCGGGATGCAGAGGGCATTCTGTCCGGTGCAATCCGCTACTGGCCTGTGTCTGTGGGGAGTAAACCCGCTTTGCTGCTTGGACCGGTCGCCGTGCACCCGACACGTCAGGGCGAAGGGCTGGCGGGCAGGCTCATCCGGGACTCTCTGGCGCGCGCGACAGATGAAGGCTGGGCGCGGGTGATGCTGGTGGGGGATGCACCCTACTATGGGCGGTTCGGGTTTGACCGGCTTGAGAATGTGGAAATGCCGCCGCCGACCAACCCGGCGCGCGTGCTTGGCCGGGCTCTCGTTTCCGGCGCCTGGGATGGTGTCACAGGACAGGTAACACGGTTTGCACAAGATTGATTTCCGCGCCGGCACTGCCCATTTCATGTGATGAAAGGGGAAGACATGGATCTGATCGAAGGCAGAACGTCTCCACCGGATACAGAGGCTGAACTGGACGTTCTGGCCGAACGGTACCGCAACGCAGGCGGTGCGGGTATAGACCTGCTGAACCTGCTGGGCGGGCGTGCGGAAAGCATGCTGGACCGGTTGCCGGCACCTGTTCGCGCGGGGCTTGACGAGGCCACCACACGCGCGCTGCGCGAAGCGACAAAAGCTGCCCACTACAGCCGGGGCGTCGTGGGGGATCAGAAAAGCTGGCTTAATTCGGCTGCCGGCGCTGCAATGGGCGCCGTCGGCGGCATGGGCGGCCTGCCAACCGCGCTTGCTGAACTGCCGGTCACAACCACGCTGTTGTTGCGCGTCATCCAGGGTGTTGCATCCGAACATGGCTTTGACCCCGAAGAAGAGAATGTACGGTTCGATTGCATAACGGTGTTTTCCGCAGCCGGGCCGCTCAGCGATGATGACGGGGCAGATCTTGCGTTTATATCGGCACGTGTGGCGCTGACCGGGCCGGCGGTGCAGGGGCTGATCGCGCGGGTGGCACCCCGACTTGCCACAGTTCTTGGTCAGAAACTCGCGGCACAGGCGGTTCCGGTCCTGGGTGCTGTGGCCGGGGCGGCGACGAACTACGCCTATACCAGCTACTATCAGGAGATGGCGCATGTCCATTTCGGTCTGCGCAGACTGGCGATTGAAGCGGACCTTCCACTGGAGGAACTGACGCACAGGTTGCGCGACCGGCTGCCTCAACAACGCAGTGATGTCCGTTCCTGATCGGGGCGGCACACACTGCCTGGGCCGCTGTCGGGGCCGTGTTCTTGGCAAATCATTGTTTTTCGGGCATGATAGCAGCGGGAGCAGACAACCGGGTGTCACATCCGGACAAATAAGACGCGTAAACGCACGATGATAAAACAACTGCCCATATCCGTTTCCGGGGCGCGCAAAGACGATGTAAGGTCGCAGTTCGCTGCGCTCTGCTACCGGATTCAAAAAAACAAAATCCGCATTCTGTTGATTACGTCCCGTGGCACGAGACGCTGGATTGTGCCCAAAGGCTGGCCCGTGGACGGACAGACGCCCGCCGAAACGGCGGCGATGGAAGCCTGGGAAGAAGCGGGCGTACGGGGCCGATCGGACGGCCGGTGCCTGGGGATTTATTCATACAGCAAGGATACTGAGGAAGCCGGTGAGTTTCCCTGCCTTGGCATGATTTTCCCGGTCGAGGTGACAGCTATTGCAGACGATTACCCCGAAGCAGGTCAGCGCGAACGTGTCTGGGTGTCCCGCAAAAAGGCGGCGCGTATGGTGGATGAACCCGAACTGGCGCGGATACTGCTGGACTTTGACCCGCGCGCATAAAGGCATGCGGTCTTGACCAGCGCGCTATGCTGTACCATCTCAGGAGAGAACGGAGCGGAGACTGACCTGAATGATCAGCTACACCCTGAAATGTGATAACGGGCACCGGTTTGACAGCTGGTTTCAGTCGGCTGAAGCTTTTGACAAACTTGCCAGTGCAGGACATCTGGCCTGCGCCGAATGCGGTTCCGGGGCGGTGAGCAAGGCAATGATGGCGCCGCGGGTTTCCACCTCCGATGCTGTTGAAGCCAGTCCGCTTCAGGCACCGGCCAGTGAAGCGGAACAGAAACTTGCCGAACTGCGCAGGCATGTTGAAGAGAACGCGGATTACGTGGGCGGTAAATTCGCCGAAGAGGCGCGCTCGATGTATCTTGGTGCAACGCCGGAGCGTGCGATCTATGGCGAAGCGAACGGCGAAGAGGCAAAAAAGCTGATAGAGGACGGTATTCCCGTGGCACCTCTGCCGTTTTTGCCCGGAAGAAAGGCAAACTGAAAGCATGACAATCGTCATTACCGGCACGAGCCGCGGCATCGGAGCGGGGCTGGCTGCAGCCTTCGCCGCGCGGGGCGAAGACGTTATCGGAACAACGAGGGCAGGGGACTGGCCGCTCGATGTGACCGATCCGGCCTCACATGCTGCTTTTGCAACAAAGCTCGCCGGCCGCCCGGTTGATCTTCTGGTCTGTAACGCCGGTGTGTATCTCGACAAGGGTCACAGTCTGGGGGATGGCTTTGCGCCTGATCTGTGGCGGCAAAGCTTTGATACCAATGTGACCGGCGTCTTTCTGACAGTTGAAGCGCTGCTGCCCAACCTGAGGGCGGCGAAGGCGGCAAAGATCGCGATCATCTCCTCACAGATGGCATCCAGTGAAAGAGCGCCTGGTGGCAGCTATATTTACAGGGCTTCGAAAGCCGCTGTGCTGAACCTTGGGCGCAACCTGGCAAAGGATCTGGCATCGGAGAACATTGCCGTTGGCATTTATCATCCCGGTTGGGTCCGTACGGACATGGGTGGTGCCGGTGGTGAGATCGGCGTCGGCGATTCCGTCGGCGGTCTTGTTGCCCGGTTCGATCATCTCGCCATGGCCACAACCGGTTGTTTTGAAACCTGGGACGGCCGGCCGCACGCTTTTTGATGACGTCTGAAAGCTGATTTCAGCAAAAGAGAGCCCCTGGTGCCGCCCCATGCCTTGTGATCCTGTGCCGGTGCGCGTAAACCCGCGTCGGATGAGATAAGGGACCAGGGATATGCCTGTTCTGGTAATGAAATTCGGCGGCACTTCTGTCGCCACGCTGGACCGGATCCGGCGCGCGGCCAAGCGGGTCGGTGTCGAGGTGGCCAAGGGCTATGACGTCATCGTCATCGTGTCGGCCATGTCCGGCAAGACCAATGAACTTGTGGGCTGGGTTGGCGAAACGTCACCGCTTTATGATGCTCGTGAATACGATGCTGTGGTGTCATCGGGCGAGAACGTCACGGCGGGCCTGATGGCGCTCACCCTGCAGGAAATGGACGTCCCGGCACGCAGCTGGCAGGGCTGGCAGGTGCCGGTCAAAACGACGTCTGCTCACAGCCAGGCGCGCATTGAAGAGATCCCGACAGACAATATCACTGCCAAGTTCGGTGAAGGTATGAAGGTGGCTGTTGTGGCCGGATTCCAGGGTGTCAGCCCGGAGGGCCGCATCACTACGCTGGGCCGTGGCGGGTCAGATACAACGGCGGTAGCCTTTGCCGCGGCCTTTGGCGCGGAGCGGTGCGATATCTATACGGATGTGGATGGTGTCTACACCACCGACCCGCGTGTTGAAGCGAAGGCCCGCAAGCTCGACCGGATTGCGTTCGAGGAAATGCTGGAGCTGGCGTCGCTGGGTGCCAAGGTGCTGCAGACGCGCTCTGTTGAGCTGGCGATGCGGTACAAAGTCAAACTGCGGGTTCTGAGCAGTTTTGAGGAACAGTCAGACGAGGCCGGTACACTGGTCTGTGACGAGGAGGAAATCATGGAAAGCAATGTTGTTGCAGGCGTCGCGTTCAGCCGCGATGAGGCCAAGATGACCCTGGTCAGCGTCGCTGACCGTCCCGGGATCGCGGCGAGCATCTTCACTGCGCTCAGCGATGCCGGTGTGAACGTCGACATGATCGTGCAGAACATCTCGGAAGAAGGGCGCACGGATATGACGTGGTCGTGCCCGACAGATCAGGTAATGCGGGCGCAGAACGCTGTTGAAGACGCGAAGTCCAACGGCATCATCAACTACCAGGAAGTCATTGCGGATACCGATGTCGCCAAGGTCAGCGTCGTGGGCATTGGCATGCGCAGCCACACGGGTGTTGCGGCGAAAATGTTCCAGGTGATGAGTGCGGAAGGCATCAACATCAAGGTCATTACGACATCAGAAATCAAGATTTCTGTTCTGATCGACAGGAAATACATGGAACTCGCCGTGCAGGCGCTGCATGATGCCTTCGATCTCGACAAGGCAGCCTGATCACATCTGAGGCAGGCTGCTCATCGCTGACCTGGGAGGGGTGCGACAGTGGCAGAACGTCCTGAAACCGGGTCCCGACGTCTTCTGGGGCGGCTTCGCGACGCGATGGCGGGCGATGTCGAAGGACAGGCGCGTCTCGACCGGATTACGCAGATCATTGCTGACAGTATGGGCTGCGAAGTCTGTTCCATTTATCTCTTCCGGGATGAAAAGACGCTTGAGCTCTGCGCGACCGAAGGTCTGAACCAGGACGCTGTCCACAAGACACGGATGAAGGTTGGTGAGGGTCTGGTGGGCAAGGTTGCGCGCCGCCGGATGGTTGTGAACGAAGCTGATGCGCCCAGGGCCCGGGGCTTCCGGTACATGCCCGAGACGGGCGAAGAGATCTATTCCAGTTTCCTTGGTGTGCCGGTGCTGCGGCTGGGCGAACCGCTGGGTGTGCTCGTCGTGCAGTCGCGTGCGGCCCGGGTGTATTCGGCCGATGAGGTTTACGCGCTCGAAGTGGTCGCGATGGTGCTGGCCGAGATGACAGAGCTTGGCGCGTTTGTCGGTGAGGGTGCGGCAATGTCTGCGCGGCATTCGCAGCCTGCGATGTTCCGTGGCACGGTCGGTCAGGAAGGCGCTGCCGAAGGACACGTCTGGCTGCATGAGCCGCGCGTGGTGGTAACCAACCCCATTGCGGATGATCCCACACGTGAAGCCGAACGCCTGCGCGAGGCGGTGGAGCAGCTGCGCGTCGGTGTAGACAAAATGCTGGAGATTGCCGGCACGCACGACAAGGATCAGGCTCAGGTCCTTGAGACCTACAGAATGTTTGCCAATTCGCGCGGCTGGATGCGCCGGATGGAGGAAGACATCTCCAACGGACTTTCCGCTGAAGCCGCAGTGGAAAAGGAACAGTCGCTGGCGCGGGCGCGTATGGGGGGTGTGACGGACAATTACCTGCGCGAAAGGCTGAGCGATCTGGACGACCTCAGCAACCGGCTGTTGCGGATCCTGACGGGGCAGGGCGCTGATACCGGTGCTGAGATGCCCGCGGACCCCATTCTGATTGCGCGCAATATCGGCCCTGCAGAGCTGCTGGAGTACGGGCGCAGCCTGCGCGGAATTGTGCTGGAAGAAGGCTCTGTCGGCAGCCACGCTGCCATTGTGGCCCGGGCACTGGCCATCCCGCTTGTGGTCCATGCCGCACGGGTGACGACAGAAGCGCTCAATGGCGACCATATCATGGTAGATGGTGAACAGGGCATTGTGCACCTGCGCCCTGATGAAACCGTGGTAACGGCGTTCCGGGATAAAATCGCGATGCTGGCCGAGGCGCAGGAGCGCTATGCCTCGATCCGTGACAAGCCCGCTGAAACGCTGTGCGGCAACACTGTCAGCCTGCATATGAATGCGGGTCTGATGGCTGATCTGCCGTCGCTGCCAAGCTCCGGTGCCGAGGGGGTTGGTCTATTCCGGACGGAACTGCAGTTTCTGGTACGCAACCAGATGCCGCGCCGCGCCGAACTGGTCGCGCTTTACGCGCGGGTGCTGGATGCGGCGGGCGGCAAGCCCGTGGTCTTCCGCACGCTGGATATCGGATCGGACAAGGTTCTGCCTTACATGAAGCCGAACGATGAGCCCAATCCGGCCCTCGGATGGCGCGCCATACGGGTGGGTCTGGACAAGCCCGGCATCATGCGGATGCAGCTTCAGGCGCTGATACGCGCGGCGAACGGACGCCCGCTGACGGTGATGTTCCCTTTTGTGGCGCAGCTGGAAGAATACCGTGCGGCGCGCCGGCTGATGGATAAGACGATGGCCGCAGAAGAACGGCTTGGGCACGTATTGCCGGAAAGTGTGCGCATCGGCGCGATGCTGGAAACGCCCAGCCTGGGGTTTGCGCCAATGAAGTTCTTTGAAGAGGTGGATTTCCTGTCGATCGGCGGGAACGACCTCAAACAGTTCTTTTTCGCCGCCGACCGGGAAAATGAGCGGGTGCGGCGGCGTTATGATACGCTGAATGTCTCTTTCCTGAGTTTCATTGAGAGCATTGTGGAGCGCTGCAGTGTCAGCGGCACGCCACTGTCGTTCTGTGGTGAGGATGCGGGCCGCCCGGTAGAAGCGCTTTGTTTTGCGGCGATCGGGTTGCGGTCCCTGTCCATGCGGCCGGCGTCAGTCGGGCCCGTCAAGAGCCTGTTGCGGCGTTCTGATCTGAGCCAGGTGCGGAAAGTCATCGCGGATGCCCGTCACCGGGGTGAGATGTCTGTGCGCCCGGCCATTATGGAATGGCTGAAGTCACAGGGCTGAAGGCCGGGCCTATACGACTGAGTGTCCGGCCTGCGTTCTCAGCGGATTTTCATGTAAAAAAGCGACCGCTTCTTTTGTCAGGTCTTCCATCAGGCGACTGGCCGGGCTGCCGGAGACATAAGACGCGGTGAATGCAATCGGTGGCAGGACAGCATCTGTTTTCAGCAGTTCCAGGCTCCCGCTGTCCAGCTCCGGCCCGATGACCTTTTCCGGCACCGCACAGATTCCGAAGCCGCTGCTGGCAAGCCGAACGAGAGCGCCCAGCGAAGACGATGTTGTCATAGCGGGCAGCGTGGTGCTGTGCTTTGCCAGAAGTTCCCGGATCTGCCGGCTGGGTTTGGTATCCGCGGCGAACGTGAGGACTGTCTCTGCTGCGATATCGGCAAGGGACCAGTGTGCGTGTCGGGTGGTCACTTCAGGTGCGGCAGCAAAAACCATGCCGAATGCACAAAGATCGCGGTTAGTCACACTGACCTCAGCGACCGGTCCCATGAGAAACGCGAGATCGAGTTCCCGGGCGACCAGCGCGTTGCGCATGCTGTCGGTGGAATCGACCATCAGATCAAAGGACAATCCTGGCCGGGTCTGCCCGAGGCAGCTGAGATAGTCCGGCAGCCAGCTGGCAACGATGGTTTCGGATGCGCCGAGTCGGATGGTTTGTTTGATGCCCGTCTGCCCGGAAAAAGCTGACAGAATATCCTGCTCAAGCGCCAGTTGTTTTTGCGCAAATGGCAGCAGACGCCGCCCATCGGTTGTGAGCTCGGCATTGCGGTTCTGCCGGATGAAAACAGGTGCCCCCAGATCCTGTTCCAGCATCTGGATACGGGCGGAAACAGCTGGCTGCGTCAGGTTCAGCTTGTCAGCAGCTGCCCGAAAACTCTGCAACGTCGCAATCCAGTAGAAAGTGTCGAGATTTCTGATCCGCATGCTTTTTCCTTACGATAAAAAAATTCTATTGTAATTAGAAAAAATAATCAATTTGACTGGGTGGCCTGTAAAACTGACACTGGCGCTACTCGAACTTGTGACCGGGCCCCGGGGAGGCACTGTTGGTATCCACGCACAAAGATCTGGCTGAACTGGACGTTTTTGCCCTGCGCGCTCTGATCCGCGAGGGTGGCTATGCGCGCCATACGGCCGGGCTGGCCGCCGGGCGGCTGCAGTGCAATCTGGCCATTCTGCCGGAACGTTACGCCCATGATTTCATACGGTTCTGCGAGCTGAACCCAAAGCCCTGTCCGATCGTCGCCATTGGCGCTCCTGGTGATCCTGCGCTGCCTGATCTTGGTGCAGATATCGACATCCGCACAGATGTGCCCCGCTACCGTCTTTTCCGGGATGGGGAGCTGGCCGGCGAGGTGACGGACATCCGTGACGACTGGCAGGATGACTTTGTGACGGTCGCCCTGGGGTGTTCCTTTACATTTGAAAATGCGCTGCAGGCGCACGGTATTGCGGTCAAACACATCGACCTCGACCAGACCGTACCAATGTACCGCAGCAACATCGCGCTGGCCGGCGCCGGCCCGTTTGGCGGAGAAATGGTTGTGACCATGCGCCCGATCCCCGCTGACCGTGTGGAAGACGCCTGGAACATCAGTGCGCGGTATCCGCAGGCGCATGGCGCCCCCATTGCCAGAGGCGATGCAACGAGCATCGGGATCGAAGACCTGGCCAGACCGGACTGGGGCGACCCTGTCGAGGTGTGCCCGGGCGAGGTCCCGGTCTACTGGGCCTGTGGTGTCACGCCGCAGAACGTTCTGATGAAAGCAAAAATCCCCTTCTGCATCACACATGCGCCCGGTCACATGCTGATCGCAGACGTGGCCGAGGACGCGGATATCCCGGCATTCAACGCACATAACCACTGAATAAAATCCAACGAGGAGACATCACATGCGCAAGATACTCACGGCTCTGGCAGCCAGCACAGCGATTGCAACACCGGCCCTTGCCGAAAACCTGTCGGTGGTCGGCAGCTGGTCCAGCCTGCCGCTGCACAAACAGTACGAGGCACCTTTCTGGAGCGAGAAGCTGCCTGCTGCTTCCGGCGGTAAACTGACCGTTGAACTCACTACGCACAACCAGATGGGCCTGGGCCTTGGCGATATTTATCCGCTTCTGGGGCAGGGGGTCTATGACGTGGCGATGACCGTTGCGGACTACGCGGTGGCAGATGCACCGGAGCTGGAAGGGCTGGATGTGCCGCTTCTGGCACTGACGGCTGATGAAGCCCGTGCCATGGTGGATGCGGCCCGTCCGATGGTGGCGGACATATACCGGGACCGGTTCAACGCGCATGTTCTGGCGATTGCGCCCTATCCGCCGCAGGTCGTGTTCTGCAATCACGAGATCGCCGGTCTGGATGATCTGCAGGGCCTGAAAGTGCGTGCATCGGGCCGGATGACCGCAAAACTGCTCGAAGCTCTCGGGGCAGAAGGCGTTAACGTATCCTTTTCCGAAGTGCCGGGCGCGTTGCAGAATGGCGTGGTTGACTGCGCCGTGACAGGTGCAGGGTCCGGGTACAGCGCGGGCTGGTGGGAAGTGTCCACACATCTGATGCCGCTGCCGCTGGGCGGATGGGATTCGGTCGTTACGGCTGTGAACCTCGACAAATGGAACGGCATGGATGCGGAAACGCAGGCTCTGATCGCGTCCGAGGCCAAAGCGGGGTTCGAGGATCCGGCCTGGGCATCGGCGCAGGACGCGCTTGTCAATGACATTGCATGTCTGACCGGTAACGGTGACTGCCCCGCGGGTGACAGCCGGTCCATGGTGCTCGTCGAGGCATCTGATGCGGACTTTACCAAAGCCCGCGATATCCTGACCTCCGAAGTACTGCCGGACTGGGCAGAGCGCGCGGGCGGCGACTGGGCGGCCCGCTGGAACGCCTCTGTCGGTCAGGTTGTCGGCGTCGAAATCAAGTAACCCACCTGTACGGGGCCCCCGGATGGAACAGAAAGTTATCGCGCAGCTGCGCCGGATCAACCATGCCATTGCGCTGCTGGTCGGGCTGATGCTCTTTGCCTGCGCTGGTGTTGTGCTGCTCGATATTATCCTGCGCCGTCTCGGGGGCTCTCTGGGGGGGACGGACGAGATCAGCGGCTATGTGATGGCCATTGCCACCTCATGGGGGATGGCCTTTACCCTGCTGGAACTCGGACACGTCCGGATTGATCTGCTGCGCAGCCGGGGAGGCGATATGGTGCGTTCTCTCTTCGACGTCTTTTCCATGGTTGTCATGAGCGCTGTGATCGTGACGGTTGCCATCAAGGCCTGGCCGGTGGTGGAACGCTCGCTGAACAACGGGTCCCGTGCCAATACGCCGCTGGAAACCCCGCTGGCCTGGGTGCAGACCCCGTGGTTTGCCGGTTGGGTCTGGTTTGCCGTTGTCTCCTGCATCATGAGCCTGGTCGCACTGTCGCTGACCATGAAGGGCCGCCACAGCGAAGTTGAAACCGCCGTCGGGGCCTTTGCGGAACAGGATATGCTGCAATGATCGGGTCTGTCGCCGCAGGACTGCTGGGCCTGCTTACCTTGTCGATCCCGGTAGGCATTGTGCTTTTTCTGCTAGGGTTTGGTGTCGATACCTTTTTCTCGTCCTTCCCGCTCACACGCGGGCTGGGAAACATGGTGTGGTCGTCTTCAAACTCCGCGACGCTGATTGCCATCCCGTTTTTTGTGCTGCTCGGGGAAATCCTGGTGCGCAGCGGAGTAGCAACGCGGACCTATGCCGCCCTTGACCGCTGGGTAAGCTGGCTGCCGGGCGGCCTGGTCCACGCCAATATCGCAACAGCTACCATGTTCTCCGCGACGTCCGGATCTTCGGTGGCCACGGCAGCAACGGTTGCGACGGTTGCCATGCCCCAGGCGGAAAAACTGGGATATGACCCGAAACTCTTTTCCGGGGCCATTGCTGCAGGCGGCACGCTGGGGATCATGATCCCGCCTTCGATCAATCTGATCGTTTATGGGTTTCTCACACAATCCTCGATCCCACAGCTCTTTCTGGCAGGGCTCTTGCCGGGGCTCGGGCTTGCGCTGGCCTTCATGGTCATTACCGTTCTTTTGTGCCTGATCCGCCCCGGGCTGGGGGGCGTCAGGCGCACTTTTCCGCTGGCGCTGATGCTGCGCGCGCTGATAGATCTGGTGCCGATCCTGCTGCTCTTTGGCCTGATTGTCGGGTCGATTTACAAAGGCTGGGCCACCCCAACCGAAGCGGCATCTGTCGGGGTTGCAGGCGCGCTGCTGATCGCGCTGTTCTTCGGTGGTGTCTCTTTTGCCATGCTGCGGCAGAGCGTTCTGGGCACTGTCAAAATCACCTCAATGATCATGCTGATCGTGATCGGTGCATCGTTTCTGAATTTCACGCTCGCCTCTGCCGGGCTGGGGCGTGAGCTGACGGATTTCATGAACGGTCTGGGCCTCACGCCAATGGGGACAATTCTTGTCGTTGTAGTGCTCTACATTGTGCTTGGGTTCTTCATCGAAACCCTGTCGCTGATGGTGGTGACGATCCCGATTATCGTGCCGCTGGTTGTGGCACAGGGGTTCGATCCCATCTGGTTCGGCATCCTGATGATCGTGCTGATTGAGATGGCGCTGATCACACCGCCTGTCGGGCTGAACCTCTATGTGGTTCAGGGCGCGCGCAAATCGGGCACCTTGTCGGAAGTGATGCTGGGCACAATCCCTTATGTGATTACAATGCTGCTGATGGTTGGTGCGCTGATTGCCTTTCCGTCGATCGCATTGTTCCTGCCACAGGCTCTGCAATAAAGCGAAATTGCTGGTCCTGGCAAAGGAAACTGCCCGGATCTGTTTGCTGTCCAAACATCGGGCGGAGCTTCAGTTCTGCGCTCAAATACCGGCGCGGGTGCGGCCTGATTACTGGCGCCGGCCGTGATGCAACGTGGACCGCCGGGCCTGTTCATACACGCCATGCGGGATGACAATGCTTCACAAAGCACTGAAAATAAGCCATTGATACGTACGGTGCCGGAAAGCGTTGTTAACCACCGGTTCATAGATTTACGGGCGCAGGCCGCCCTGAAGATCCGAGCGCAGTGTGGTCCTGAAGGCGGAAACCGGGCTCGTGGGATGTTACAGAATGACAGAACAGAACGCTGAACTGATAACCTGGCGGCCGATGGGCCTCGATGACATCACGCGGATTGCGGGCTGGTTCTGGAATTTCGATGACGCGGCATTGTTTGATCGTGCACTGCCCGTGCCGGTGAGCGTGGACGGGATGCGCGAAAGCTGGCGCCGGTCGCTGGAGCAGACGTCCCCGCCGGCAGGTTACTGGTTCCTCGCAGAGGCACAGGACGGCACGCCGCTTGGCATCTGCGGACTGGAACAAATCAGCTATATTCAGGGCGACGGCGTGCTGCCGTTCTTTGTGGCGGATCATTTCCGCAACCGGGGGCTGGCCACGGCGATGTCGATTGCGATGCTGGATCTCGCGTTCAACAGGCTGCGCCTGCACCGCCTGACGACCTATTACCGCGCGGATAACGCACCGTCGGCCAAAGCGCTGGCGCGGCTGGGTTTCACCGTGGAGGGCACATGCCGTGAAGGGTGGTTTTCGGATGGGAAACGCCAGGATATTGTCGTCGCCGGGATTCTTGCGTCCGATTGGCAGGCGGAACGGGAACGCGTTATTGACTCTGTCAGGGCGACCTGCAACCTGACGTTCACACCTACATGCTGGAAAGCGGAACGTGGCGAACAGCTCTGAAATGACAACCGGACCGAGAGACAACCTGCGGCGCAGGCTTGTCGCGATCGTGTTCGCGGATGTTGCAAATTTCAGTTCAATGATGAGTGCGGACGAAGTCGGCACCACCCTGTCGGTTGCCAGCCGTCTTGAAAAGTTCCGCGAACGGATCGCGGCATATGCCGGTGAATTCAAGGGTTCAGCCGGTGACAGCGCGTTTATGGTTTTTGAGAGCGCCGTGGCTGCCGTCACCTTTGCCGTTGAGATGCAGAAGGAACTGGCAGAGGAAAACGAAGGGCTCGAGGAAAACGAACAGATCTGGTTCCGTTTCGGGATCAACCTCGGTGAGGTGCTGGTCAGCGGGGACGAAGTGACCGGCGAGAGCATTAATATCGCGGCCCGGATCGAGGCGTTTGCGGCACCTGGTCAGGTGTGTATCTCCGGCGCGGCCTACGACCACGTCTGCAATAAGCTCAAGTACGGCTACGAATACCTCGGCGGTCAGGATTTCAAGAATATCGGCCGGACCATCGACGTCTTTCAGGTCCATGAAAATCCGACGTCCGCTGCGATGACGCCGGGCTTGCGCCGCAACCTCGAAAACTCGGCTGAGTTCAAGGAACGGCCGATTGCCAGCCAGTCCATTGTGGTTCTTCCGTTCGGGTTCCAGGGCAGTGATCAGGATGACCGCTGGTTTGCCGACGGCCTGACCGAAGACGTGACGACCAACCTTTCGCGGTTCCAGGAGTTTTTTGTGATCGCCCGCGGGTCGGCCAATATGTACGCCGACCGGGTCAAAGGGCCTGCTCAGGCCGCACGGGAACTGGGCGTGCGCTATGCCGTCGACGGGTCGGTCCGCAAGGCCGGGTCACGGATCCGCATTACGCTGCAGCTGCTTGACGCGCTCCAGGACCGGACGATCTGGGGAGAGCAGTACAACCGCAACGTCGAGGATATTTTTGATCTGCAGGACGAGATCACGCAGATTATTGTGTCAGCGACGGCGGCCCGGATTGAGGCGACGGAACGGGAACGCATGCGGCTTCTGCCGCCGGCTAACCTGATGGCTTATGGGTTTGTGCTCAAAGGCCACCGGCACGTGCTCAAATACACGCAGCCGGAAGTCCGTCAGGCGCGGACGTTCTATGAAAGCGCGATTGGCAGTGATGCGCGTTATGCGCGGGCTTATGCGGCGAAGTCGCGGACGTTCAACCTCGACTGGCGCTATGACTGGGCGGAAAAACCGGACATTGCGCTGGATGATGCCCTGAATTTTGCGCGTGAAGCGATTGATCTGGACGAGTCTGATGCGCGGGGTTTTGGTGAACTGGGCTTTGCACATCTTTACCGCAAAGAGCATGACCCGGCGATCAATGCCTATGACCGGGCGCTGAAGCTGAATCCAAACGACGCTGATCTGATGTCGGATATGGCTGATGCTCTCGCCCATATGGGCCGGTCCGAAGAGGCAATTGACCTCCTGCACAAAGCGATGCGCCTTAACCCGTTCTATCCGGACCAGTACATCTGGCACCTGGGCGGAGCTTACTTCAATCTCAAGCGGTATGAAGAAGCGATCGAGGCCATCCAGAAAATGCAGAACCCGACTGAAGGGCGCCGCATTCTCGCGGCAAGCTACGGTCATCTGGGGCGCCTTGATGAGGCACGTGCCCAGGCCGCTCTCGTAAGAGAGGCCCACCCCAACTTCTCAGTTGAAAGATGGGCCGCTGTACAGCCGGACAAATTCGAAGACGACGTGCAGCATTTCCTCGAGGGTATGAAGCGCGCCGGTCTTTAATACCTTCAGTCGGAGGCGTCGCCGCGCGCACCACTGATCCGCGCGCCGGAGACACGCGCACCCGAAACACGTGCACCTGATACCCGTGCCCCTGAAACCCGCGCGCCCGAAACCCGTGCGCCAGAGACGCGGGCGCCGGAAATCCCGGTCAGATCCTCTCCGCCAAGTTCAAGCATCAGGTCTTCGAATTTGCCTTCATCAACGTCCAGCCGCACGGTTTTATCCGAGCGCTGTACAACCCATGCAGACAGGCTGTCGTAGAACGCTTTGTTCTTCGTGCTGGGCCCCGGCACCGGGACGGTGCTGGGATCATAAGATTTCTCAGCATCCACCATGAACAGAACCGGCGTGGCCATTTCGACGAAAACGCCATCATAGGTGGCGCCGTAAATGCGCGCAGGCTGGTTCAGGTCGACGTCTTCTGAGCGTTTGCCATCATGCGTTTTCACGACGGCGAGGTCGTCCACAAGCCGGCCGAACAAAACAATGGACGCAGCACTCCCAAGGGATTCGCCGCTCAGTTTTTCAGGAAAAGGTTTGTTGTCCTTTGCCGTTTTGGCGGTAACAGTTTTCTGCGTCATGCGATCAATAGTCCTTCTGCGAAGACGGGTATCCCGAAAATTTCTTTGCCAAATGGTTAACGTACTTTTTTTGTTCAGTCCATCGGAAGCATTGTTCTGACGGAATTCGCATGGCTGTCCTTGCCCAGGGGCTCAAGTTGCGGACCAACCTCGATAAACCCGATGTCGCGCAGGCGGAAATTGCCACGGATGATGCTGGCAAAACGCCCGTTCGTGTGATCTTCGTCCACGGCAAGAAAAACATCCCCCACATCGACAAAATTCAAGTCCTGCCGGCTGATGCGTTCCCAGGTGTCGGCAAGATAGGTGCCAAGAATGTCACGCGCGTCAATCAGGGCCAGTTTGAACTGTTCGGGGTGATCGGCGTAGGCCTCGTCAAACATCTCCTGCATCACAGGTGCGTAGTCCGCCGTCGCGAGCAGCTTGTCTGAGAGGTCCTCCATCTCGGGTGTGATGGCACCATAGTCCAGAAGCATTTCATGAAAAATGTCGACGAGAATATCGAAGAATGCGCCCGTCAGCGGCTGTGAAAGGTGATGTTCCTTGACCCATCCATCGGCAAACTCAGACAGTCTGCGGTCATTTGCAGCAATCCGGATCTGTTTATTGTCCGACAGTTCAGCAATCCGGTTGACCGCATTCAGCATGTAGAGATTGCCGCGTGTGTTCTCCAGCAGCAGATCGACCAATGAGTTGAAATGCAGCGAGGAAATCAGTGCCACAAGATCAGCGGCACTTTCGTGAAACCCGAAGTATTCACCGGTGACATTCTCCGGATCAGGCACGCCCACTTCGGAATAGATAATGGCGTGTCCGACTTCGTGGGCGATGACATCGAAGTTGAGGCTGAACGGTTTATACGTGCCGGTGGACCGGTCACCCCCCATTTCGAGAAACCCGTAACCGGAGTAGGCATTTTCCAGCGTGGGCTGGATCGTCAGTTCAAGACGGTCGTATGTTTTTTCACTGTGAAACGGGATGCGGCGCCCGAAGTAATCTTCCCAGATGTCGAGCACAAAACGCACGGTGCCGAACAGATGCGCGGTTTCGAACTGGGGTGTGCCGGGTTCGAGGTAGTCGAAATGGCCGTTTTTATCGGGCTGGGCGGGGGCCTCAATGTCGCCGCGCCAGGGGGGCGCCAGCACATCCTGGCCGTTGGGGGCAATGCCGTATGGTTCCGGTTTGCCAACGGGAAAGATCGTATACATCCGGTCGTCGGACGGGCCTTCCATGACTGACCCCGCAGGGGACGAAACCATGACGACCTCCGGTTCTGCGTAACTGTCGAGAAAGCCCGGCTGGGGAAACAGGCGGAACCGCGTTCCTTCTGTCTGATCACTGCCCCACATGAATAATCCCCTGTCCCAACCAATCCTGCGGCAGTCTACCCACCGAGGAAGCTCTTGTCTTTAAACAAATTATAGCCTGTGCCTGACGCCGGCGCACGGCGTGTGGACCAGGTCTGCGTCGCCTGTACCCAGAGGTCAGTTTCTTCAAAATGAAAGTTCTGGGGAGGTCTGGCAATTGCATCACTGGTCATTGCATCAAGCAGTGCGCGGGCATCGGCACGTTTCTGGTCCACTTCGTTGTTCTGGATGTAATCGCGCAGGGCACTGACTTCCGCGGCTGAGACTTCAGACCCGGCAGCTTGCAGAACCGTCTCCCAGGTGCGTTGCTTGTAATGCTGGCGTTTCGCGGCGCAGACGATCTGCGCGGCCAGGTCATGGCCAAGAATCCCGTCGTCCGCGGCAGCCCGCAGGGTGGCACGCAGATTGACCATCGCAAGGCTGAGCAGGGGATATCCCAGTTCGGCGGGACCGTGCAGCAATGCGACTTCGTCATCGTCTGTGTATTCGAGGTCCCGGTAGGCTTCGTAAATGCGGCCGACGCCCTGCATACCAAAGCTGTCAAGTTCCGCCGCGCGCAGCGCTCCCATGCTGGACGCGCCCAGAACGGGTATGCTGCGGCTGAGCGCCCACAGGATTTCTTTGTGCCAGACGGATGGCACGCCCTCGAAATAGCCATCAATCACGCCGATGGCGCGTGGTCTGTCGAGCGTTGCCAGATAGAGGTCGCCCTGCCGGACCGGGGGCAGAAAGGTCACCCCGGGCCAGGCGTCCCGTTCCGAAGGGGCCAGAGAAGGGCCTGCAAACACAATCATGCTTGGGCCGCCGCAGCCCGGGCGCGCGGGCCGGGTACATAGGCCGCGTCATCATGCGGCGCTTCGAGCCCGGGGATGATCACCCGCACGACCGGAATTCCATGTGCGGCCTGGGTCAGGTCCGTCACTGCGATCTCGTGAATACCCGCAGCCTTCAGGCGGTCCTTCAGCCAGTCCAGCATCTCCTCAAGTGTCCCGGCCCTGATGCCTGCGTTTGCGTCAAAGGCACGCGCCGGTGCGTCCTGCGTTGGCAGCGCGCTGAACGCGGCGATCCGGTCGCCGAGGGTTTCGTCGTGGTACTCTCCTTCGAACAGGTCTTCGCGTGCGCCGGAGATGTAGTTCAGACGGGTCTGCGCCGCTTCAGTCAGCGCACGGTGCATGGCGACAACCGGATCGGGGTGGCTTCCCGACCCGAGACCCGGGTGACTGCCTTCGGCGGATCCGTCCAGAACCACGCACATAAAAGACGGGATCCGAATGTCCGATGAGATGTCCCAGATACGCAGATCGAACCCCGCAGCCTGAAACCGCTGAACCGACGCCAGCAGACCGGGATCGGCAATACTGCCAGGGTCAACCTGAGACGCGGCCTGAGATGCCTGTGGAAGGTGATGCCAGACCGTCAGCGCGTCACGTTCCACAACCTCACAGATCCCGTGGCAGATGGCCTCAAGTCTGTGGTTCCCGGAAGCCAGGCCATTTGTCGAGGCGGCGAAATACCCGGCATCCTGCGCGACAGGATGCGTGTAATCAGCATGCGCCATCTCATAGGGAACGAGGCGGTTGTCTCCGCTGAAGAGTTCCTCCGCGGCGATCCAGTGAAACCGGACGGTGCGCGGGAGGGGGCCGCCAGGCACCGGTGGCAGCCGGCTTAGGTCAATCAGGCCTTCGCCCGCGTTTTCAAGATCCTCAACGCTTGCAAAACGGACCGGGCAGGTAATGCGTTCCGCGTGCCAGATTTCGATGGCTTCCATCAGTGCGGATGCGCGTGCGTGATCAGCCGTCGTGCCCTTGCCCTGGGAAATCGCAATGGACCGCGCGTTGGGTCGCACCGCCAGCATGACCGGCAGGCCGATCCGGTCGAGACCTGTAATATCGGCAAGGCGCGTGATGCCAAAATCGCCCATGCGGGGCAGGATGCGCGCCAGTGTGTCCGCCGCCGTGCAGACCCGCGTCATGTCGCATACTTTGGTCGTCAGCTGATCAGATGTACCCGACATTGCCCCGCAGTCCCCGCTGTTACCCCATAAAGAGGCCAAACCGGGCAGGGATGACAAGCCCGGAAAATGTTTCCTGTTGGTCCGGCCGGGTGTTTTGGAGCTCTGCAGCCCCGCGCGAACCTGCCGTTTGGTGTTAATTGCCGCACAATGGCTGACTGGATACGGCAATTCCGGCGAGGCATTCGCTGGCGGATTATGAAAGGGGTGTGCATTCAGAAGACAGCTCATGATCTGATCGGTTCCTGAGCGGCCAGGAGGCACTGGCAGCGACTGAATAATAGCCGCTTTGCCAGCAGAGCAGGGTCGTCCGGACGTTCGGCGCCTTGGTTTGACACAACCGGCGTTCAGTTCGCGCAATAACTGCAGGAGCGGGGGTGTACGTCTGTGATTGTTGTCTCGGCAAGGCGACGCACAAGGCTCTTTTCAACGTCATCAAGAACACTGGAAACGCGGGCCTGAAGGTCTGTTTCAACACTGCATCCTGAAGGCTCTGCATCGCTGCTGCCTCCCGAAACAAGTCGTTCGTCCAGCGCCAGGTAAACATCCGCGAGGGTTATGGTCTCCGCGGGTTTCGCCAGTTGCCAACCACCGGCATGACCTTTCTCAGATGACAGCAAACCTGCTTCGCGCAGCTTTCCAAGCACACGCCGCACGACTACAGGGTTGGTGCCCGCGTGATCGGCGATATCCGCCGACGTACGTACCCGGTCAGGTTCACCCGCCATATGGCTGAGCGTGTGCAGGGCGAGAGACAGTCGGCTGTTTCGCTTCATGAGCAATTTTCTCCGGTTCTGGCCAATACGTAACAATAGCAGTTGCATTCGTCTAGTAACTGCGTAAGTTGCGTGACTGTTCCCAAACCGGCCGGAGGCCAGACATGCCCGATACCAGACTCCCCGTCACCGTCCTGATCGGATTCTTGGGCGCAGGCAAAACCACATTGCTGAACCGGGTCCTCAACAACCGTGAGGGGCGGCGCGTTGCCGTCATTGTCAACGATATGTCGGAGGTGAATATCGACGCGGATCTGGTGCGCGCGGATACCGAGCTGAGCCGCACTGATGAAACGCTTGTGGAGATGTCGAACGGTTGCATCTGCTGCACCCTGCGCGACGACCTGCTGGATGAGGTGCGCAGACTGGCGGCGGAAAAGCGCTTTGACTATCTGCTGATCGAAAGCACCGGGATATCCGAACCGCTGCCGGTCGCGGCCACGTTCGACTTCCGGGACGAAGCCGGTGAGAGCCTGTCCGATGTCGCACGTCTGGATACCATGGTGACGGTGGTGGACGCGGTGAACCTGCTCAAAGACTTCTCCAGTCACGATTTTCTGCGCGACCGGGGCGAGGTCATGGGCGAGGAAGACGAACGTACGCTGGTGCATCTGCTCACGGACCAGATGGAATTTGCCGATGTGGTCATCCTCAACAAGGTAGCGGACGCGACCGACGGGCAGGTGGATGCAGCCCGCAAAATCATCCGCAGCCTGAACGCTGATGCTGAGATCATTGAAACCAACCATTCGCAGGTTGCAGCGCAAAAGATACTCGACACCGGGCTTTTTGATTTTGATAAGGCGCACGAACACCCGATGTGGGCGAAAGAGCTGTACGGGTTTGCCGATCACGTGCCTGAGACCGAAGAATACGGTGTGACATCATATGTGTATCGTGCGCGTCAGCCCTTTGTTCCGGAAAAAATCCTGGCGGTTCTGAATGGCGAAATGCCAGGCGTGATCCGTGCCAAAGGGCATTTCTGGATCGCGACGCGGCCAGAGTGGGTTGCAGAGTTTTCACTGGCCGGGGCGCTTTCCAGCGTCAAGCCGATCGGGACCTGGTGGGCGTCTATGCCAGAGGAGCGCTGGCCGGATCATGCCTCCGCCCGCGAATATATGAAGCAACATTGGGTTGAGCCGTGGGGCGACAGGCGGCAGGAACTGGTGTTTATCGGGTCCGGGATTGACTGGACCGCGCTGAAAGCGAAGCTTGAGGCCTGCCTTGTACCTGTCGTTCAGGCTGCGGGTCCGGATGCTCTGCCGCTGGACATGCCTGATCCGTTCCCGGGATGGCGCCGCGTCGAGGAGACAGCATGAACATCGCGGTCCCAGCCATGACGGCCTCACCGGCGGGCGTCGTCGTTGTCCGGTCTGAAAAAGACCTGGGGCGCTTTCGCGATGCGGCCTCTGCTGCAGTTATCTGGGACCGGAGCCTTCCGCCGGACGTGTCATCAATGCTCGCAGATCTCTGGCCGGATATGATGCCAGACGGGCGCGTCGTTCTGCAGGTCAAAGCCGTCGCCGATGCTGTCCGCTGCCTTTGTGACGATGCCGGAATGCCCACAGGAAAGCTGCGTGACTGGCTGGCGGGTGACATTGCAGCGCTGGCTCATAGATTTGCTGGTCTGATGCGGGCGGATTACGTGCGGCTCAGGCTTCAGGCCGTGAGCACCAATGCCTGCCGCAGGTTCCATGTCGATGCCATTACCGGCCGTCTGGTGTGCACCTATCGCGGGACCGGCACACAGTATGCAAAGAGCCGCGCGGGCGAAGAAACTGAGCATATCTGCACCGTGCCAACCGGTGCACCTGTTCTGCTGCGTGGTTCACTCTGGCCACCAAAGCCTGCTGCCGGCATCCTGCACCGGTCGCCGCCGATTGAGGGGACAGGAGAGACCCGGCTCGTTCTGGTTCTGGATCCGGTATTTGACCCGGAAGATCACGAATGAACCGCAACCTTGGACAGAGCAGTCTGCGGCGGAAAAGGCGTGCTGCCGATCCCATGGCAGCGTTCGACGGTCTGCCGCAGCCTCTGAGGCAGTGGGTGACGCAGGCCGCCCTGCCATGGTCGCCGGCCTCTGTTCGCCGCGTCTGGTCGAAATCCCGGGCACGGGGGCTCTCGGAGGATGAAGCGCTCCTTTCCCTCACAAACGCCGAAGCCCGGACCCTGGCCCGTGACCGGCATTCCACCGATTTCAAACTCAACTCTATGACCTGAAGGAAATGCTCATGTCGTTCTTTTCCCGGCTGACCTGCGCTGCGGCGCTGGCTGTCAGCACAGCCCTCCCGGCGACCGCCCAGGAAGGAAGTCTTACAGTCTCCGTTGGCTTTGGCCCCACTGCCGAAGTCCCTGATCCGCGCGCGGGCTACAATGGCTGGATGTCGAACCAGACCGGCGTGACCGAAACGCTGATGGGGATCGACTATGACATGAACCTTTATCCGCGCCTTGCAAAAGGCATTGAGCAATCTTCGCCGACAACATGGCGTGTGACCCTGCGCGATGGGCTGTTGTTCCATGACGGGTCACCGGTGACGGCACAGGCTGTTGTCGATGCAATTGCTCCGGTCTCTGACGAGGAACACCCGGGTCACAATGCCCGCATCTCGAACCTGCTCGACCTCGCGGGCATGTCTGCGGATGGCGACAGGGTGGTCGTTTTTGAGACTAACAGCCCGAATGCTGCTTTCCCCTGGACGCTTTCCGAACCGGGCCTTGCGATCCTTGGGACACCCTCTGATGCTTTCCCGATCAATGCGACCGGGCCTTTCATCTTCAAAGAAGCTGTGCCGGAGCAGCTTTATCGCGCCGAAGCCAACAAGAAATACCGCCTTGGCGTACCGGGTCTGGAAGAGGTGCGCGTGGTTGTATCCAACAATCCGGCCACAGCAGCGCTGGCTTTTGAGGCGGGTGAGGTGGATCTGGTAATCAATTATCCCGAAACAGACTTTGAACGCATCACGGAAACAGGCGCACAGGGGTTTTCGACACCGACGGCGCGGCTCTATTTCTACACTGTGAACGCGGCGAGCGGTCCCATGGCTGATCCCCTGATCCGGCAGGCGGTTTCCTATGCCATCGACCGTGAGGGCATCGTACAGGCGGCTTTGTCCGGTGTAGGTGGTGAGGCAGCCGGCACGGTGTATCCGAAGGGCACAGGCTGGGCCGCTGACATCCCTGTCGCTTACGATCCGGCGCGCGCAGAAGAACTTCTGGCGGAGGCTGGTGCCGTCAAAGAGGGCGGTACCTGGATGCTGAACGGTGAAGCGCTTGAGATCGACATTGTGACATATTCGTCCCGGGCGGCACTGCCGCCGACGGCTGAGCTGACGCAAGCCTTCCTTGCCGCCATCGGAGTGCAGGCCAACATCACAGTCGGCGAATGGGGTGCCAGCAATGATGCGATTGCTGCGGGCGAGGCGGATCTTTTCCTTCAGGCCTGGGCTACCACGCCGCAGGGCGATCCCGGCGCGGTGCTGGAAACGCTGCTTAAATCTGATGGCGGCTCAAATTCGGGCGGGTTTGCGAATGCCCGGCTGGACGCCTTGCTGGATCAGGGGCGCCTGACGTTTGAGCATGAAAAGCGCAAGGCGATTTATGACGAGGTTCAGCAGATCATCGCGTCCGACGCTGCCATGATCCCTGTCTTTCATGTGAGCCAGACCAATGTTGGCGTCCCCGGTCTTACCGGCTATCAGGTGCATCCAACGGAGACCTACTGGATCACGCATGAGACGAAACTGGCTGAATGACACTGAAAGCAAACGGCCTGAGCGCAGTGCGCTCGGGCCGGACCATCCTGCACCCGATATCGCTGGAGATTCCATTGCGGAGCCGCATCGGTCTCGTGGGTTCTTCGGGTTCCGGGAAATCGACCCTGGGCCATGCGCTGATTGATGATCTGCGCGCCCAGGGGCACAGCGTGTCGCATGTGCCGCAAAGCCCTGACGAAGCCCTTGATCCGCTGAGATCAATGGCCTTTCACTGGCGCGAAGCCGAGGTGGCACTGGGGATCAGACCCGGGACTGCGGATCAGGCCGGGTTGTTTGAGGCCCTCAGGATAGATGGCGGGGATCTGAGCAAACGTCCCTGGGGCTGGAGCCGGGGCATGCAGCAGCGTTTCGTCATCGCCATGGCGCTGATCGGAAGCCCTGAACTGCTTGTTCTGGACGAACCGACCTCCGCGCTTGATCCTGTAGTCGCCGCGGCGACGATGGAATTGCTGAGCACTTATCTGGATGGCAAAGACACGGCGATGATCCTGATCACCCATGACCTTGGCCTTGCGGCGCGCCGGGTGGATACACTGATGCTGCTGGATGCCGGGCATCTGGTGGAGCAGGGGCGTACAGAAGACATTCTCGAACGGCCCCGGACTGCGGCGGCCAGGGCGCTTTCCGCGCACCGTAACTGGATGGCTCTGCCATGCTGACGGTAAGCAATCTCACGGTACATCGCGGATCGCGCGCAACATTGCATGATGTTTCGCTGTCTTTGCCCGCTGGCAAAACACTTGCTGTTGTCGGCGAAAGCGGTGCGGGGAAATCCACCCTGATCGCGGCAATTCTCGGCCTGCTGACCCCTTCGACCGGGCAGATCACGTGGAATGAAGCGCCTTTCCGCAGGCTCAGACCAGCACTGATCATGCAGGAACCGCGCGCCGCTTTCAATCCGGTCCTCAGCCTGCACCGGTCCGTCATGGAGCCCGTTGTGGCGCAGCGGATCACGCTGCCCACAGGTCGGCTGAAGCGCCTTTGCGAAGGTCTTGAACTGTCGCTGGAATTGCTGAGCCGTCGTCCCGATCAGGTCTCTGTGGGGCAGGCGCAACGGGCGGGAATTCTGCGGGCGCTCCTTGCCTCTCCGCCGCTGATCCTGTTTGACGAGCCGCTTTCAGCACTCGATGCCGTGACCCAGAAACACACAGCCCGTCTGATCTCGGATCTGCAGGCTGAAGAAGGATTTGCCGCACTCATTGTCACCCATGACCTTGGTTATGCCGTTGCCCATGGCGACCGGATTGCGGTTCTGAAAGACGGGCGCATAGAGGAAGTCGCGGATGCAGATACCTTTGCCCTGAACCCGCGGTCGGAATACTGCCGCACCCTGCGTGATGCAGCAATTGCGCTTGGAGCGCTCGAGGCGGCAGCATGATCAGATTCATTGCCGGCCTGTTTCTGCGCGCGGTTGTGGTGCTGTCCGGCTCGGCGTTCCTCACGTTTGCGTTGCTGTGGAATGCGCCGGGCGATCCGGCACAGGCCATAGCGATGGCCCGTTTTGATGCACTGCTGACCGAAGAGGTGATTGATCAGGTTCGCAAAGAGGTGGGCCTGAACAGGTCTTTCTGGCAGGCTTTTCTCGCGTGGCTCGGGCCCCTGATGCAGCTGGACTTCGGCTATTCGGCTGTGACGGGCCGCCCCGTCCTGCCGGACCTCAGGGCAGCGATGAGCTACACCTTTCCACTGGCCTTTGCCGCGCTTGCTATCGGGCTGATGGTGTCCGTGCCGCTGGCTGTCATCGCGACAAAGCGCCCGGGCGGGCTTCTGGACCGGTTTGCAGTCGGCATCGCGTCGCTGGGCAATGCCATCCCGGCTTATTGGCTCGGCCTGATCCTGATCCTGATCTTCGCTGTCAAGCTGGCGTGGCTCCCGGCGCTTGGCGCCAGCACGCCCGCACATGCGGTCCTGCCGGCAATGACGCTGGGTCTGGGCGTTGCCGCCTCTCTCACACGGATCATCCGGTCTGGCATCCTCGAGGCGCGGGGCCAGCCGTTTCTGCCGGCTTTTAGGCGGCGCGGTGTCGCTGAAAAACGGCTGGGCAAAGACCATATCGCCCCGCATGCCGCGATCCCTGTTATCACTGTTTTTGGCCTCGAACTCGCTTTCCTTCTGGAGGGCCTCGTATTGGTCGAGGTGATCTTCGGCAGGCCGGGCCTTGGGACGTTTCTGGTACAGGCTGTTCTCGCGCGCGACTTCTCCCACGTGCAGGCCGTTGTCGTGCTCACGGCATTGGTTTTTGTGACGATCAACCTTTTGATCGATCTGATCTACCGCGTCATTGATCCCAGAATAGGTGAGACAAATGCGTAGTGTTACGTTGCTGGTAAGTGTGTTCATCCTGATTTCGGTCTTCGGGCCCCTGATCGCACCGTATGACCCGACGGCTATCAATATCCCCGAGCGTTTATCTCCGCCGACCTCTGATTTCCTGCTGGGAACAGATGCCCTGGGGCGCGATATTCTGTCCCGTCTTCTGCATGGTGCGCAATGGTCGCTGGGCCTTGCGTTCCTGATATCGGGTATCAGTCTGGTGATCGGAACAGCCATCGGGCTTTTCGCGGCCCTTGGTGGAAGGGCTGCTGACTGGATCATGATGCGGACAACCGATACCTTTCTGGCCTTCCCCGAACTGGTGGCTGCGATCGTTATCGCCGGTCTGATGGGGGCCGGCACCTGGAGCCTGATCTTCGCGCTCAGCGTCACCGGCTGGATGCGGTATGCGCGCGTCGCAAGGGGCATCGGTCTGTCGGTGCAAAGCCGCGGCTACGTCGTGCAGGCAAGGTTGGCCGGACTGTCGGGCTGGTCTGTTGCCCGCTGGCACTATCTGCCGTCTCTCATCCCATCGCTGACCGTTGTCTGGACGGGCACTTTTGCCCGGGCAATTCTGGGCATTTCGGCTCTGGGGTTTCTGGGTTTTGGTGTGCAGCCGCCAAACCCGGAATGGGGGTCAATGCTGCTGGATGCGCGTGTGCATTTGCGCTCCACACCGCTGCAGATGATCTGGCCTGGTCTTGCCGTCGTCATCTGCGTCCTCGCGATCAATCTGGCGGGAGACGCGCTGCGTGATGCTCTGGCTGAAACGGATCGTCACGCCTGAGCCGTCCTGGCACCGCACAATCAGACCCGGTGAGTGTGAAGGACGACAGTCAGCCAGCGGCGATCACCGGCGAATTGGCAATGGAACGCTGCCGTCGGGACAGCTTCCCGGCGTATTGAATCACTCAAGGAACACGCCGGCAGTACTGGCGTCGCACGTATCGGGAGATGGCGCCCGGAAACCGATGAAATTCTGCTGATAGTGGAGGCGAGTACCGGAATCGAACCGGTGTACACGGATTTGCAATCCGCTGCGTCACCACTCCGCCAACTCGCCGCCGATGGTGTGCGCGCAGAGCTAACCGATAAAACGGGCGGTCGCAAGTGCCACAGGTTACCAAAATTCGCTCCTCGGGCGTTGCCGCAGCGCCGCAACTGTGCCACATCTGGTTGAACACTTTCTGAACGGATGAGTTTAGACGCATGACAGACTTTGCAGCCCGGCGGACAATGATGGTCGATACACAGATCAGGCCGTCCGACGTTACGAAATTTCCCATTATTGACGCGATGCTGACGATCCAGCGTGAAAACTTTGTGCCCGCCAGCCACAGAGAGGCGGCATATATGGGTGAAAACCTGTCACTGGGGCCTTCCCGTGTGATGCTGGAACCGCGGACGCTGGCAAAGATGCTGGATGCCCTCGATATCTCGAATTCAGAGCTGGTGCTCGATGTGGGCACGGGGCTGGGGTATTCTTCGGCTGTCATCGCGCATATGGCAGAGGCTGTTGTTGCGGTTGAGGAAGATGAAGACCTGGCCCGCGACGCACAGGAAGCACTCACAGAGGCCGGTGCGGACAACGTTATAATGCACGAAGGCCCGCTCGCAGAAGGCGCCGCGCAGCATGGCCCTTACGACGTAATCGTCCTGCAGGGTGGGGTGCGCGAGCTGCCGCAGAACCTGCCCGATCAGCTGAAGGACGGCGGGCGCATCGCATGTCTCTTCGTTGAAGGCGCTCTGGGCGAGGTGCGCATCGGACGTAAAAGCGGCGGCGCGATTTCCTGGCGGATGGCATTCAATGCCGGTGCGCCGGTGTTGCCCGGGTTCGACCGCGAAGCAGCATTTGAATTCTGAACAACAGAGCCGGCAAAAGACCGGGCAAACCTCAGAGGCAAAACGGATGGCAGGTATGGCAATTACGGAAGCGGTCAGAAAAACACTGCAGCGCGCAGCACTGGGTGTCTGTGTGATCACGGCAGCTGGTGCGGCACAGGCCGAAACGCTGGCTGACGCGCTGGTCGGCGCCTACAACAACAGCGGTCTGCTGGACCAGAACCGCGCGCTTTTGCGGGCCGCTGACGAGGATGTCGCGGGTGCTGCGGCCGCGCTCAAGCCGGTTGTGAACTATACGGCGAGTGTGACGCGCAACTTTGGTGATACGCGGAGTATTTCATCGCAGACCGGTCTGGCATCCACCAACAATATCGAAGCGACCAACGCGTCTGTCGGTATTGCTGCTGAGCTGCTGCTGTATGATTTCGGGGCCACCCAGCTGGGTGTTGAGGCCGCAAAGGAAACCGTTCTGTCCACGCGCCAGCAGCTGATCAGCATTGAGCAGCAGGTTCTTCTGAGCGCGGTGTCGGCATTTCTGAACGTCCGGTCTTTGCGTGAATTTGTGGCACTGCGCCGCAACAACCTTAATCTGCTGCAACAGGAACTGCGGGCGGCTCAGGACCGCTTCGAAGTAGGTGAAGTAACCCGCACCGATGTCGCACAGGCCGAAGCACAGCTGGCCGAAGCGCGCAGCGGACTGGCCACCGCGCAGGGTGACCTGCAGCAGGCGATCGAAGTATACCGCAATGTTGTGGGCCGCACGCCCGGGCAGCTGACCGCGCCGCCGTCGCTGCCGTCTTTTGGCAGCAATGTCGAAGCAGCGCGTGCGCAGGCCTTGCAGGTCCACCCGGATCTGCGCGCAGCGCAGCATGCGGTTGCCGCCGCCGAACTGAATATCCAGCGGGCGAAGGCGGGCATCAAGCCGCGGCTGAGCGCCAATGGCTCGCTGAACCGTCAGGAGAACCTCGGCAGCAGTTCCTATACAAATTCCGGCAGCATCGGGATCACCCTGTCCGGGCCGATCTATCAGGGCGGTCTGATCGATTCCGCAATCCGCAGTGCGATTGCCGCCCGTGATGCGCAGCGCGGCAACCTTTTTGAAGTGCAGAAGACGATTTCGCAGAACGTCGGTTCCGCATACGCACAGCTTTCGGCGCAGCGCGCCAGCCTGTCCGCCTCCGAGGAGCGGATCCGTGCGGCGCGCATCGCGTTTGATGGTGTGCGGGAAGAGGCACAGCTGGGTGCACGGACCACGCTGGATGTTCTGGATGCGGAGCAGGAATTGCTTGATGCGGAAACCTCGCGGATTTCCGCAGAGGCCAACGTCTATGTTGCGGCTTATTCTGTGCTTCAGGCCACGGGTCGTCTGACGGCAAGAGACCTTGGCCTTGGTGTTCAGCTCTATGATCCGGCGGCTTACTACAACCTTGTCAAAGACGCGCCGGTGGCCCGGTCTGCACAGGGTCAGAAGCTGGACCGGGTCCTGAAGTCTCTGCAAAAAAACTGACATTTTGCCACAAGCATTGTGCCGTCGATGGCGCCGGGTTAGAGTTGACCCGGGCAGGAGTGGTGCAAAATGTCGAATCCGGTAACTAATTCTCAGGTCGAAGATGTCCTGTCGTCGATCCGGCGTCTGGTCAGTGATAACCGCCGTGGTGACGCGGCACATAGCGAAGACGCCGAGCGGCTGGTGCTGTCACCGCAGCAGCGTGTCACCGGAAAGACGGCTGAAGAGCCCGGCCCCCGCGCCCCGCAAACGCCGTTCAGACCTGTTCTGACACTGATGCCCGAAGACGCGGTTCAGCGGGACGGCCGTGACGGCGGCGATTTGCCCGTGCCTGAATTTATCCGCCATGGGAGCGAAGCCGACCGGGCGGATGCGCCGCGTGCGACCAGCAGCCTGGCCGATAAAATCGCGGCGCTGGAGACAGCGATTGCCCGGCGGTCCGAGCACTGGGAGCCGGACGGTGACGGACGCGATGCCTATGCCGGCACACGCGCACCTGCAGTGTCTCTGCAGAATGCTGTGGACCTCGACGGGACCGGCGCGCCGCTTGCAGACAGCGGGGAGCCGATGAAGCCTGTGGCCTCGGTCGCAGCAACCGGGGAGCCTGAAGCGGAACATTCTGATCCGCAGGCGGAAGTCCCGGCCGATGAGCAGATCCTGGATGAGGAGGCGCTGACGGCGCTGGTGTCCGATATTGTCCGGCGCGAGCTTCAGGGCGATCTGGGAGAGCGCATCACGCGCAACGTGCGCAAACTGGTCCGGCGGGAAATCATGCGGGCCCTTGCTGCGCGCGAACTGGACTGACCCCGGCTTCAGCGGGCCATCGACAGTAACTGATCCAGATCCATTGTGGCCTCAAGATGTGCCGCGAGGGCGTCGAGTGTCTCTTCGACTTCCGTTGTATAAGCGCGTTCAGATGTCTGGCCCAGGTCCCGCATCCATGCCGCGCGAAAACTGTCGGACGTGAAAATTCCATGCTGGTAACAGCCGCGGATCCGCCCGTCCGCTGACGCAGCACCCTCAGGGCCTTTGCCGAAATCGAGCCATCCGCGTGCACAGTCCGGTCCGGTTGTCCGACCCATATGGATTTCGTAACCGGTCAGCGGCGTGTCATGCAGCAGTGAACGCCCCTCGCGCAGCGCCAGTTCTTTTCGGGGCACCAGCGTGGTTTCGACATCCAGCAGTCCCAGCCCGGGTGCTGTCCCGGCCGGGCCCTCGATACCGTCAGGATCGCCGATCTGACGCCCGAGTATCTGATAGCCGCCGCACAGACCCAGCACATGACCGCCATACCGCACATGGGACAGGATATCCTGATCCCAGCCTTCGGCGCGCAGGGCCGCAAGATCTCCGAGCGTTGCCTTACTGCCCACCATGAGGATCACATCCGCCTCGCGCGGCAGGGGTGCGCCCGGTTCTGCGACGATCAGATCAATACCAGGCTCCGCCGCCAGCGGATCAAGATCGTCAAAGTTTGAAATGCGGGGCAGGCGGGGCACGACCACCCTTATACCGCTGCCGCCCGACTGCGCACGAGCGGGCAGGTCCATTACGTCTTCGGCGGGCAGTTTCCGCGCGGCATCAAACCATGGCACAACACCCAGACAGGGCCAGCCCGTCCTGTGAATGATGTCATCGCGCCCGCCATCAAAAAGCGATACGTCGCCGCGGAATTTATTCACCACAAAGCCTGTGATCATCGCGTTGTCGGCGTCGTCCATGACTGCCTGCGTGCCCACGATCTGCGCAATCACGCCGCCGCGGTCGATGTCCCCGGCCAGGACCACCGGCACATCAGCAGCGCGGGCAAAGCCCATATTGGCGATGTCGCGCGTGCGCAGGTTGGTTTCAGCCGGACTGCCCGCACCTTCGACCAGCACCAGATCTGCTGCATCCCGCAGCCTGTCGAAACTCTCAATCACGCGCGGCATCAGGCTTTCGCGGTTGCGGCCGAAATCGCGGGCCTCCTGAGTGCCGGCAACCTTTCCCTGCACGATCACCTGCGCACCTGTCGACGTCTGGGGTTTGAGCAGGATCGGGTTCATATCGACATGCGCAGAAACACCTGCCGCCATCGCCTGCAACGCCTGAGCACGTCCGATTTCACCACCGCCGGGCGTGACGGCTGCATTGTTGGACATATTCTGCGGCTTGAACGGGCGCACGCTGAGCCCCCGGTCCCGGTACGCGCGGGCCAGTCCTGCCACGAGCATGGATTTGCCCGTGTTGGTGCCTGTACCCTGGATCATAATGGCTTTACCGCGCATCTGTCGCCTCTTCATTCTGCGGGCAAACTGACGCATGATCCCAGCAAAGAAAAGGAGCAAAGATGAACACGCCTGCACATCTTCTGCTGGGGGCCGCCGCAATGGCGCGCAGTGGTGACCGCTGGGTCGTTGCGGCGGCGCTTCTCGGGGCGCTGATGCCGGATCTGTCGCTCTACCTTCTTGCGGGGGGTGCGATGTACATCTTTGCGATCCCGCCGCAGCGTGTGTTCAACGAACTCTACTTTTCAGATGCCTGGCAGACGATTTTCGCGATTGATAACTCATTTATTGTCTGGGGTGTCCCGCTGGCGCTGGCTCTGTGGCGCAGAAAACCCTGGGCCATTGCGCTGACCGGTGCCGCACTTCTGCATCTTTGCCTGGATTTTCCGCTGCACCACGATGATGGACGGGCGCATTTCTGGCCGCTGACCGGGTGGGTTTATGAGAGCCCGCTGAGCTATTGGGACCGGGCGCAGGGGGCTGGTATGGTTGCACCGGTGGAGGCGTTTCTGGCCACCGTCGCCGCATTTTTGCTATGGCGGCGCGGTATCGGCGCGGGCCTGTCGGTGCTTGTTCTTGTGTTACTGGCCGCCGAACTCTGGGTCGTGCGCCAGTGGCTTTTCGTGTTCGGCGTTGCCTGAACGAAAAAACGCGCCCCGAACCGGGACGCGTTCTGTCTGAAAAATCAGTGAGTTATCAGGCAGCTTCTGCCTGCTGCGCTGCGTTGCGGCGCTCTGATTCCTCGCGGGAAAGCGCCACGGAGGTCCGCACACCTTTACCCACAAATTCCATAAGACCCTGAACAACACGTTCGTTCGGGTCGATCCCGGCACAGCTCAGAACCTCGCGGCCGTCGCGCGAGCGTGCCCAGCGGGCGATCTGCTCCGGACCGTTGCCGTATTTCTTGTCGTCCGCAATTGCGTCGTCAAGCGCAGCCAGTACCACAGCTGCAAAAAGTTTACGCGCACGATTGCCTTGCTCGTTATTGAAGGCTGTGCCGTCAACGAAATCTTTCATCCGTCGTCCTTTCCATTATTCTTGCTCTTGTCTTTCCGGCGTGACGCCCCTTATGACGGGTTTTGGCCGATTCGGATACCCCGTATTTGCATGCCTTATATGCACAATTTGCATAGCTTTCTGCACGTGCAACACGACATATCGTTGTCTTGTCACCCACAATCCTCCCAGATATAGGGTTCATCAACTTTTCATCAACCTTTTGACACAGGTGAGCCACATGCCAAAAATCAACGGAAACGAAATCCGGCCCGGAAACGTTCTGGAGCATAATGATGGCCTGTGGGCCGCGGTGAAAGTCGATCATGTAAAACCCGGTAAAGGTGGGGCGTTTGCACAGGTAGAACTCCGCAACCTGCGCAACGGTTCCAAACTGAATGAACGTTTCCGCAGTGCCGACAAGGTCGAACGGGTGCGTCTTGAGCAAAAGGACCAGCAGTTCCTCTATGAAGACGATGGCATGCTGGTGGTGATGGATACCGAAACCTATGAACAGGTCCAGCTGCCCGCTGAGCTGCTGGGCGAGCGCCGCCCGTTTCTGCAGGACGGTATGACCATCGTGGTCGAATTCTATGAAGAAGAGGCGCTGAACGCGACGCTGCCGCAGAAAGTCACCTGCAAAATCGTCGAAACCGAGCCGGTGGTCAAAGGTCAGACAGCGGCAAACTCCTTCAAGCCAGCGATCCTGGACAATGGCGTCAAGGTAATGGTGCCGCCCTTCGTTGGCCAGGACGAGGAGATCGTCGTGAACACCGAAACTATGGAATATTCAGAGCGCGCCTGATCTGCGTTTCAGAATTGCAGATTGCCCCGTAGCGCCTGCTGCGGGGCTTTTTATATGTCGTTACGGGTCAGGGTGGCGTCGCCTGCCTTCATTTCATCCTTTGCCCGGTCATAGCGCAGATAGGCCAGGGCCTGATCGCCACTGCGGCTCAGAAGCGTGCCCGCTGGTTTCCCGCCCGCGGTGATCTCTGAGCCGGGGTCTGCTGGACCAGTCACCGATACGCGCGCGAGGCCTTTGCGCAGTTCTGTCTTGTGCTTCATGCGGGCTGTCACTTCCTGACCGACGTAGCATCCTTTGCGGAAATCAACGCCGTTGAGCCGCTCGAACCCGACCTCAAGAATAAAGGTGTCTGGTGTCAGCTCGGTACCGCTTTCCGGGATCATTTCAGCCACGCGCCGTGCCGTCCAGTCCGTGGTATCATCGGTCTGTTCTGTCGCGCGATAGGCGCGCCACCCCATTGACGCGTGGCGGGGATCCGCAAAACCATCCGGCGGGACATCACCGGTGCCGCGGTGCAGGTACAGATCTGCGGGCGCGATTGTGACATCGGCGCGCAGTTTGTACATCGTCAGGCGCTGGACCAGCATGTCTCCCTGTGCCTCGGACACGTCAAGCAGGATGCCGTCTGTGTGAGGCACAACGAAAAAATCGGACATGTATTTGCCCTGAGGCGTCAGCAGCGCGGCATAGACCAGCCCCTTTTCGAGCCCGGCGATGTCGTTGGTGATCAGGCCCTGCAGAAAATCCCGTACATCTTCGCCTGTGAGTTGAAGGATGCGGCGATTGGACATGGGGGGCTCCTCTTTGCGTGCTCTGTGTCATATAACGCGCGCAACGCCAAACGGAAGGGGCGAGCCAGCATGCGGGCACCCATATCGGTCATCGTGCCGACACTGAACGCAGAACAGAAACTGGGCGGATGCCTGAGCGCGCTTCTTCCGGGCCTTGAGGCCGGGCTGATCCGCGAAGTGATCGTGACAGACGGCGGGTCCACGGACAACACGGTTGCTGTGGCCCGTGCGTGGGGGGCAGAGATTGTCACAGGCGAGGCCTCCCGGGGCGGGCAGCTTGCCCGCGGCTGCGCTGAGGCGCAGGGCGCATGGCTGCTGGTGCTGCACGCAGATACTGCTCTGGCGCAGGACTGGGTCGGGCCGGTTGTCCGGCACCTGGAAACCGACCAGGCGGGCTGGTTTCGCCTCGCTTTTGCGCGGGGGGGCACGGCGGGCCGTCTTGTGGCGGGCTGGGCCAACCTGCGCAGTCTGATGGGGCTGCCTTATGGTGATCAGGGTCTGCTGCTGCCACGGGCATTGTACCAGTCGGTTGGCGGGTATCCGGATCAGCCTCTGATGGAAGACGTTGCGATCGCACGAGCGTTGCGCGGGCGACTGATCCGCATCGACGCCATCGCGGAAACATCGCCCGAACGGTATCACGCACAGGGATGGCTGCGCCGGGGCGCGCGGAATCTGTGGACGCTTGCCCGTTATTTCGGTGGTGCGGACGTTGCCGTGCTGGCCCGCCGCTACCGCCGCTGAGCCCGGCTGCTCTGAAAGACTGCGCTGCTGCATGGCATAGGTGATTGACGCCGCCCACGCGGAGGCTAGTGTCACCCGTGACAAAAAGGACAGCAGTTATGCCACAGTTTTCGGCGCCCCCGTCGGGCCGGGCCTATCTGGCCATTCCCGGGCCATCCGTCATCCCCGATGCCGTGCTTCAGGCAATGCACCGGGCGTCGCCAAACATCTATGCCGGTGAGTTGCCGGAGATGATGCCGGATATCGTGGCGGATCTGAAGAAGGTCGCCCGCACCAGTGGCCACGTGGCGCTTTACATCGGTAACGGGCACGCGGCATGGGAAGCGGCCCTGTCCAATGTCATTGCGCCGGGTGATGAGGTTCTGGTGCCGGCCACGGGACATTTCGCGCATGGCTGGGCCGACATGGCCGAAGGGTTGGGGGCCACAGCACGGATTGTCGAATTCGGGGACCGGGCACCGGTTCAGCCGGACCGGATCGCCGAGGCGCTGAAGGCCGACACGAGCCACCGGATCAGGGCGGTTCTGGCCGTGCATGTCGATACCTCGACCTCCGTCCGCAACGATATTGCCGCACTGCGCCGTGTTCTTGATGACTGCGGGCATCCTGCACTGCTGATGGCCGACTGCATCGCGTCACTGGGATGCGATGTCTTTGAAATGGACGACTGGGGCGTGGATGTCATGGTCACCGGGTGCCAGAAGGGGCTGATGGTGCCGGCAGGCATGTCATTCGTGTTTTTCAATGATCGTGCGGCAGCGGTCCGGGCAGGGATGCCCCGTGTCAGCCGCTACTGGGACTGGGAGCCGCGCTCTGCACCGGACGGTTTCTGGCAATACTGGAACGGCACCGCCCCGACACATCACCTTTACGGACTGCGCGTCGCACTCGACCTGCTGATGGCCGAAGGGATGGAGGCGGTCTGGGCGCGCCATGCGCGTTTCGCCCGGGCCATATGGGCGGCCTGTGATGCCTGGGGGCAGGAGGGCAGCCTTGAGATGAACATCTGCGATGCCGCACACCGCAGTCACGCGGTGACATCACTGCGCCTGGAAAGCCCGCAAGCCACCGCGCTGCGCGACTGGACCGAGCAGAACCTGGCGCTGACGCTGGGGATCGGGCTCGGCATGGCGCCTGCCGGCGACCCGGCATGGCACGGGTTTTTCCGGCTGGGTCACATGGGACACGTGAACGGACAGATGATCATGGGGCTGCTGGGCGGCATGGACGCCGGTTTCCGCGCGCTGGATATTCCGCACGGCTCCGGTGCGCTGGAAGCCGCCTCAGCGGTGATCGCCGGGGCGTGACCCGGCGCTTTCCTGCGTCATACTTCCGAAAGCCTGTTCTGCCGTTCTGCGACGGGTTTCCAACCAGTTGAGCCAGTGGTTCACGACCAGACATAAAAAGACCGCTGCCGCGAGGCCATATATCGCGAAAAACAAAAGCAGGACCCAGCCAAGATTGACGCCGAACATCACAATACAGGCGCCGGTGAAATTCGGGGCTCGTCCGGGTGTCGGGTCGCGCATCAGGTCCTCTTCAGCTGCCTTTGAAACAGTATAGGACCATTCGCCTCTCCGTCAGCTAATTTCTGCTTTCCGCAGCGCCTGTGGTAGGGCATCGGCCAGAATTTCGATCTGTGCGGGCGTACCGCAGCTGATCCGGATGCAGCGGTTCTGCGGTGCAACAAACGGCATGCGTACAAACACCCCGTGGTCGACCAGATGATCCAGCACTTTATTCGCAAACGGGCCGTCATGCCCGCAGTCGATACAGACAAAGTTCGCCGCAGAGGGCAGGGGCTTCAGCCCGCAGTCGCGCGCGGTCTCCATGATCCGGAAACGCGAGGCAACGATGCGCGCCAGCACTGACCGCAGCCAGGTCTGATCATGCAGAGCTGCCAGCGCGCCCTCCTGAGCCGCGCGGTTCATGCCAAAATGGTTCCGCACACGGTTGAACGCCGCGATGAGTTCAGGTGCAGCGATAGCATACCCGACCCGTGCACCGGCCAGCCCGTAGGCTTTGGAGAAAGTCCGCAGTCTGATGATGCGCGGATCATCCCAGGCCAGCGGGATTTCGGCAATATCCGGTGCACATTCAATGTATGCCTCGTCCAGCACCAGAAGCGTTCCCTCGGGCAAGTGATCCAGCGCTTCCAGCAGTTCGGTGCCCTTGATAAAGCTGCCCATCGGATTGTCGGGATTGGACAGATATACCAGTTTGGCGTCCGTTTCCGCGGCCTTTCGGAAGAGCGCCACCGGATCTTCGTGATCGCGCCTGTAAGGCACTTTATGGAGTTCGCCACCAAAGCCTGCCACATGATAATTGAACGTGGGATAAGCGCCGTCAGAAGTCACAACCGCATCGCCGGGGCCGACCATGAGCCGTACCAGATATCCGAGCAGCCCGTCGATGCCTTCACCGACCATGACCATATCCGGGCTGATGCTGTAGTGATCAGCCAGCGCGTATCGCAGATCGTGGTTTTCCGGATCGCCATACATCCACTGCGGCGTCTCAGCCATGGCACGGATCGCGCTGGGTGAAGGGCCAAAGACGTTTTCGTTGGCACCAAGACGGGCATCAAACAGATGCCCGCGGCTGCGCTCCTGGGTCTCGGGGCCGACGAAGGGTACTGTGTCGGGCAGCGAAGCGGCCAGCGATGTCAGTCGAAAGTGTGTCATTGCCTCTATTAAAACCAGCCTGGCGGTTTGAGCAAGTCTGTCGTTTGCCCCGACGTTTCACTGGCAATGGTGCTGCAACTGCGGTTTTCTGGCGTCAGCATAAAGGAGCAGGCAATGTCCCGGGTCGGCGTAACGGTCACAGATCACATTGCTCACGTCGTGCTGACGCGGGCGGACAAGAAGAATGCGATGGATCAGGCGATGATCGACGGCATCATTGCCGCGGCAGGTGTCGTTGCGGCATCTGACGCGCGGGCAGTGGTTCTGTCAGGAGACGGGGGCACTTTCTGTGCGGGAATTGATCTGGGCAGTCTGGGCAGCATGATCGGCAAGGACATGCAGGAGCTGATCGTACCGCGCACGCATGGACAGGGCACCACGAACCAATGGCAGGAAGTTGTGATGTCCTGGAGGCGGTTGGAAATGCCGGTGATCGCCGCGCTCGAAGGCTCTGTATTCGGCGCCGGTCTGCAACTGGCTCTGGGGGCTGATATCCGGATTGCGGCGCCTGATGCGAAGCTTGCGGTCATGGAAATGAAATGGGGTATCATCCCGGATATGGGCGGCATGCTGTTGCTGCCGTCGCTCGTCCGCGATGACGTCATGCGCCAGCTTGTCTATACAGCGACCCCGGTCAGTGCGGCGCAGGCGGAAACCTGGGGGCTGGTCACAACCATTGCAGACAAGCCGCTGGTGGCAGCCGAGGCGCTGGCGGAACAGATTGCCGCGAAGAGTCCGGCAGCCATTCGTGCGGCCAAAAAACTGATGGGCGACGTCCGTGACATGACGCCAGGAGAGGTCCTTATCGCCGAAGCGGAAGCGCAGGCCCGGCTTCTGGGGACGCGAGAGCAGATGGAAGTGGTCGCGGCGCAATTTGCAGGTCGGGCGCCTGTTTTTAAGTGATTGGTGTCTTATTTGCAAAATGCAGATGACTTGTTTGCAAATATCTTAACCGACTTATTTCATGAACTTTTTTCGCGCTTCCTGTGCGATGCCGTATCTGAGTTCAAGGTCTGCAATGCGCCGCATCAGCTTACCGCGCTCTGCGTCGCTCTGGCATGCGCTACAGGTTTCCCGAACAGCATCAAGCTCCTTCTTCAGCCGAAACTCTTCCGGCAGGGCGCCTGCTTCGGCCATGATCCGTATGCCTGCAGATAGTGCGGCCTCTTCGCTGGTTTCCACGGGCCGTTCCGGCAGTGGTTTGCCTTCGCCTTCCAGTCCGGACAATTGCCCGGCCGCCCTGGCCTTTGCGATCTGCTGCTCAATCAGTGAACGAAAACTGCGCATGCACGCAGTTTAGCCCAGTTCCGCCAGCCGCGCGAGCGCCTCGTTCAGACGTGCTTCTTCCTCTTCGCGCAGGGCCAGGTTCGCCCTGGTTTCCTCCACGACTTCTGCAGGTGCAGAGGCGGCGAATTTCGGGTTATTGAGGCGCCCGCGCAACCCGCCCAGCTCTTTCGCAAGCTTGCCCAGTGACTTTTCAAGGCGCGCTTTTTCCTCCGAGATATCAATGATCTCCGCGAGAGGCAGACCAAAGGAAGCCCCCTGGACGGCAAGCGATACGGTCCCCTTGGGGAAGCTGTCTGCCGTCGTCAGGTCTTCGACCCGCGCCAGCCGTTTGATCATCGCTTCATTCCGGTCCCATGCTGCCCGGCCCGTGGCGTCGATGTCGGTGACAATCAGCGGAACATAGAGGCCCGCCGGCACGTGCATCTGCGCGCGGGCGGAGCGGATGGCTTCGATCAGGGAGACGACCCAGTTCATTTCGCGGTCGGCGTCCGGATCCACCAGCTCGCCGGCTGTGTAGGCGGGCCAGTCCGCGTGTACAAGCATGCCCTCGCGGGAGCCTGTCGCGGCCCAGAGCTCTTCGGTGATGAAAGGCATGACCGGGTGCAGCAGGATCATGCACTGATCCAGGACCCAGGCCATGGTTTCACGGGTTTCCGCAGCAAATTCAGTGTTTTGATCGTCCTGCAGCAGCGGCTTCGACAGCTCCAGATACCAGTCACAGACCTTGCCCCAGACAAAGGCGTAGGCCGCGTTCGCCGCGTCATTGAACCGGTAATTCTGCAGTGCCGCGTCGATCTCTTCGCGCACTTTTGCCGTCTCACCGATGATCCATTTGTTGACCGCCTGTGTCACGTCGGTTTCGGGTCGGTATGACGTCGGTATTACGTCGGTGCGCGCCGTACGATGGGCAAAGACTTCGTTCATCTCTGCAAAGCGGCATGCATTCCACAGTTTAGTGCCGAAATTGCGGTATCCCTGGATACGAGCGGTGCTGAGTTTCAGGTCACGCCCCATGGCGGCCATGGCGGTGAGCGTAAAGCGCACGGCGTCCGCGCCATATTCGTCGATCATGTCGAGCGGGTCGAGCACATTGCCCAACGACTTCGACATCTTCTTGCCCTTCTCGTCGCGCACGAGGGCGTGCACATAAACGGTGTCGAAGGGCTTCTGTCCGACCACGGCGTATTGCATCATCATCATCCGGGCGACCCAGAAGAAGATGATGTCGAAGCCGGTGATCAGCGTGGAGGTGGGGAAGTATTTCTGTAGTGCGTCGTTCTGCGTATCCTGTTCTGCATCGCCCGTCCAGCCCAGCGTGCCGATGGGCCATAGGCCGGAGGAGAACCAGGTGTCAAGGACGTCGGGGTCGCGCCCTATCGTTACCTCCGCTGGCCCTCCGGTCGGTCCAGAAACATGCGCGAAGCCATCGTTGGTGGCGAATATCTGCACGTCACCACCGTATATAGTTTTTGCCATTTCAATTGCTTCGACCTCGTTGGCCGCGCAAATTTCTATCGGCTTGCCAACGGGGTAAGACTTGGGGTCGGAAGCGAAGTGCTTAACATCTTCTGGTGCGGGGCCGAACCAAACCGGGATCTGATGCCCCCACCAGAGCTGCCGCGAGATACACCAAGGCTCGATGTTCTCCAGCCAGTTGAAATAGACCTTTTTGTCCTGCTCAGGGAAGATCTCTGTCTCACCCGACCGGACCGCGTCAATCGCGGGCTGCACGATCTGTGCTGTGTCCACAAACCACTGGTCTGTGAGCATCGGCTCAATCACGACTTTGGACCTGTCACCAAAGGGTTGCATGATCTTCTTCGACTCGACCAGCGGTACCAGCCGGCTGCTTTCCTGGCCGTCTTCGGGGTCGATGACCGGCTGGACCTGCATGACGGCCAGCCCCTCATCGGTGATCTGCTGGACCACGCGTTTGCGCGCTTCGAAACGGTCCAGCCCGCGCAACTCGTCCGGCACCAGGTTCACGGCATCGGCTTCAGCTTCCGACAGGGTCTGACTTCCCTGCGCCACGGCCATGGCGATGCCGGCGGCCTCGGCATAGGGGCCCCCGTCGGCGCGCATCGCCCCTTTGGTGTCCATCAGGCGGTACATGGGGATGCCGCCGCGCTTTGCGACCTCATAGTCGTTGAAGTCATGCGCGCCGGTGATCTTGACAGCACCCGAGCCGAAATCCGGGTCCGGGTAGTCATCGGTGATGATCGGGATCAGGCGGCGATGCTCTTTCGGACCAACGGGAATTTCACAGAGTTTTCCGATTATTGGCGCGTAACGCTCATCTGACGGATGAACTGCTACCGCGCCGTCGCCCAGCATGGTTTCCGGTCGCGTGGTGGCGATCGAAATGTAGTCGCGGGTCTCGCGCAGGGTGACGTTCCCGTCCTCATCCTTCTCGATGTATTCATAGGTGGCGCCGCCCGCGAGCGGATATTTGAAATGCCACATGTGACCGTCGACTTCGATGTTTTCGACCTCCAGATCAGAGATCGCGGTCTCAAAATGCGGGTCCCAGTTCACCAGCCGCTTGCCGCGGTAAATCAGGCCCTTGTTGTACATATCAACAAAGACCTTGATGACGGCGTCGTGGAAGTTCGGCGCGCCGGTGCCGGCCTCGGGGTCGCCCGGGGCGCCACCCATGGTGAAAGCTTCGCGCGACCAGTCGCAGGAGGCGCCGAGACGTTTGAGCTGGCCAATGATCGTGCCGCGGGATTTTACCTTTTGTTCCCAGACCCTTTCGAGGAACTTCTCACGCCCCATTTCGGTGCGTGACGGTTCCTGATTGGCGGCCATCTCGCGTTCGGTGACCATCTGGGTGGCGATGCCTGCGTGGTCCGTGCCGGGCTGCCAGAGCGTGTCGAAGCCGCGCATGCGGTGCCAGCGGATCAGGATGTCCTGCAGCGTGTTGTTGAAGGCATGGCCCATGTGCAGAGAGCCCGTCACATTGGGCGGCGGGATCATGATGGAAAAGGTCTCGTCGCGCGAGGCATTGGCCCCGGCTTTGAAAGCCCCGGCTTTTTCCCAGGCAGCATAGAGCCGTGCTTCGGCTTCTTTTGCGTCAAATGTCTTGTCGAGCGCCATGACGGTATCCTTTGTCCGCGTTGGGCGTTCATCTAGCCGAAGGCGCGGCGGAGGAAAAGGTCAGCCGGACAGTTTGCGCCGTCTTTTGGTGCTGAGCACCCCCGGCAACGCCGGGCGGCGCAGGGTCGCCCTCGATGGGCGGGCCTGCGCCAGGCCCTTGTCCTGCGGTATCAGCGGGTCACCAGCGGCACGCGCACGCCCGGGCGAATGACCTCCGGGTCATAGGGGGCGCGGTCGAAGACCGCCCGCACCATCGGTGCAAAATGCTCCAGTGGCAGCATGTCATAATCCGGATCAAAACTCGCCTGATCCCAGCGTTCGCAAAACGCCGCACAATCGTCGAAATAGGCATGGCCCTTGTATTTGTCGCGTTTGTGCGGGTCTGCGCCGACGTGGTGCCCGTAGTAGATCATCTGGAAATCACCATGCTTTTCGACCACCCAGGTGCATTGTTCGCGCACAAAGGGCCGCAGGATGGTCGCCGCATATTCGTCGTGGTTATAGGGCGCGTAGATATCGCCGATGTCGTGCAGCAGCGCAGAAACGATCCAGTCCACATCCGCACCGTCCCGTTCCGCCCGGGTGGCCGACTGCAGCGAATGACCAAGGCGCGTGACCTGATAACCCGACAGGCTCGCATCCAGGCTCACCATCGCCTCCAGCAGGCGGTCGGCGGTGCCGCGGGTGTATTCGGTCTCGTGTTCAGTCAGGAAGGCATAATCCTCGGCCGTGCCATCCTTCATCTGTGTAAAGCTGACCCTGTCCATCATGCGTAGAGATCTCCTTTTTTGTCCGCGCCCTTCATCATCGTTGCCGCCTGGGCGCGCCGGATTTCATCGTAGGTGGCAAGCGAGGCGGGCGTAAAGGGGGCCTGAGGGGCATCGAACCTGTCGAAATGGCCGAAGCGGTCCTGGCCGCGGGCGAGCACGGCAAAGTCCCGGTCGCCCACCTGCTGGCTGATGGCGGGGCTGCAGTACCGGATCACGGCAGCGATGCGCCGGTCGTCCGTGGTATTGGGCCCCGAGCCGTGGATCATCAGCCCGTGGTGCAGCGATATCTGCCCGGGGTGTATTTCCACCGGTACTTTGTCGTCCGGGTCCACATCCACCCGCACCTCCTGGCCGCGCGAGAGCAGATTGTCGTCTGAAAACGTGTCCTCATGCGGCAGGATCGGGTTTCTGTGGCTGCCCCGCACGAAATCCATACAGCCGGACGCGGGCGTTGATGGCGAGAGCGCCAGCCAGGCCGTGACCAGCCCGTCAATCTCGCCCAGACCCCAGTATGTCAGGTCCTGGTGCATGGAAACGATATGCCGGGTATGCGGCTCTTTGATGAAGAACTCCACGGAATAGACCATGATGTCCGGCCCGATCACGCCTTCGACCACATCAAGAATGGCAGGATGGTGCCCGATCTGCCAGGCCAGCGGCATCACACAATGCGCGTTGACCCGTTTGTAAGTGCTCAGCGGCAGCGGCAGATCGCTGTCGAGCCAGTCGCGTTCCAGGGTTTCCAGCCCGTCCCGCAGGCCCGCTGCTTCCTCAGCAGACATGACGGGGATGGGAAAGAGATATCCATCCCGGCGGTACCGCGCGGACTGCGCTTCGGTGAGGCGGCCGTTTTCAAGGGGGATCGGGGGTGGCATCGGGTTCCTCCTATATGGTTGCGGTGCACCTTGGCAGCAATGACGCGGAATGCAGCACGGTGCCTCTTGCCTCTGAGGCCAAGTTTAACTTAGCCTTGGGCCATGTCCCGCGTTCCCTCGCTCAACTGGCTGCGTGTTTTCGAAGTGGCGGCCCGCACGGAAAGCTTTGCCCGGGCGGCGGAGGAGCTGAACCTCTCGGCGGCAGCGGTCAGCCAGCAGATCAGAGCGCTGGAGGACCGTCTGGGTGCGCAGCTGTTCGAGCGGGGCGCACATTCGGTGACACTGACCGATCCGGGCCGGTCCTACCTGCCGACGGTACAGCAGTCGCTGGGGCTGCTCGAGGAAGCCACAACCGGTATTTTCGGCAGCGGGGCAGAGCAGCCGGTCTTTGTGCGCTCGGTGCTGCTCTTTGCGCATGGTATTCTGGCGGGTGGGCTGAACAGATTTCACGCCGGGCACCCCCACGTGCGCCTGACGCTGAACACGGGCAATGCAGCTTCGGATTTTGACGCTGGCTACAGCGACCTGCAGATCGTTTTCGGCACGCCCGGGCAGTTCGGGCGGGATTATGACCCGCTGCTGGGCGAGACGCTGCAGCCGGTGGCAACCCCCGCACTGGCGGCGCAGATTGCGAGCCCTGGCGACCTGGGCGCAGCACCACTGATAGAGGTGGCCACGCACCGTTCGGGCTGGCGGCATGTGATGCATGAGCTGGGCCAGCCGCTCGCCCCGCTGAAACTGATCCATGCGGACAGTACTGTGATGGCGGCGGCGATGGCGGCACAGGGCGCAGGCGTCATGCTCGCCCGGGCGCCGGCGAGCGATCTGGTGGTCCGGCAGTCGGGCCTGGTACCCTGTGGCGGGGACATCGCCGTGCCCGGCACGGACCGCTATTTTCTGGTCTGCGCGGACCGCAATGCGATGAGACCGGCGGCAAGGGCTTTTCGCAGCTGGCTTCTTGACTATATGAAGGAGATCGGCGGGACCCGTCCTGCCGGCTGAGTGTCCGCGACACCCTGCTGACACAGCACCACCACCCCGCGCCCCGAAGGAGCCCCCCCCATGGATAAATTTGGCAGATCGCAGCCCGTTGTTCGGGTTGAGGATACACGTTTTCTGACCGGTCAGGGCCGCTATGTCGCGGATATTGCGCCGGAAAATGCGCTGACCGGGTTCGTGTTCCGCGCGCCGGTGGCACATGGCGTGATCACCGGTCTCGACCTCTCAGAGGCGCGTGCTGCGCCCGGGGTGCACCTGGTGCTGAGCGTGGAGGACCTGGAGGCGGCGGGCATGGACATTTCCATGCAGGCCAGCGTTGTGAAAAACCGCAATGGCACGGATGGGGCGAACCCGCTGCGCCCGATCCTGGCAAAGGAACGTATGCGGTTCGTGGGCGAGCCGGTGGCCTTTGTGGTGGCGGAAACGCTGGATCAGGCGCGCGATGCCGCCGAGCTGATTGAACTGGAGTACGATGATCTGGACGCGCATATGGACGTCGGCCCGGGCGATGCGGTGATCCATCCCGAGGCCCCTCAGAACCTGGCGTTTGACTGGGGCATGGGCGATGAGGCCGCGACTGAGGCGGCGTTTGAGGCGGCGGCGCGCACCGTGTCCCTCGATGTGGGCGACAACCGGATCATCTGTAACGCGATGGAGCCGCGCGGGTGCTTTGCGGAATGGGACGGCGCGCGCCTGCATGTGTCGCTGGGCGCACAGGGGGTCTGGGCGCACAAGGCGCAGCTGGCCAAAGCGCTGAAGCTGGACCCGGAAGCGGTGCGCGTGACCATTCCTGATGTGGGCGGTGGCTTTGGCATGAAGGCTTTTGCCTACCCAGAGTATTTCCTGTGCGCGCAGTCCGCGCGCGCGCTGGGCCGGCCGGTGGCCTGGGCGTCTGACCGGACGGAGGCGATGCTGAGTGACAACGGCGGGCGCGATCTGACATCGCTTGCCGAATTTGCATTCGATGAGAACCATAAGATCACGGCGTACCGTGTGCGCACGCGCTGTAACCTCGGGGCCTATAATTCGCAATTCGGCCAGCCCATTCAGACGCAGCTCTTCAGCCGGGTTCTGGCAGGCTGTTACGATGTGCAGACCACCTGGCTGCAGGTGGAGGGGTATTACACCAACACGGTGCAGGTTGATGCCTATCGCGGGGCGGGGCGGCCCGAAGCGATTTACGTGCTGGAGCGGCTGATGGACCGGGCGGCGCGCGAGCTGGGGGTGGACCCGTTCGAGCTGCGCCGGATCAACTTCATCCGTCCGGATCAGTTTCCTTATAAGGCGGCGACCGGCGAAACCTATGACGTGGGAGACTTTGGCCGGGTGCAGGCGCGGGCCGAGGCAGAGGCCGATATTGCGGGTTTTGCGGCACGCCGCGACGCGGATGCTGCGCGCGGTCTGATGCGGGGGATCGGCGTCTGTTACTATATTGAAAGTATTCTGGGCGATCCTTCGGAAGGCGCATGCGTCGAATTCAACGAGGACGGCACCGTGACGATTTATGTCGGCACACAAAGCACAGGTCAGGGCCACGAGACGGTCTATGCGACATTCCTGTCGGATCAGACAGGGATTCCGGCGGACCGGATCAGTGTTGTGCAGGGTGACAGCGACCGGATCGCCCAGGGCGGCGGGACCGGCGGGTCGCGTTCGGTCACTGTGCAGAACAATGCCACGCTGGCCACTGTTTCAGTTATGACAGAGACCTTTACGGCGTTTCTGGCGGACGAAATGGGCGTTCCGGCGTCAGAGATCACCTTTGATGATGAACGGTTCCGGGCCGAGGGGTCGAACCTGACGCCCACGATGCTGGAGGTGGCAGAGATGGCCCGCAGCGCGGGCCGCGATGATCTGCTGCGCCATGAGGCACGTGCAAAGCTGGAGGCCCGCAGCTTTCCCAACGGTTGCCATATTTCAGAGGTAACAGTGGATCCGGAGACCGGAGTGACCGCTGTGGACCGTTATACTGTCGTTGACGATTTTGGCAATCTTATCAATCCGATGCTGGCCATAGGTCAGGTGCATGGCGGGGTTGTTCAGGGGATCGGCCAGGCAATCACAGAGCATGTTGTCTATGATGAAGACGGCCAGTTGCTCACGGCATCGTTCATGGACTACGCCTTGCCGCGCGCCGATGACGTGCCCAATATTTCATTTACGTCTGAACCGGTACCATCGACGGCGAACGTCATGGGGATGAAGGGCTGTGGCGAGGCAGGCACCGTGGGTGCGCTGGCCGCTGTGGCCAATGCGGTGCAGGACGCGCTCTGGGCGCGGGGGGTACGTCAGGCCGACATGCCCTTTACGCCGCACAAAGTATGGGAGCTTCTGAACAGTGAGGGTATCGCTGCGGAATAACGGAGTAGTCGACTGGCTGGGCACGCGTCTATGGCGCCGTCCGGCCAGCGATTTCGGCCCCAGGCGGGGTCCCGTTATTCATGTGGTGATCCTGGATGGCACGCTGTCTTCGCTGGAGCCCGGCTGTGAGACCAATGCGGGCACGGCGTATAAGCTGCTGCGCGAAACGGGGCATCAGGTGTCGCTGTTTTATGAGCCGGGCGTGCAGTGGCGCAGCTGGCGGTCTGCGCTGGATGTGATGATGGGGCGGGGGATCAACCGCCAGATCCGCCGCGCCTATGGCTATCTCGCCTCGCGCTACCGGCCGGGCGACCGGATTTTCCTGCTGGGCTATTCGCGCGGGGCCTACGCGGTGCGCAGCCTTGCGGGCGTGATTGATCTGGTGGGGCTGCTGCGCGCCGAAGAGGCGACCGAGCGCAATATCCGCGAGGTTTACCGGCACTACCAGAATGATCCGTCCAGCGACGCGGCGGGCGTGTTTTCCAGGATGCATTGTCATGATGTGACGGAGATCGAGATGATCGGCGTCTGGGATACGGTCAAATCGCTGGGCATCAATATGCCCTGGCTCTGGCGGCTCTCTGAAAAAAAGCATGCGTTTCATAACCATGAACTGAGCCACAACGTGCGGGCGGGGTATCAGGCGCTGGCGCTGGACGAGACGCGTGTGGCCTATTCACCGGTTCTGTGGACAACGCCCGAAGGGTATCCGGGGCGTGTGGAGCAGCTGTGGTTTCCCGGCACCCATGGTGATGTGGGCGGGCAGCTGGGCGGGTATGAGCCGGCGCGGCCGCTGGCCAATATTCCACTGGTCTGGATGCTGGAGCAGGCGCAGAAACGCGGTCTGCCGCTGCCCGCCGGCTGGTCCCAGCGGTTTGCACGGGACGCGACCGCGCCGATGCTTGGCACCTTCCGGGGGCACGGGCGCTGGCTTGTGTCGCGCCGTCCGCGCCTGTCGCTTCAGGACAGTTCGGAACGGGTGCACGACAGCGTTGCAATACGGCAGGCAGCGCTGCCCAAACCGACCGGGTGGCGGGTGAGCGGCAGGACGGTCTGACGCCGCCCTTTTTCAGCCACCTTCCCATCGTAGCCTGCGCACAGGACAAACAACGGATCGGCATGTCAAAGCTCTTTGGTACAGCAATTTTGATAACAGGACTGGCTGTTCCGGTGCAGGGCGGCCAGCCTATCAGCGAGAGCATGGTTCAGTGCGGCGCGCTTTATGCTGTCGCCGCGGAATGGGTGTCCGAAGGCGAGGCGCAACAGCGCCTCATCCGGATGGCCGGTGTCTGGGAAGACGCGGCCTATACCCGCGCGCACGGCGAAGGGCGTGCGGTCGCTGGGGCCTGGGTCGCGGAGACCTGGCGCGGCAAATGCAATTACTGGGCGGACAAGGGCGCGCTCTACGTTTTTACGCAGGATTTCAGAGACTGGACATCCTATTGCCGGGCACTGGCGCGGCACGAGGGCCTGGACATCGATCCGGGCTGAGATCAGCGGCAGGCGGGCTGGTGCAGCCGGTCGGAAACCGGCGCTGCCAGGGTGCTCAGGGCGCGGCGTTTTCCGCCTGATGCAGGCCGCGCAGATAGGCCCGTGACAGCACAGCGGCCGTAACCGCCAGGGCGAACCCCTGACCGAACCCGAAGAGCAGGAATTCGATCACCAGGCCCATGGCCGTGAAGTCAGACAGGTGGATCCAGTCGTAACTATAGACCCCAACGGTTTTAAGCAGGGCTCCAAGGACGAGTAAAAGAACCCAGATCAGTCCCGGACCCATAAAAAGCCCGAATAATAAGCGGAAAAACGACACCCGTGCGCGCTTCAGCGCCGGGCCAAGACCCGCCTTGTGGTCGATCACCGCGGCGGGAACGGCTGTGCCGAAGAGGGCGAGAAAAATCCAGTAGGGGATCAGAGCTGCCAGAAGTGCCAGCCCGATATGCCCATCCGGGCCAAGGTTCTGACGGGCGGCCAGCGGTTGAATCACCGTGTAGGACCCGAGTATCAGAAAGATCCCCATCAACGAAATACCGGCCATCAAAAGCCAGAATTTCAGTTTTGGCTGCGCAGGGTAATCCGTATCCGGCAGCACCGGATCAACGGGTGATACTGCGCCAGACGGGCTGCCCAGCAATATGGTCCGGTGCAGCATGAACAGAATCAAGGCGGACAGGACAAGTTTTGCGCCTGCCGCACCTCCGCCCAGGCCAAATGTTTCCAGACCGATGTTGAGGGCGGGCACAAGCAGCAGGAACAGCAGGTTTGCGCGGAATGCTGTGGCGGCGAGACGGAGTGTTTGCACGGAAGGAATTTTCCTGATTCAGGTCTTGCTGACCCGGGTACTTTGCCATTTATAATTCAGATTAAAAGCCATAAAAATTGGTAATTTATATCCATTTTTTAAGGTAATACCTGAAGATCAGGAGATTTTCATGATGATGCAGGTTGTCGAACCGGTGGCATAGAGTTTGCCGTCCTCGCGGCCCCGGATTTCGCCGTGTGCCACACCGGTTGAGCGGCCCGCGTGATCGACGGTCGCCACACAGTCCACCACTGTGCCGGGCCGGATGGCGCGGGCGATATTTACCTTGTATTCCAGCGTGGTGTAGACGGACCCTTTGGGCACCATTGTCATCACAGCACAGCCAAGCGCGCTGTCCAGAAGTGCGCCATACCAGCCGCCGTGTACGGCACCGCTGGGGTTCAGTGCGCCGAAGGCAGGGGTGCCGGTGAAAGTGACGCGGCCCTCGGCCACCTCCAGCAGATCAAAACCGAGGGTTTCAGCAATCGGCGCTCCGGCGATTTTGTCGTCCAGAATGCCCTGCATAAACTCCAGACCCGACATGGTGATGATCTTTTCGGGGGGCAGCAGATCGCTGGGTGATTTTGCGGCAAATGTCATGCTGATCTCCGGACTTTGTTCAACCGGAGGCTAGGCAGTCAGCTCACTGTGCTCAAGAGGTTACGCAACGTCGCGGACACCGGTAGCCGCCTGGGTGACGCCGAGCGCGTGACAGATTTCGCGGGTCAGTTCGGGACGGTTCAGTGTGTAGAAATGCAGGTTTTCCACGCCCTCATCCACCAGCTCGGAACACATCTCGGTGCAGACCGCGCGCGCCAGCAGGTCGTGACGGTCATCGCGGATCGCAGTTTCAAAGGCCTGGTCCAGCCAGGCAGGCACGCTGGTGCCACAGCGGGTGGCAAAGGCGCGGGCGTTTTTCCAGTTGGTCACCGGCAGGATGCCGGGCGTGATGGGCGCGTCAATGCCGGCTTTGACGCAGTCATCGCGGAACCGCAGAAAGGTTTCGGCCTCAAAGAAGAACTGGGTGATGGCCTCGGCCGCGCCTGCGTCGATTTTGGCTTTCAGCCAGTTGATACTGTCCTGCTGGCTGCGCGCCTCCGGGTGCTTTTCCGGGTAGGCGCCGACGCGCAGGGTGAACTGCCCGGTTTCCGCAAGCGCACTGATGAGGTCGACCGAGCTGGCAAAACCATCTTCGTGCGGTGTGAAGCCGTCCGATCCCTCGGGGGGGTCCCCGCGCAGAGCCACAAGGTCGGTGACCCCGGCTTTGGCAAAGCGCTGGGCGATGGCCATGGTTTCCGATTTTGTGGCACCGACACAGGTCAGATGTGCAGCCACCGGCAGCCCGGAGGTCTTGCGCAGCGTGAAAGCGGCGTCATGGGTCAGGTCGCGGGTTGATCCGCCCGCGCCATAGGTCACCGAAAAGAAGCGCGGTTCCAGCGGCGCAAGCGCCTGCGCGGTATCCCACAGCCGGAAAGAGGCGTCGATGGATCTTGGCGGGAAGACCTCAAAGGATACGGCGGGTGTTGTCATCGGGGCGAGCTCCTCTTGATTTCGCATCTTGTGCCACATCCGGAATAATGAGACAAACTCATAACTTTCATCTTTAACATGAGTTCGGCATGCATATTGAGTTCCGCCATCTGCGCACCATTCAGGCCATTCACCGGGCAGGCGGGCTGGCACGGGCGGCGGATCTGCTGCACATCACCCAGTCGGCGCTGAGCCATCAGATCAAGGGTCTGGAGGACCAGGCGGGGGTCGAGCTGTTTGTGCGGCGGTCCAAGCCGCTTAAGCTGTCTCCGGCCGGGTTGCGGCTGCTGAAGCTGGCCGAACAGGTGCTGCCGCAGATTGAGGCGCTGCAGGAGGAGTTCAGCGGGTTGCGCGCGGGCAGCACGGGCCGGATGCATATCGCGATTGAGTGTCACGCCTGTTTTGAGTGGCTGTTCCCGGTGCTGGAGCAGTTCCGCAAAAGCTGGGGCGATGTGGATGTGGACATCCGGCCGGGCCTGGCCTTTGACGCGCTGCCTGCGCTGCTGAAAGAAGAAGTGGATCTGGTGGTATCGTCTGATCCGGAAGACCTGCCGGGCGTTGAATTTGTGGAACTCTTTGATTACGCGCCGGTTTTTGTGGCCTCCAGCGCGCATCCGCTGGCGCAGAAGCCTTTTGTCGAGGCGGTGGATTTCCGCGGCGAGACGCTGATTACCTATCCGGTGGAGCGGTCGCGTCTGGATGTATTCAGCCAGTTGCTGATCCCGGCCAAAGTGGAGCCCGCGGGCATCCGCCAGGTAGAGCTGACGGCGGTGATCCTGCTTCTGGTGGCCTCGAACCGGGGTGTTTCCGTGCTGCCGGACTGGGTGGTGCGCGAGGTCAAGTATTCCTCTGATTATGTCACCCGCCCGCTGACGAAGGCGGGGATTACGCGCAGGCTCTATGCGGCAGTGCGCACCGATGATCTGGAGAAACCGTTCATGCAGAGCCTGCTGAAGCTGGCAGGTGAGGAAGCGCGGAAACTGCAGGCGCAGTAGCGCCGCCAGTCAGCTTTCTTCGGGCAGGTTGGTGTCGTCAAGAAGTTCTGCCTGGTCCAGCGGTTCCCCGGTTTCCGTATCGCTGGCGTCATCCGGCTTGGACAGTGCCTCTTCAACTTCTTCCGGGGTCGGGTTGGAAGCGCGCACGGCATCAAGGACCTGTTCTTCGGGGCTGATGTAGCCTTCGTCGCCTTCAGAAAGGCCCGGATCGTGCGCGTCAAGCGACCCTTTGTACTCGGACAAGAGAGCGTCCTCAGCTTCCCTTACTGCGCTGCTGGCCTCACCGACTGCGTCGAGCGTCGCCACAGCGGAGGCAACCGCCGCATCATCGGGCCGCGTTGCGACTGTTCCGTCGTCGCTGGTGACAACTTCCTGCGCTGCCGCGACCTGATCAGCGGTTATTTCGGGGTAGTCGTTGATTGCCGCAATTTCCTCATCGGTGATATCTGCGCCCAGAACATCGAGCGCTGCGGTGATTTCTTCCTCGGTTGCATCGGGGTCCGACAGAGTCGCAACTGCCTGCCGCTCCTCTGCGGTGGGCTGACCGGCTGCCACATCAAGCACTTCAAAAGCCGCTGCGAGCGCCAGCGTTTCAGTCGCCGCTTCAAAGTCGACGGACAGTTCCGCCAGGCCGGCATCTGCCGCTGCAAGGGCTGCTGCAAGGCCTACGGGACCGTTGAAGTTGCCATTCCGCAGATGCGCCAGTTTGGCGTTCGGGCTGGAATTGATCGCGCCGTTCAGTTTGCCAAGATTGCTGGGGTGCAGCGTGCCTTTGACCGGGCGTGTCGCCGGGCGCAGGCTGGCTTTTACTTCCGGCGCGCTGCGTGTCGGTTTTGAGGCCTGCCGAACCTGTTTCGTTTCGGTGCGGCTGTTTTTGCTTTTGCCAAAGATGCCATTTAGCGTGTCGCGGAAAGATCCCGCTTTCGCTTTGCTCCTGCCATTGGCAGACTTGTCCTTGCTGCGGCCCAGCCCTTTTGCCTTGCCGTCCGACCCGCCTTTGCCGGCGCTTTTGCCGTTGTCGCCGCCGTTGCCGCCACCATTTCCACCGCCGTTTCCGCCACCATTGCCGCCGCCGTTTCCACCACTATTGCCGCCGCCGTTTCCGCCACCGTTTTTGGCATAGGCGTAGTCTGCGGTGATCACTGTGACTGCCGGGGCGACGAAAAATGCGCTGATTGCGAGCGCTGACACACCGATTTTAAGGAAATTAAGCATGGGGCACTCCGTCGTTGTCCGCGCGTATATTCTCTTATGTCTGCACCGCGTTAGACCAGAATTATGTCAATATCTGGCCGTTCAGGCCAGATATTGCCTGTTTTGGCGCGCCGCAGACGCCTGCGTCGGGCGCGCCATGCCGTTGCGGGTATCATGGCAGAATCGGATGTTTCGGACGGGAATGCCCGCGTCAGGTCAGCGCGCCAGGCGCGCCGCGCGTCCGCCGCGGCGTTTCGTCAGCAGGCCTGCGCGGGAGGGCAGGTCGTCCACAACAGCGCGGCGTTCGTCGGGCGACATCCGCGACCACTGCGTGATTTCGTCGATCGAGCGAAGACAGCCGGTGCACAGCCTGGCCTCAGGGTGCACAACGCAGATCTTCACGCAGGGGCTCGGCACCTCGTCACGCTGCCAGATGTCGTCTGTCATGAGCTTCCTTCCTGAGTGCGCAGGACGCGGATCCGGTCCAGCGCTCCCTGCAGGATATACCCGGCGGCCACGTGGTCGATGACTTCGGCGCGACGTTTTCGGGACGTATCCGCCTCCAGCAGCGCGCGTTCGGCGGCCACGGTCGACAGACGTTCGTCCCAGAAAGTAACGGGCAGATCAAATCCGTCGAGCCGGTCGAGGTTGCGGGCAAAGGCGCGGGTCGACTGGCAGCGCGGCCCTTCAGAGCCGTCCATGTTGCGTGGCAGGCCCAGGACGATGCCGCCGATGGTGCGGGCGGCGAGAATTTTCATCAGGGCTGCTGCATCGGCCGAGAACTTTTTGCGCCGGATCGTCTGCAGCGGGGTGGCCACTGACCCGAGGGTATCCGAGACCGCCACACCGATGGTTGCTGTGCCGAGATCAAGACCTGCCAGGCTGCGCATCGGGGGCAGGGCCGCCAGAAATTCTTCGGGAGTCTCAAAGATCATTCGGCAACCTGAGCCCGCTGGCCCGCCCGCAGCAGCAGGTCAAGCGCACGGGTGTCATCGCCGAAAACCTGCACGGCATTGTCATAGACCGCACGCGCCTGTGCTGTCTGTCCCAGTACGCCGAGGGCGGTGATCAGCTGGGCCCAGTCCTCGACCGGGCCGCCTTCGGTGGCGAGCCGGTCCGAGAGGCCCGAAACCATATTGCCGATCATTTCCATGCGCTCCGCCGGGCTCAGATCGCCAGCCGCCTCAATGTCCGCTGCGGTGGGGCCACGCCCACCCCCGATTTCGGGGATCTGGTAGTTGACGCCGGCGCGAAAGGCCATGTCTTCGATCTGCGCCAGCACCGGTTCGATCCAGGGCGCATCGGGCGGCCCCTCGCGCAGCAGGCCGTCCCAGATGCGGAAAGCTGTATCGGGGCGCCCGGTCTGGGCCATCATGAGGCCGAAGTAATAGCGCGCAGTACCATTGGCCGGGTCCATGCTGAGCGCGGTGTTCAGCGCGTTTTCTGCCTCGGGCGAGACGTAGCCGCCTGCTGCCAGCACCAGCATATCCGCATAATCGGTGAAATCGACCACCGAGGCTTCCGGGCCACGGATACGGATCACGCCGGCCAGCGCCTCCGCGGCGGCGGGGAAATTGTTGAGGTTGGCCTCGTTGCGGGCCAGCAGGATATGGCCCTGCAGATCGTCGGGGCGCTGTGCTACGGTCTCCCGCAGCTGTTCCACAAGGGCGATGTAATCGGGGCTGGCGTTCGCAGGGGTCTGGACGGTGGGCAGGCTGGCTTCGGCGGCGGCCTGCGAGGGGCGGTCCGCGCGGCGCTCTTCGGCCATTGCAATACGGTCCTGCAGGCTCAGATCGCCGTACCCCGGTGCGCCAAGCTGGGTGTAAAGTCCGATGCTGCCGCCGATGAGCACGAGGGCCAGCAGGGCAGAGACGATGGCAGGAGCGCCTTTGTGATCATCCTCGCCGGCTTCTTCGGCGCGCAGGGCGGCGTCGGCGGCCAGAATACGGCGGGAGATTTCCGCACGCACGCGTTCCGCATCCGCAGCACTCACCACGCCCCGTGCGAGATCCTTTTCCACCTCGCGCAGCTGATCACGGTAGACACGCAGATCGTAGGCTGCCGCAGGTTCTGCGCCGCCCGCCCGGGGCGCACGCATCGCCAGTGCAATGAGCACTGAAATGATGACCGCGAGGCCTGCTGTGACGATCCAGAAAGTCATTGTGTTTCCTCAGACTGTGGCCTGACATGTAGCGGCTGTGCGGCCGGGTAAAAAGAGGCAAAAGGCCACGGCCCCGTCACAGCTCTGTGCAATTGCGCCGCGTGTCGCAAACATGTCAGGATGTGACGCGCTGAGTATCCTCTTTTCCACGGGGAAAGGCAGAAGAGAGTGAACCTTGGCGCCGGTGCGATTCCGGCGCACAGCCATGTTCGGGGACCGGTGCCATGAAACGCTATTCTGTCTTTGCTGTTGCCCGCGAGGCCGCACGTTACCACACGGGCTGGGAACGCGCCTGGCGCAAAGCTGAGCCGAAGAAGAAATACGATGTGATCATCATCGGGGGCGGGGGGCACGGCCTGGCCACGGCGTATCATCTGGGCAAACGGTTCGGCATCAAAAACGTGGCCATTCTGGAAAAGGGCTGGCTGGGGGGTGGCAACACCGGCCGGAACACCACGATCATCCGGTCGAATTATCTGCAGGACCCGTCGGCGGCGCTTTATGAAAAGTCGCGGTCTCTCTACGAGACGATGAGCCAGGATCTGAATTACAACGTCATGTTCAGCCCGCGTGGGGTGATCATGCTGGCGCAGACGCATCATGAGGTGCGGGGGTACCAGCGCACGGCCCACGCCAATGCGTTGCAGGGGGTCACCACCGAGTGGATTACACCCACGCGCGTCAAAGAATTGGTGCCGATCATGAATATTGCCGGGCCTCGGTACCCGGTGCTGGGCGGGCTGTGGCAGGCGCGCGGCGGCACGGCGCGGCATGACGCGGTTGCCTGGGGCTATGCGCGGGCGTGCTCGGACATGGGCATGGATGTGATCCAGCAGTGCGAGGTCACGGCCATCCGTCGCGAGGGTGGCCGCGTCGTGGGTGTGGACACCAACAGAGGCGCGATTGACTGCGACAAGCTGGGCATCGTGGTGGCGGGCAATTCCGGTCACGTGGCGGGTCTCGCCGGGTTCCGGCTGCCGATTGAATCCGTGGCCCTGCAGGCGCTGGTTTCTGAGCCGATCAAGCCCTGCATGAATGTAGTGGTAATGGCCAATACGGTGCACGGGTATCTGTCGCAGTCCGACAAAGGCGAGATGGTGATCGGAGGCGGCACCGACGGGTACAACAATTACACCCAGCGCGGGTCGTTCCATCACATCGAGGAAACTGTGCGCGCGCTGATCGAGACTTTCCCGATGCTGAGCCGTCTGAAGATGCTGCGCCAGTGGGGTGGTATTGTGGATGTCACTGGGGACCGGTCGCCCATTCTGTCGAAAACACCGGTGGAGAATGTCTTTATCAACTGTGGCTGGGGCACCGGCGGGTTCAAAGCGACGCCGGGGTCAGGCTGGGCGATGGCCGAGCTGATTGCCAAAGGACACGGGCCGCTGACGGATGAATTCGGGCTGGACCGTTTCCGCGAGGGCCGGTTTATCGACGAATCTGTGGCCGCCGGGGTTGCGCACTAATGGACGTCACCTTCTCCACTGTGACCACCGAAGCTGTGGCGGTTGATCAGGGCGTCCTCGGTCCGGATGCGCTCGCGGTCAGCGTCGGTCTGCGGTCCGGTCGCATTCAGGTCGTGCGCCAGCAGCGTGCGCTTTTTCCTGCGCTCCCAAATCGCGAGACCCACGCCTGTCACAAACAGAGCCGCAGAACCCCACAGAAGCCAGGTCACCGCTCAGTCTTTCCGGTCATGGGTGCGCGCGCCTTCGCCTGCGGCGGATCCGAAGGCAATCAGATTGCTCACGTCAACCTCGCGCCCGCCGCGCGCGGCTTTGCGGGCGGCGATGCCACGGCGTTCCAGCACCAGCATAATGAGCGCAATGGCTGCGAAACCGCCAAAGACCAGAACGGCCATCATTTCCTTGCTCATCACGATTCTCCTCTGTGCGACGCTGCCCCGACTATAACCGAAGAGCGCTCTGGCACCAAACCGGCAACAGACAGCCGACACGGCAGGGCCGATCCGGCCAGCTGCTGCCCAAAACAACCGGGGATTTCCGCCTGGATTGCGCGGACCCGCGCACCGGTCACACTGGCCTCCCGTAACAAGGAGACAGAGCAATGGCTGACTACACAACACACAGTGACGGCATCAGCGGCAAAGGCATCCTCATCACGCTGGGTGTCATCGGCGCCTTCGTGGTGCTGCTTGCGGCTCTCGGCACAGGCACCGTGCCGGTGGACCCTGAAGCGACCGATGGCACGGCCATCATCGAAGGCGCCCCGGTTGCCCCGGAAGCTGCAGCGCCCGCTGTCGTCGAATAACACAACCCCCTTTAAGCTGACCGCCGGTGGCGGGCGTCTGACGGCGCCCGCCTTTTCCGCGTGCAGCACCCCGTTCACCGGAGGCACACCATGCTGATCCTGACCTGTCCTGTCTGCGGCGTGACTGCCGAAGAAACTGAATTCCATGGTGGCGGCGAGGCGCATCTGAAACGGCATGGTCCTGGCAGCGCCGACGAGCAGTTCGAGGAATACCTGTTCATGCGGGAAAACCCGCGTGGTGTGCATTTTGAACGCTGGCGGCATGTCTATGGCTGCGGCAAGTGGTTTCATGCAGCCCGCTGCACGACCACGCTGGAGGTCTTTGGCACCTATCCGGCCCAGACGCTGGAGCCGCCTGCGGAGCTCTGCAAAACCATTTCAAAGAAACGGCCCGGCTGGTCCTGGAGGGAGTTCTCATGAGCGCACGTCTGACGTCGGGCGGCCGGTTCCTCAATCGGGGCCGTCCTGTGACTTTCTCGTTCAACGGCCGCCAGCTGAGCGGGTTTGAGGGCGACACGCTGGCCTCTGCGCTGCTGGCCAATGACCAGATGCTGGTCGGACGGTCGTTCAAGTACCACCGCCCGCGCGGCATCGTGGCCTCCGGTGCTGAAGAGCCCAACGGGCTGGTGAATATGGGCGACGGCAGCCGTTTTGAACCCAACCAGCGGGTCACGACCACCGAGCTGTTCGACGGGCTGGAAGCACGCAGCCAGAACCACTGGCCGAGCCTTGAGTTCGATGTGGGCGCGATCAATACGAAGCTGGCGCGTTTTCTGCCCGCCGGGTTCTATTACAAGATGTTCATTCATCCGCGGCCCCTGTGGAAACACGTATACGAGCCGTTTATCCGCCAGTCCGCCGGTCTGGGTCAGGCACCGAAAGAGGCCGACGCGGACACATACGAGCACTTTTATGCCTTCTGCGATGTGCTGGTTGTGGGGGGCGGTGTTGCCGGTCTGCAGGCCGCGCTGATGGCGGCGAAATCCGGTGCGCGTGTGATCCTGATGGAGCAGACGGCGCATTGGGGCGGACGGGCCCCGGTGGATGGCGGCACGGTCAACGGCCGGCCTGTGGATGAATTTGTGGAGCAAATCGTTTCCGAACTCGAAACAATGCCCAATGTGACGCTGCGGACCCGCATGATGGGTGCCGGTGTTTACGACCACGGATATGTGCTGGGCTACGAACAGCTGCGGGACAATGCGCCCGAAACACCCGGTCCCCGTCACCGCCTGTGGCGCATCCGGGCGGCGCAGATTGTGACCGCAACCGGGGCAATCGAGCGCCCGTTGTCCTTTGCCGGAAATGATATTCCGGGCGTCATGCTGGCCTCGGCTGTGCGCGATTATGCGGTGAATTTCGGCGTCTCGGCAGGGGACCGCACGGTTGTCGTGACCAACAACGATGACGCCTATCTGACGGCATTTGCCCTGAATCATGCGGGCCGGACGGTCTCTGCGATCCTTGATGCGCGCTCGCCGGACCTCGACAGCCCGGCGATGCAGCAGGCCCGCGCTCTGGGCATCCGGGTGCTGACCGGTCACGGCATTGCGGCGGTCAAAGGCGGCAAGCGTGTCACTGGCGTGGAGGTCTGCCGCCAGGAAGGTGCAGGCGCTGTCACAGAAGAGATCGCCTGCGATGCGGTGGCGATGTCGGGGGGCTGGTCACCGGTTGTGCACCTGTGGTCGCACTGTGGTGGCAAACTGCGCTGGGACACGGATCAGGCGATGTTCCGCCCGGATGTGGATAAAGCGCCGACGGGGGCCGATGGCAGGCCGTTTGTGACCGCCGCTGGCAGCGCTAACGGGCTGATGAGACTGGACGAAACCGTTTCGGACGCGGATGCCGCCGGTAAAGCTGCGGCGAAAGCTGCGGGCTTCACCCCGCGCCGGACAAAAGCACCGGTGGGTGAGGCCGCAGAAGAAGCCCCGATGGATCCAGTCTGGCTGATGCCCGCGCAGGCCGATTATCACCACCGGGCCAAAGCGTGGCTGGATTATCAGAACGATGTCAAAGTCAGCGATGTGCAGCTCGCAGCACAGGAGGGGTTTGAAAGCGTCGAGCATACCAAACGGTACACGACGCTCGGGATGGCCACGGATCAGGGCAAGCTGAGCAACATCAACGGACTGGCGACGCTTGCCGGGGCGCTGGGGTCTGAGATCCCGGCGGTGGGGACCACCACGTTCCGACCGCCCTATACGCCGATCTCTCTGGCCGCGATTGCAGGTGATGCGCGCGGTGAGGTGTTCCAGCCCATCCGCCGCACACCGATGCACGACTGGCACGATGCCAATGGCGCGCACTGGGAGCCGGTGGGTCAGTGGCGCAGGCCCTATGCGTTCCTGCGGGACGGCGAGACCGTGTCGCAGGCTGTGAACCGCGAGGTGCTGAACACACGGCGCAACCTTGGCCTGCTGGACGCCTCGACGCTGGGCAAGATCATCGTCAAAGGGCCAGACGCGGGCAAATTCATGGACATGATGTACACCAACATGATGTCGACGCTGAAGCCGGGCAAATGCCGGTATGGCCTGATGTGTTCGGAAAACGGTTTCCTGATCGACGATGGTGTCGTCGCCCGTATCGACGAGGATACGTTCCTGTGCCACACGACCACGGGCGGGGCCGAGAGCATCCACCAGCATATGGAAGAATGGCTGCAGACCGAGTGGTGGGACTGGAACGTCTGGGTGGCCAATGTCACCGAACAATGTGCGCAGGTTGCTGTTGTCGGTCCCAATGCGCGCAAGGTGTTGGAAAAGCTGGGCGGCATGGATGTGTCGCGTGACGCGCTGGGCTTTATGGAATGGGCAGACGGGCAGATCGGCGGCTTTGACGCGCGGGTTTACCGGATCTCTTTTTCGGGCGAGCTGAGCTATGAGATCGCGGTCCGCGCGGGTCAGGGGCAGGCGTTCTGGGATGCGCTGATGGAGGCAGGGGCCGAGTTCGGCGCGATGCCTTATGGCACAGAATGTCTGCATATTCTGCGGGCTGAAAAGGGCTTTATCATGATCGGTGACGAGACCGACGGCACGGTCATTCCGCAGGATCTGGGTCTGAACTGGGCCATCTCGAAGAAGAAAGAGGACTTCCTCGGCAAACGCGCGCAGGAACGCAGCCACATGACGGATCCGAAGCGCTGGAAACTCGTTGGCCTGGAGACGCTGTCGGGCGGTGTGTTGCCGGATGGGGCCTATGCCACCGGCACCGGGGTCAATGCCAACGGTCAGCGCAACGTGATCGGGCGGGTGACCTCGACTTATCATTCGGCAACGCTGGGGCGGGGTATCGCCATGGGACTGGTGCAGGACGGCCCGGACCGGATGGGTGAGGTCATCGAGTTCCCCGGCACAGAGGGGGCGACGTTCAAAGCCCGTATTGTCGATCCGGTTTTCTATGACGCCGAGGGGGAAAAGCAGAATGTCTGATCCGGTAACAGCACTGGGTGGCGCAGAGGCGCAGGTCGGGATCGCGCAGGTAACCGAGGCCGCCCTGCAGGGGATGGTCACGCTGCGCGGGGACCTTTCCGTAGCGGGGGTGAAAAAGGCGGTGAAGGCCGTGAGCGGCATGGCAGTGCCTGATGCGGGCCGGATTGCCGCAAAGGACGATTTCACGCTGTGCTGGATGTCGCCTGACGAGCTGCTGATCCTCTGCAGCTACGGCGCGGCAGAGGCAACCGTCAGCGCGCTGACGGAAGCTGCGGGCAAGGCACATATGCTGGCGGTGAACGTGTCGGACGCGCGTGCGTCATTCGCGGTGCGTGGCCCGCATGCGCGCGATGTGATGGCCAAGCTGTGCCCGGTGGATCTGGCGGCAGACCGGTTCGGTCCGGGCATGTTCCGGCGCACGCGTCTGGCGCAGGTTGCCGCGGCAGTCTGGATGCCCGATGACGACAGTTTCCGCCTGATCTGTTTCCGCAGTCAGGCCCGGTATGTCTGGGATCTGCTTAACGTTGCGGCGCAGGAGGGCTCCGAGGTTAACCATTTTTTAACCAAAGGTTGAGCTTTCCCGTTCCGGGTGAAATGGTGCAGATGATGCAGCGAAAACAACAGGTAAGCCTGTGACGTGATCCGCTGCTCAGTGCGACAGTTCAACCTGGGATACATAATGAAAAGTACGCTTCTGGCGATTTTGGTCGCCTGTTCCACTTCGCTGCCAGCTCTGGCGAGCGGTTATATTTACGATTGCGATATTCCGTCAAAACGCGACAGGCCGGGCTGGATTCCTGAAAAGATCAACGTGGTCGTGCAGGACAACGGGTCGGTCATCGTCGTTGATCCGGTCATCCTCACTTTCCACGAAAAACCGATGCCCGCGCGGGTGCAGCGGAATGATGACCGCCGGCTGAGCATTTACTGGCGCCTCGACAATACGGTGAGCGCCAGCAACGAGGTGGCGACGACGTTCAGCTATACGGCAAAGATCAACAAACAGAAGAACACGATCACTGTGAATGCGACCCCTGAGGGCTATTCAAACCGGTTCCACGGCCGCGGAAAGTGTACGATCCGCACCGAATAATCGCCAATTGCGTGTGTTTTGGGCAAAAGGGGCTTGAAGTCTTAACGCTGTGCACTTCATGTCCCACTATACCCATCGAATAACCAATAGGGGGCCCAAATGGCTTTTGAACTTCCTGATCTTCCTTACGCACACGACGCGCTCGCGTCCAAGGGCATGTCGGCAGAAACGCTGGAATACCACCACGACCTGCACCACAACGCCTATGTGACCAACGGTAACAAGGCGATCGAAGGCACCGAATGGGCCGGTAAATCGATGGAAGAGATCATCGTGGGCACCTATGACGCCAACGCCGTCGCCCAGAACGGTATCTTTAACAACATCAGCCAGCTCTGGAACCACAACCAGTTCTGGGAAATGATGGGGCCGGGCGAGAGCGCGATGCCGGGCGAGCTGGAAAAAGCGATCACTGAGAGCTTTGGCTCAGTCGACGAATTCAAATCACAGTTTTCCGCGGCGGGTGCGGGCCAGTTCGGCTCCGGCTGGTGCTGGCTGGTGAAAAACGCGGACGGATCGCTGGCCGTGACCAAAACCGAAAACGGTGTGAACCCGCTGTGCTTCGGTCAGACGGCACTGCTGGGCTGCGATGTGTGGGAGCATTCCTACTACATCGACTTCCGCAACAAACGTCCGGCCTACCTGACCAACTTCCTCGACAATCTGGTGAACTGGGAAAACGTGGCCTCGCGCCTCTGATCCCGCCACTGTGTCAGACAGAAAGGCCCCGTGCTGAGCGCGGGGCCTTTTTTCTTGTGCCGCTCCGGCAAGAGGCGCATGTACGGCAGCAGGAAAGGGTGTGGCCGTGAAGACCAGCGACACAGTAATGGGCGTGACCGCAATTGGCGGGGCCGCGGTGATCTGGGGTTTTTCCCCGGTGTTCTACAATGCGCTCTCTCACGTCCCGCCGCTTGATGTTCTGGCACACCGCCTGATCTGGTCGCTTGTCCTTTTTGGTTTTGTGCTTGTTGTGCAGGGCCGTCTGCGGGCGGTCCGGGACGCAATGGGAACGGGCCGGACTTTTGGTCTGATGCTGCTGGCTTCGGTGCTGGTCGCGGTCAACTGGGCCATATTCATCTGGGCCGTGCAGGTGGGCCAGACGACGCAGTCCTCGCTGGGCTACTACATCTATCCGCTTGTCGCGATCCTGCTGGGGCGGGTGCTGTTTGCAGAACGGTTGACCACAGCGCAATGGGTGGCCGTTGCCCTGGTGACAGGCGCGGTTCTGGTGCTGGTTCTCGGACTCGGGTCGGTGCCAACAACGGCGCTGGCCCTGGCAATCAGTTTCAGCCTTTACGGGGTGGTCAAAAAATACATCTCCGCCGGTCCGGTTGTGTCGGTCACGGCCGAGGTGATGCTGATGTCGCCTCTTGCTTTTGCGCTGCTGTGGCATTCCTGGCACAGCGGGGGCGCGGTCTTCGGCGGGGACGCGACATCGGCGGTGCTGCTGATCCTGTCCGGTCCGGTCACGGCGGTGCCGCTCATTCTGTTCTCTTACGGCTCCAAACGTCTCGCCATGTCGACGGTTGGTCTGCTGCTCTATCTGAATCCGACGCTGCAGTTTTCAGTCGCCGTTTTCCTCTTTGGCGAACTCTTTACCGGCTGGCACATGGCGGCCTTCGCGCTCATCTGGACAGCACTGGCGATATACTCGGTGTCCGGTCTGCGTCAGGACAGGGCCGCGCGCAGAGCGTCGCGGGCGGCACCCGTGTCGGGCACGGCGGTGTAGTAGCCATGCAGGCTGTCGCCGGCAAAGCCGCGGTCGGTCACATGCTGCAGAAGTGCCAGGAGCGGATCCCAGTAGCCATTTGTATTCACGAGAAAAACGGGCTTTTCATGCAGCCCCAGCTGGCGCCAAGTCAGAACCTCGAACAGCTCGTCCAGCGATCCCGCGCCGCCCGGCAGAACCACAACGGCGTCGCAGTTCATGAACATGACTTTCTTGCGTTCGTGCATGGTTTCGGTGACGACGTATGACGTCAGGTCCGTCTTTCCGACCTCCCAGTTGACTAGGTGCTGGGGGATCACACCAAAGGTTTCGGCCCCTGCGGTCTGGGCCGCGCGGGCAACAGCGCCCATCAGGCCGACATCCCCTGCGCCGTAGACAAGCCGCCAGCCTTCGGAGGCGATCGCCGTTCCCATGGCTGTGGCCTCCTCCATAAAGGCCGGGTCGTCGCCGGTGCGTGAGCCACAATAAACACAGATGGATGCGGTACGCATGGGGAGCCTTTCCGGACGTGATGTCCTGAAATTGAACGACGGGGTTTTGACCCCTGATAGAGCAGTTGTTATGTAGGCTCAATGTCTGCGCGTCTGCTCGTGTAAGGCTGCCAACCGGAAAGAGAAAAAGACTATGAGCGACAAGGGGGGAGCCGCCGCAAAAGGGGGCTCAGGGCTGCTGACGGCCGGGATCGTGATTGCGGTTGTGATCGCGGCCGGGACCTATCTCGGGCTGCAGGATGATGCGGCGCCTACGCAGGAAGATCTTGCCGCGCTGGTCGCACCGGAAACCTCCGGTACGGACACCGGTGAGGCGTCTTCAGAAGAGACCTCACCTGAGCCCGTTGCAGAAGCGGAGCCGGCAGAAGAGGCAGCACCCGAGGAACCGGAAGAGGCAGAGGTGGCCGGGGCAGATGATGCACCCGCCCCGGTGATTGCGCCATCGGTGGATGAAGTGCGGGTCGACGCGGACGGGCTGATGGTCATTGCTGGTCGTGCGGCACCCGGAGAGACGGTCCGCATCCTGATTGATGGTGAAGAAGTGGCGACGGCTGTGACGGATGCTCGTGGTGCCTTCGCGGCAGTGGCCTCGCTGTCGCCGAGCGATGCGGCGCGGGTTCTGACGCTGGAAACCGGTTCAGGGGACAGTGTCGTCGCATCAGCGGCAGACGTGATCCTTGCCCCGCTGCCTGCTCCGGCGCCAGCAGTGATTGCGGCTGCGCCTGAGAGCGTGGATGCCCCGGCAGAGGAAGTTGCCCCCGCCGAAGACACAGCGGACACTGCCGGTGATGTGGTGGCCGGCGTTGCCGATGCTGCCTCTGGCGTGGCCGGGGATGTTGCGGAACAGGCAGAGGATGCCGGCGATAGGGTGGCGGCAGTCGTCGCAGAAGTTGAGGAGAGTGTCACAGACAGTGCGGCGCAGGTTACGGAAGACGTGACCGCGCGCGTCGCGGAAGTTCAGGAAGAGGTTGCCGACGCGGCCCGCGCGGTACAGGAGGGCGTCAGCGATGTGGTTGCCGGGCTGCAGGCCGAACCCGAGGCGCCTGCAGAGGCGGCTGAAGTCGTGGAAACACCCGCTGCATCCGAGACACCGGCGCCTGCCGAAACGGCACCTGCTGAGAAATCTGTTGTTGCTGAGTCCCAGCAGGACCCGGCGCCCCAGCCGGTTGAAGACGCAGCTGAGGTAGCTTCAGTCACGAAAGAGGAGGCTGCTCCGCAACAGGCTGCGACCATTGCGCAGGCCACCGATCCGCAACCGGCACCTGAGACAACTGCAGACGCGGAAAGCCAGACCGGGGTCGCGCAGGCGGAAGCGCCACAGCCGGCCGCGGAGGCGACTGCGGAGCCCGTGCAACAACAGATCGCTGTGTTGCAGTCGACCGAAGAGGGCGTGGCTCTGCTGGATACTGCGCCCGCGGCACCCCGCAGCGTTCGGCTGGATACCATCGGGTATTCTGACACCGGGGTTGTGCAGCTTGCAGGACGGGCGGGCAGGGATGACGTGTCCGTGCGCGTCTACCTCGATAATGTGGCGCGTGTGACGCTGCCGACGGCTGAAAACGGAGCTTGGCGGGGTGATGTGCCGGATGTCGTACCGGGCGTCTATACGCTGCGGCTTGATGCGCTGGATGCGCAGGGGGCGGTGACCAGCCGTCTGGAAACGCCGTTCAAGCGTGAAGCACCCGAGGTGCTGGCCGAAGCCACCGACGACGAGGCAGGCCCTGTCAGTGCTGTAACGGTACAGACAGGGGATACGCTCTGGGCGATCGCACGTGAACGCTATGGCGAGGGTCTGCTTTATGTCCGTGTCTTCGAGGCCAACCGGTCGTCGATCCGTGATCCGGACCTGATCTATCCGGGGCAGATTTTCGACCTGCCCGATGATGGGTGACCGGGACCTTCTTTGAGGAAATACCGGTGCGTCACTGGCAAAGCGGGCAGATGTGAATTAGGTAGTGCGCTCTGAGACTGCGCAGGACCCTTCATGCCATCTGACACGACAGCACAGGCCGACAAAACCGGGGCCGATCAGACCCTTGAACAGGAAGAACGGCGCTCCGGTATCCGGACGATCCGCCGGGTCGCGCCATATCTGTGGCCCGCCGACAAACCCTGGGTGCGCAGGCGTGTGGTCTGGGCTATGGGTATGCTGATCCTGTCCAAGCTGATCTCGGTCGCGACACCGTTTTTCTACAAGGGTGCCGTGGACGCGCTGGCCGAAGAGGGAGTGCCGATGCTGGCACTGGGTGCGGTTGGCCTGACAGTGGCCTACGGCATGGCAAGGCTGATGACGGTTGGTTTCCAGCAACTGAGGGATGCGGTGTTTGCACGGGTTGCACAGCGCGCGCTGCGGCAGCTGGCGCTGGAAACGTTCAACCACATTCACGCGCTCAGCATGCGGTATCACATCACCCGGAAGACGGGCGGTCTGTCGCGGATTATTGAGCGCGGGGTCAAAGGTGTCGAATTCCTGCTGCGGTTCCTTCTCTTTTCAATCGGGCCGCTCATTCTGGAACTGATGCTGGTGGGGATCATCCTCGCCGTGGTTTTTGATTTCTATTACCTGCTCGTCGTGGCCGTTACCATCGGCCTTTATGTCTGGTTCACTTTTGCGGTGACAGAATGGCGCGTGAAGCTGCGCCGGGAGATGAACGACCAGGACACGGATGCCAACCAGAAGGCCATCGACAGCCTGCTGAACTTTGAAACGGTCAAATATTTCGGCGCGGAACAGCGTGAGGCAGGTCGCTACGACGCGGCGATGGAAAAATACGAACAGGCTGCGATCAAAACCAGTTACAGCCTGGCATTTCTGAACTTTGGCCAGTCGGTGCTGATCACCGGCGGGCTGGTCGGTGTGATGATCATGGCCGCAATCGGTGTGCAGAACGGCACGCTGACCGTGGGCGATTTCGTGATGGTGAACGCCTATATGGTGCAGATCACGGTACCGCTGAACTTTCTGGGCACAGTCTACCGTGAAATCCGGCAGGCGCTGGTGGATATGGGCGAGATGTTCAATCTGCTGGAGCAACCGGCGGAGGTTGTTGATGCGCCAGGCGCGCGGGATCTTGATGTGTCCGGCGGGCGGGTGGAGCTCGATGATGTGCATTTCGGCTATAACGCTGACCGTGCTATTCTGAAGGGGGTGTCCATCACGGCAGAACCGGGTGAAATGGTGGCGATTGTCGGCTCGACCGGGTCTGGGAAATCGACCATCGGGCGGCTGCTTTTCCGGTTCTACGACGTGGGCAGCGGTGCGTTGCGCATCGACGGGCAGGACGTGCGCGAAGTCACGCAGAAAAGCCTGCACATGGCTATCGGGGTGGTCCCGCAGGACACGGTGCTCTTCAACGACACCATAAGGTACAACATTGCCTACGGGCGCGACGGGGCCACGCCAGAAGAAATTGAGCAGGCGGCAAAGTCGGCCCAGATCCATGATTTCATCCTGTCGCTGCCGGATGGTTACGACACTACGGTGGGCGAACGGGGGCTGAAATTGTCGGGTGGTGAGAAGCAGCGCGTTGGTATTGCGCGTACGCTGCTCAAGGATCCGCCCATTCTGTTGCTGGACGAGGCGACGTCCGCGCTGGATTCAGAGACCGAAGCCGAGATCCAGGATGCGCTGATGCATGCGGGGCGCGGGCGTACGGTGCTGACCATCGCGCACCGGCTGAGCACGATTTCTGAGGCGGACCGCATCATTGTTCTGGAAAAAGGCGAGATCATAGAGCAGGGCACCCATGATGCGCTTCTGGCGCAGGATGGACGCTATGCGCAGCTCTGGCGGCGGCAGCAGTCAGAAGAAGAAGTCTGAGCACGGGAGCGGCTGTCAGGCGCGCTGATCCACCTCGCCGCGTCGCTCGGCGGCCCGGAGCGCGGTCAGATCGGCTGCCGCCTGTGCGCGCTGAGCGTCGGCCAGAGAGGCAACTTTGCGGTCCGCCGAAGAGGGCTCTGCCGGCGCAAGAGCGGCTGCTTTGACGACCTCCATCTTGGCAATGGTTGCGGCCGGATCGTCGGGGACCGGAGAGACATCAATCTGCACTTCGCCCCCGATGGCATAGCGTTTGCCATCCGGGCCGACCTGGTAGGTGTAGCTGGGAGCGGATGCGTAGGAACCGCCCACTGTGGCATGGGCCTGTTCGTGGCGGCGGACCTCACCGTCACGTGCACTGAGCGCGTCAACGGTACGCTGTTCGGCATCTGTGAGGTCATTCATCGACGCCGCGGCACTTTTGCTTGCTTCGTCGGTTGGTTTGTTCAGGTTTTCCGAAGGTTCTGCCCGTAAACGTGATGCCGCTGCGCGGGACCCGCCGTTGACCAACGAATTGGCGCCGGTCTCACTGATCCGCGCCGTCTCTGTGCCGGAGCGCGCTGCGATATCGCGCTGCCGGGCCTGGATCAGCGGGATCACACTGTTCCAGTCCGTTGCCTCATTTACCCCGGGTGCTTCCATACCGCGTTCACTCCAGCCCTTCCGGGGCGGAAAACTGGCACGAAAACGTTAAGGTGGGGTAAGGAACGGCCCGAAATACCGTCCGCCGGCGACCTTGTGGGGCCGCCGGCGGGGTTTGATCATTTGCCGAGGTTGATCCGGAAGGCGGCAAAGCCGTCCGCGGCCTCGCCTGCATCCTCAAGCGACAGGCTTTTCACATCATCAATGTAGTCGCGTGCCTTCGGGCCGGTCTCAAACAGAACCGTGGTGTCGTCCAGCGGCGCAAAGGACCAGTTGGCATCTGCCTTGGGATCAATTGTGCCCTGTTCAACGATATACCGTACGATCACGTCGCGGTTGGTGTCCGGGGCTTCAAAGACGACCGTATCGCCTTTGGCACCCGGGAAATCGCCACCGCCAGAGGCCCGGTAGTTGTTGGTCGCGATGATGAATTCCATATCGTCCGTGACCGGTTTGCCGTCAAAGGCCAGATCGACAATGCGCGCGGCATCCGGATTGATCTCGACACCTTTCGGGTCGAACCGCGACGGTTGCGACAGGTCAATCCTGTAGGTGACGCCATCCATCACATCGAAGTTGTAGGACGGGAACGCGGGGTTCAGCAGGAGCGCATCCTTTGCACCTGCCTCGATCTGATTGAACATGCCCGCAGAACGTTCCAGCCAGCCGCGCACCTCCGCGCCTGTGATCCGCACCGCACGCACGGTGTTGGGATAGAGATAGAGGTCCGCCACGTTCTTGATCGCAACATCGCCGACCGGCACGTCGGTGAAATACTCAGGACCACCCCGGCCACCGGCCTTGAAGGGCGCTGCTGCCGACAGGATCGGCAGACCTTCGTGCTCGGTGCCTTTGAGCATTTCGTTGACGTACCATTTCTGCGCGATCGAGACGATCTGCACGGATGGATCATCGGCAACCAGTGCAAAGTAACTGTGCAGTGGTGCGGAGGTTTTGCCCACGGCCCGGCGCACGTAGGCCAGAGTTTCCTCGTGGTCCTGCGCGACAGAAGCGAGCACGGTATCGTCATCTTCGACCAGTGCGGTGATCGACCGGTCCTCATTCCGCTTAGAGATCGGACGGGCTTCGGAGGTTGTGGTCACCACACTCCAGGAATTGCCATCCCGCTCGAGCAGCAGGTCAAGAACACCAAGGTGCGAGCCCCAGAACCCGCCCATGACCGCAGGTTTGCCCATCAGGGTGCCGGCCTCCACGTCGATGCCCGGACGGTCCGCAAAGGTGGGCGAGGGAAAGACAAGGTGGTTGTGGCCGGTCACCAGCGCGTCAATGCCATCGACCGCCGCCAGTGCAACGGAGGCGTTCTCCATCCCGTCGGTGTGATCTGCCGCGCCGATCCCGGAGTGCGACAGCGCCAGGATCAGGTCGCAGCCCTGTTCGCGCATCTCTGGCACCCAGGCCTGTGCGGTTTCGACGATATCGCGCGCCTCGACATTGCCTTCGAGGTGCTTGCGGTCCCAGTTCATCACCTGGGGCGGGGTGAAGCCGATCACGCCGACACGGATCGGGTGTTTTGTGCCGTCTCCCATCTCGATCTCGCGGTCGAGGATTGCATAGGGTCGCAGCAGTGTGTCGTCTTCGCGCGGGTTGCTGCCGCGGCTTTTGGCGATATTGGCCAGCACGACCGGGAAGTCTGCCCCGGCGAGGGATTTTTCGAGAAAGCCGAGGCCATAGTTGAATTCGTGATTGCCCAGCGTGGCCGCATCATACCCGATTGTGTTGAAGGCCGTGATGATCGGATGGCTGTCACCGTCTTTCATGCCCCGTTCATAGGCGATGTAGTCGCCCATCGGGTTGCCCTGCAGAAAGTCGCCGTTGTCCACGAGCAGAGCATTTTTTGCCTCGGACCGGATCTCATTGATGATCGAGGCCGTGCGCGAAAGGCCGACGGTGTCACGCGGTTTGTCCGCGTAATAGTCGTAGGGAAAGACATGCACATGGATGTCAGTGGTTTCCATGATGCGCAGATGCGCCTGGTTGCCCGCAGCGGCAGCTGACCAAGGGTGCAGGCCGATCAGTGTGGCACCGCCTGCGGTGGTGGCAAGGAACTGTCGGCGGGACATTGGGGAACGACGGGTGAATGACATGGGGGCACCTTCCTGATTGGTTTCACAAGCAGTCTTCTGGCCGCGTTTCACGACGGGCTCATGACACTGTCGGTCAGGCTTGATGCGGGTCGTTTGCGGGCACACTGTCGGGAAAGTCTGGAGGCAAAACAACCACGAGTAAAGCGCGGACGCACCGGCGCCCGCGACTTTTCCGGCAAATTTGTGCCTGGCGCCTGGCAGGCGCCGGGCCGGTCACTCAGCGGCGACTGCTTTGCCTGTCAGCTTGTCGAGAGCGCCGGTCATCATAGCAATGTATTTTGCATCCGCCGGCAGCCCGTGTGTCTCCGCCAGATCTGCGGGCGCGTGATAGGCGACGTTCACAACACCTTCGGCATCTGCATAGACGACAACGCGCAGCGGCAGATCAAGCCCGGCGGTCTGGCTGTCCAGCATTGCAGGGGTGCCCAGTTTGGGATTGCCGAACATCAGCATCTGGGTCGGGCGCAGTTCCATATCAACCTTCGCCGCACCGGCCGCGTGGTCCACACGCGCAAATACCGTGGCACCGGCACCTGTCACGGCGGCTTCGAGCCGGTCCATAGTGTCAGAGACTGTATGAGGGCTGGTTTTGGTCACGAGATCTGCTGACATGGCTCCGGTCGCAATAACAGATGAAACGATGGCGGTTGAAAGGGTTTTGCGCAACATTAAGAGGCTCCTGCTGGAAATGATACGCAGGAGATAGCGCCCTTGCGGCCCGGGGTCCCGTCACGAGGGCGTGAGCGGCGTTATTCCGCCGCCCGTAATGCCTCCGGTGCCGGCGTGTCGTCCTCCCAGATCAGTTCCCGGAAGGCAGCACGGCCTGCATCACGCTGCAGTGCCCAGTCACGGGCAGCGCGGCTGGCGCGGCCCATCGACATCTTGGCCAGCAGGGTCGCAATCCAGCGGATATAGGTCGTGGCCCAGACCCGTACCGCCAGCATGGACGGTGTGACCATCAGCGTCAGGACCGTGGCGATGCCCAGCCCGAACACAACGGCCGTGGCCAGCTGTTTCCACCAAAGTGCTGTTGGGCTGTCGATTGTGTAGCCCCCTTCGGCAAAGTTCAGCGACAGGCCGAACATCATCGGCGCAAGACCGGCCATCGTGGTAATGGTCGTCAGCAGAACCGGACGGATGCGTGCCTGTGCGGTGCGGATAATCGCCTCGATCCGGGGCATGTAACGCTCATATTCCTGGTAGGTGTCGATCAGGATGATGTTGTTGTTCACAACGATCCCCGCCAGAGCCACGATGCCTGTGCCGGTCATGATGATCGAGAAGGTCTGGCCCATCACGATCATGCCGATCAGCACACCCGTGGTCGACAGAACCACCGCCAGCAGTACCAGCAGTGCGTTATAGAAGCTGTTGAACTGCGCGAGCAGGATGATGAACATCAGGCCAAGTGCTGCAAGGAATGCCTTTTGCAGGAAGGCCCCGCTTTCGGCCTGTTCTTCCTGGTCGCCGGTCCATTCCCAGGTGATGCTTGCGGGCAGCGGTTTGGTGTCCAGCCATTCTGTCAGCAGAGCTATCCTTTCGTTCGGGTTCACCGGAATGAGGCGCAATGCGCCGTCGGAGACGCCAGTCTGCAGATCACGGTCCGCGCCCGCCGCGGTGCGGTCGGTGATTTTGTAGGTTGCCTGATCAGGTGCGGTGAAATCGGCGTCCGCGCCTGCAGGGCGCAGCATGGCGAGCGTCGTTGAGGTCTCGTTGCCGTTCTCAATGACGGTTTCGACCACTTTCATCAGGCCGGGTGCCACATCCGCTTTGACATCGAAATAGCGTTTCTGGTCGATCCGGTTGATCTCCGCCAGTTTCGGCACGGGGGTGCGTTCGATAAAGTTCGACAGCGGAACAAGACCATCGGCCGTGCGCACACGCAGAGTGTCCAGCGTTGAGAGAACACGGTCTTCGGCGGGCAGTCGCACACGGATGTCGATTTCCTCGTCCGAGGTATCAACGCGCATGGTATCCAGCGTGATGCCCCGTGTGACCAGCTGGACCATGGCGCCCACGGTGGCCACATCTGCGCCATAGCGACCTGCCTTTTCCACATCCACATCAATCTGCCAGTCAATACCGGGCAGGGGGCGTGTGTCCTCGATCAGGGTGAGGCCGGGGGTGTTTTCGAACTGTCTGCGCGCGGCTTCTGCTGCGGTTGCGAGATCAATGAAACTGTCGGATTTGAGGCGCAAATGCACGGGTTTGCCAGAGGCGGGCCCCTGGGCAAGCTCGCTGATCTCGATCTGAACGCCAGGCAGCTTGTTCAGCTCTTCGGTCAGCTCTGCGATTACGATGTTGCCGTCGAGTTCCGGTCGCCCCGCACGATCCTCCCAGGGAATGGTCTCAAACTGCACCTGACCGACGGTGTCCTTGGGGATTGCCGCGCCGCTGCTGTCTGTGTTCAGGCCACCCTGACCGGCAAAAGAGAACGCGTTGATGATGCCGGGGTGCGCGAGCACGATGTCCTCGGCCTGACGGACAAGGTCGTCTTTTTCATCGAGGCTGAGATTGCCCCGCGCCAGTACGTAGACGATGCCCTGTTCCGGTTCGGATTCGACAAAGAATTCCACGCCGTTGTTGTTGTTCGTAAAGAAAATCAGCACGGTGCCGACAAACACAAAAACGGTGCCCGCCATCACCAGCGGCATCACCGGATTGCCGACGATTGCCGCGATGACATGCCCAAATCCTGACCGGCGATAGCCCGCGCTGATTTTCTCGGGCTCGGCGCGGAACATTTTCGAGACAAGCCAGCGACCCCAGCGCCCTAGGCGGGTGAGCAGCGCAAAGGTGGCAATCAGGGCGACCAGCGCACCGCCAAGCGCCACGGCGAGCAGAGCGGTCGCGGCCAGGATGTGCAGGAAGACAAGCAGGAAGGTCGGTACAACCGATCCCAGGATGTCCAGCCCGTCCATACCGGCAAACTGTTGGCCAACGCCACCGAAGACGGGGCCCATGAGGGCTGCAGCTGCGATCATCAGGAGGGCAACAGGGAAAAGTGCCAGGTGGAGATACCAGCGCAGACCGGCAACGGCCTGCATGTAGTCCGCCATCAGGCGTTCAAGGCGACCGGTGACACCGCCCATCACAGGCAGGTAGATCAGCGCAACCACCAGCGATGCTGACAGAACAAAGATCAGGGTGACCGGCAGCATGCCCATGAATTCGCCCGGCACGCCGGGCCAGAAGAGCATCGGCAGAAAGGCACAGAGCGTCGTCGCTGTAGAGGAGATGATGGGCCAGAACATGCGCTTCGCCGCCTCGACATAGGCCTTCATGGGGCCCACGCCTTCCTGCTGGCGCTTGTCGGCGTATTCCACGACCACAATGGCCCCGTCGACGAGCATGCCGACCGCAAGGATCAGGCCGAACATCACGATGTTCGAGATTGAGATCCCCATCACCGCGAGGAACGCGAAACACAATAGGAAGGATGTCGGGATCGCAAATCCGACAAGCAGGGCCGCACGGATGCCGAGGGCGGCCAGCACCACAATCATCACCAGCGCAATGGCGGTAAAGACCGAACCCAGAAGCTGCTGGACCATCGCATCGACAATGCGGCTCTGGTCGTTAGAGGTGCCGACCGTCACGGCGGCCTGCAGGCCCTCGGGCCAGCCGTCGCTGCGTTCGGCTACCAGCGCTTTGACCTCGTTTGCAGTGTCAATGAGATTGAATCCTTTGCGCTTGACCACCTGAAGGGCCAGCGAATTTTCACCGTTGAACCGGGCAGTGCCGTCGCGGTCCTCGAATGTCAGGTTGATCGTGGTGAGATCACCCAGCGTGACCACGCGGTCGCCATTGGTCTTGACCGGCAGGTTGTAGACATCGCGTGCCTCGTCAAATGATGAGGGGATTTTCACCGCAAAGGTGCCCTGAGCCGTGTCGACTTCACCTGCGGCAATCAGCTGGTTGTTGTTCTGCACCGTGTTGATCAGTTCGCCGGCGGTGACGTTATACGCCTCCAGTCGCAGCGGATCGATCAGCACTTCGAGCATTTCATCGCGGCTGCCGGCGATACCGGCTTCGAGCACCGCGTCCATGGCTTCGATATCGTCCTGCAGCGCCTTGGCCACGCGGTTCATGGTGCGCTCCGGGACCGGACCCGTCAGGTTGACGATGATGATCGGGAACTCAGAAAAGTTGATCTCGTTGATGGAATAGGTTTCCGCGCCGTCCGGGAACTCGGCCTCGGCCTTGCTCATGGCATCGCGCACATCCGCAAGAATCTTGGTCTTGTCCCAGCCGAATTCGAATTCCAGCGCGACACCGGCATAGCTTTCGGCCGCGGTGCCGGACATGCTCTTGAGGCCATCGAGGTCAGCCAGTTCGGTTTCCATCGGCTTGACGAGCAGCGTTTCGCTGTCAGCTGCAGAAATACCGGGGAAGGGCACCGACACAAAGAGAGCGGGGATTTCGATGTCCGGCTCACCTTCTTTCGGCAGGGTGGAATAGGAATAACCGCCGACCACAAGGCTGAGCAGGATAAAGGCCACAACCATTCGCGCACGGCTGGCGGCCCAGTCGACGATCCCCGTCATTGGCTCAGCTCCTGCCAGGTCGGTGCGACCCGCACGCCGGCGATGACGTACTCCTGTCCGAGGACGATCACGTCAGCTTTGTCGCCAAGGCCTGTGAGCCAGACGCCGTCGGGCGTGTCCCGCATCAGACGCACTTCGTGGAATTCAACAATCGCATCGCTGTCAATTGTACGCACGCCGAGCGTGCCTTCGTCATTCAGCGTCAGCGCTGACTGGGGCAGCAGATGCGCTGTGGCGCCGGCGGCGGAAATGAGAATCTCAGCGGTCTGACCATCGCGGATACTCAGATCAGGATTGGGAACCTCGATTTCCACCCGGAAGGTGCGTGTCATCTCGTCAGCCGAACGCGACAGAAAGGTAACCTGACCCTGCACCGGCGCGCCGCGACCGGTGGGGGCGGTGCTGTCACCGGCGACCAGCTGAGCCCCCGCAGGTGCGCCGGGGCGCACACGGCTGACTTCTGTTTCAGGCACAAAGGCCACCAGTTTGATCGGGTCCAGCTGAATGATCGTCGCGCAGAGGGCACCAGGCTGGAGCAGGGCGCCCAGCTCGGCGGTGTCACTTTCGAGCAGCCCGCCAAAGGGGGCTTTGATTGTCAGGCGCTCAATCTCTTTTTCAGCGGAGGCAACAGCGGCTTCGGCTGAGCGGATCCCAGACTGCGCACCCTGCAGACCGGCACGCGCTGATTCGACAGCAGCGAGGGCGGAGGCGACTGCCGCGTCTGCATTGGCGACGCGTGTGGTCGAGGCGAAACCGCCTTCGCTCAGCTTGCTGGAGGCGTTCTGGTTGATGCGCGCCTCGTCGAGCTGCGCCAGCGCCTGATCCAGCCGTGCGGCTGATTCCGGCACCCGTGCGCGGGCTTCGTCAAGCTGGGCGCGGGCCTGTTCAAGGGCGACGCCGCGTGTGCCTTCGTCCAGACGGCAAAGCGCCTGTCCGGCCTCAACCTGCGCGCCCTTGCGCAGTGGTTCGGAGATCACAACGGCGGATGTTTCTGACTGGACGTTGACCTCCCGTGCGGCCTCGGTCTGGCCTCGTAGTACAACGGCAGTGTCAATCTGCTGCGCTTCGGAGCGCCGGACCACGACCTTGACCAGGTTCGTCGTATCGGGTGCTGCAGTACCGGGTGCGTCGGTCGCGGCAACCGCGCCGGGCTCCTGCACCGTCTCAGACCACCCCATCCACGCGTAAAGCGCGGGGCGCTGAAAAATGTATACATAAAGTATGGATGCGACCACCAGAGCCGCGACGAAGGAAAAAACACGCATCTGTAAAAGCCTCGAATGCACCGGCGGATGATGCCGCCTGACCCGGGTCAGCCCGGTTGAGGTGTCCTTACGACAATTTCACTGAACTGACCAGTTCAGATTTAAGGCTCTTTTAACGTGAGTGCAATGCCGCCTGTGTGCTCTTGGCTTGACTGTCCGCGCAGGTTAAGAGAGGCGCGGGCTAATCTGGCAGGTGATCATGAGTAACACGGACAGTTTCATTGACGAAGTGAACGACGAGGTTCGCAGCGACCGTTTTTATGCGGCTTTGCGCCGTTACGGATGGATAGGCGTGCTTGCTGTGGTTCTGATCGTCGGCGGCGCGGCCTGGAATGAATATAACAAGGCGCAGGTGCGTGCCGATGCGGAAGCCCTTGGTGACGGACTTCTTGCGGCGCTAGCTACAGAAGAGGGAACGGCGCGTGTGGATGCGCTGACGGCTGTGCCCGCGGGAACGCCCGCGGCGCAGGCTGTGGCAGAAATGATGGCCGCCTCTGAACAGCACAACGCAGGGCAGACCGGGCTTGCCGTCGAGGCACTGAACCGTGTTGCGACAAACGGGGACATTGATCCGATCTACCGCTCGATTGCTGCGTTCAAGGCGCTGACGCTGCAGGTCGACAGGGTTCCCGCCGACACACTGCGTCCGCAGTTTGAGGCGCTGGCATCCCCCGGGCAGCCGCTGAGCCTGCTCGCACAGGAGCAGCTGGCCCTGCTGGATATCCGGGACGGGAACACCGCCGGCGCCATTGATCGCTATCAGGCCGTGCTGCAGGACGCAGCCGTAACCGCAGACTTGCAACAGCGCGCCTTACAGGTGATTGTGTCGCTGGGGGGAACGCCGGATCTGGACAACCTGCCGGCTGCCGGAAACTGACCGACCGGGCGGAAACGGCACCGGCAGAGAGCAAACGCAGGGTGGATACAACAGGCCATGACAGTAACTGAGACCGCTGCAGCGCCGAAACGCGGCGCCCGGGTCGGCTTTGCGGTGCTGGCCGCAGCCGTTTTTCTTGCCGGTTGTGCCGAAGAAGAGTTTATCCTGCCAGGCAAGCGCGAACCGATCCGGGAAGACGCGCTCACCGTGGCGACCCTGCCTCAGGAAGGCAGCCGCGCCATTTCGCTGCCCGCAGCCGAAGTGAATGCCGACTGGGCACAGTCGCCGGGCTCACCGGCAGCACGCACACCACACCCGGCGCTTGGCACGGCGCTGCAGCGGATCTGGAGCGCTGACATCGGCGAAGGCGACAGCCGCCGGCAGCGCATTACGGCCAGCCCGATCGTAGCGCAGGGCCAGATTTACACGCTGGATGCGCAGACGCGCGTGACCGCGACGTCGTTGTCGGGGCAGACGGTCTGGCAGACAGACATCCGCCCGGCGCGCGATGACGACGGTCAGGCAACAGGCGGTGGTCTGGCTTTTGCGGACGGCCGGGTTTTTGTGACGAGCGGCTATGGCACTCTTGTGGCACTTGATGCCGTCACGGGTGACCTGCAGTGGCGCCAGAGGCTGGAAGGGACCGGATCCGGGGCCCCATCGGTCGCGGGCGGGCTGGTATATCTGACGTCCGGTGATGACACCGGCTGGGCCATCTCGCAGGACGACGGGCGCGTCGTGTGGCAGCTGACCGCGACCCCTGATGAAAACAACGTGCTGGGATCACCCGCGCCGGCCATTGCCGACGACCTTGCGGTGTTTGCCTTTGGGTCCGGCGATGTGCAGGCGGTTTTCCGGCGCGGGGGACTGCGCCGCTGGGACGCCTCGGTGGTGGGCGAGCGCTTTGGCCGCGCCATCAGTAACGTCGGGGACGTTACAGGGGCGCCTGTCGTCTCTGGTAACACGGTTTATGTGGGCAACCAGTCCGGCCGGATCGCTGCAGTGAAACTGGGGTCCGGCGAGCGTTTGTGGACAGCACGCGACGGGGCAACCGGCCCGGTCCAGCCCGCAGGGGACAGCATTTTTGCCATTTCAGACCTGGGGCAACTGGTGCGCATCGATGCCGCGACGGGTGAGCGTATCTGGGCGGCGAACCTGCCCGGATTCGTCAAGGACCGTCCGAACAGGCGCGCAGAAATCTTTGTGCATCACGGTCCGGTTCTGGCCGGCGGACGCATACATGTGGCCTCAAACGATGGGTTGCTGCGGTCATATGATCCGGTGGATGGTACCCTGACCGGCAGTATCGAAATTCCCGATGGTGCCACGTCAGCGCCGGTTGTGGCAGGCAATGTGCTCTACGTTGTGTCGACAAATGGTGATTTGCACGCTTTCCGTTGACGCCAAGGTGCGGTAAAGCCCGCATCTGAACCCGAACCGGAGCGATCCATGTCTTTCACCCTCGCCATCGTGGGGCGGCCCAATGTGGGCAAATCCACGCTGTTCAACCGTCTTGTGGGCAAACGCCTGGCGCTGGTAGACGACCAGCCCGGTGTGACGCGCGATCTGCGCGAGGGGGCGGCACGCCTCGCCGACCTGCGATTCACGGTCATTGACACCGCCGGGCTGGAAGAAGTCACAGACGACAGTCTTCAGGGACGGATGCGGCGGTTGACGGAACGCGCAGTGGATATGGCAGATATCTGCCTTTTCATGATTGACGCCCGGGTGGGAATCACCCCGTCTGACCTGGTGTTCGCGGATATCCTGCGCAAGCGCTCAGCCCATGTGATCCTCGCGGCCAACAAGGCAGAGGGTGCTGCGGCAGACGCCGGTGTGATTGAGGCCTATTCGCTGGGGCTGGGTGAACCGATCCGCCTCTCTGCAGAGCATGGCGAGGGGCTGAATGACCTCTATCTGCAGCTGATGCCCATCGCCGATCAGTTTGCAGAGCGGGCTGAGGCGGATGCACCTGAAACGGATGTGACGCTGGACGAAGATGACGGCGATATGGATGCCGCGATCCCGATGCCGACCGCGAAAAAGCCCCTGCAGGTGGCGGTGGTGGGGCGGCCCAACGCAGGTAAGTCTACGCTGATCAACCAGATCCTCGGCGAAGACCGTCTGCTGACCGGGCCCGAGGCTGGCATTACGCGTGATGCGATCTCGCTGCGCATGGACTGGGCGGGTCCGGACGATGTGACCCTGCCGATGCGGATTTTTGATACCGCCGGAATGCGCAAGAAAGCAAAGGTGCAGGAGAAGCTGGAGAAGCTTTCCGTGGGCGACGGTCTGCGGGCCGTGAAATTTGCCGAAGTGGTTATTGTGCTGCTGGATGCGGCGATCCCCTTTGAACAGCAGGACCTGCGCATTGCCGATCTGGCGGAACGCGAAGGCCGTGCGGTGGTCGTCGCGGTGAACAAATGGGATATTGAGGAAGACCGCCAGGGCAAGCTGAAAGAGCTGAAAGAGAGCTTTGAACGGCTGCTGCCTCAGTTGCGTGGTGCGCCGCTGGTTACCGTTTCCGCGAAAACGGGCAGGGGGCTCGACCGGCTGCACCAGGCGGTGGTCCGCGCTTATGAGACATGGAACCGCCGGGTGACAACAGCGCAGCTGAACCGCTGGCTGACCGGGATGGTCGAGGCGCATCCGCCCCCCGCACCGCAGGGCAAGCGCATCAAACTGCGTTACATGACCCAGGCAAAAACGCGCCCCCCTGGTTTTGTGGTGATGTGCAGCCATCCCGATAAGGTGCCGGAGAGCTACAGCCGGTATCTGGTCAACGGCCTGCGTCTGGATTTTGACATGCCGGGCACACCGATCCGGTTGTGGATGCGGGGGCAGAATGATGCCAACCCCTACAAGGGGCGCAAAAAGGCGCCACCGTCAAAACTGCGCAAACACACCGAAGGGCGTCGGCGGGACTGAGGCTTCAGCCGTTCCGCCAGGCCCGCCACGCCGGAACGGTCAGCGCCGCGGCGCCACCCGCGGCAAGGGCCGCGATGGTCGTTTGCGAACCGGCATTCTGCACGACAATGGCCACCAGTGCCCAGATCACCGCGAGCGCATAGGTGGGGCCGCGCCGCAGCTGGTTCTGCACAGCTGATGCGATAACGAGTGCCATGAAGACAAAGACGAAGGCGGCTGTCTGCTGGTCCATCAGGTCATATCCTGCAGCAATCAGACCAAGCGAAACGCAGCTCGCAGCGCTCAGCCACCCGGCATAGAGGCCCACCGGCAGGAGCGCCCATGTTCTGTCGTCCGCGGGTGCCCGGAAGAGTGCTACCAGCGCCGGCAGCAGCATCGCCCAGATCAGGATACTGGCCCAGACCGGGCTCAGCACCGCTAAAGGCAGCCAGATTGTTCCGATGGCCAGCGACACACACAGCGGTGCGCGCATGGCGTGCCAGTCCGGATCTTCGGCGCGGCGCGCGAGGCCGAAAGCCATGCCAGCGATCAGCCACAGATAGATCACGCCCCAGATGGCAAAGGCGTATCCGGCGGGCTGAACCGGCGGATTGTCCTGCGGCACCGGGAACTGGTCTGCGTCAAAGCCGCCGAAATCCGGCACCACAAGGGTGGAGCCGGCAAAGGTGATGCAGAGCACAACGCTCAGAATAGCTGTCAGTTTCACTTCTGTCTCCCGGACCAGGATGGCGGTTAAGGCACCGTGCGCCCGGGTTACCGGGTCTGCGTCTTTGCCAGCTAACCTGGTGCGCGGCAAAGGGGAAGCAAATGGCAGTGATCGCGATATTCTGTGACGGCACCTGGAACAGTCCGGGCGCGGGTCTGAACACACATGTGCTGCGGGAAGCAGACGCCTGCGACCGGGTGCAGGATCAGATTGTTCTGTATTTTCCCGGTGTGGGCACGGGGGCTGGCCTCGCAAGTGAGATCGGCCGCCGGATCAGCCGCATTGGCGGTGGTCTCTTTGGCTGGGGGCTGAACCGGAATATCCGCGCAGCATACCTGGAGCTCTGCCGGATTTATCAGCCTGGGGACCGGATTATGATTTTCGGTTTTTCACGCGGTGCCTACACCGCGCGCTCGCTCGTGGGCATGATCCGCAAATGCGGGATCCTGGAACAGCCAACGGCCGTGAATGCGTGGCGTGCCTTTCGTCTTTACCGCAGACGCGGCGCCAACCATGGCCCGGATGCGCCGCACATTATTGCGGCAAGGCGCAGGCTGTCTCCGCGTTTTGCTACCAGTCAGGCGGATGTGGAAACCCGAAATGATGGCAGCAACCTGGTGCGCATAAGCTATCTGGGTGTCTGGGACACGGTGGGCGCGCTGGGCATTCCGCAGGCCGTGCTGGGCGGGATCGCCCGTGCCTGGAACAGACGATACCAGTTCCACGACACCTCGCTGTCACGTCTTGTCGAAAACGCCCGCCATGCTGTGGCGCTGGATGAGCGGCGGGTTTTGTTTGAGCCGTCCCTTTGGGACAACCTGGACCCGCGTCCGGGAGACCCCGGGCTGAACCGCGGTGCGCAGGAGCTTGACCGGCCCTACCAGCAGGTCTGGTTCGCGGGCAGTCACAGCGTTGTGGGCGGTGCAACGGATGCGCAGGGGCTTGCGGCACTCCCGGCTGAGTTTGTAATCGGTCAGGCGGAACGCCTGGGCCTGAAAACGCAGCGGAATGCGCTGGCGCGGCCGGATGCATTGCAGGAGGCGCCGGACATAAACGACGTGCGGGGTATCTACCGGTTTTTCCCGAAGCTGCTGCGCTGGCGCTTGGGTCCGCAGACCCCGCGTGGTCTGCATCCGTCGGTACTGACCCGTATGGCACGCCGGTCGGATTACCGTCCCGGCAGTCTGCGCTGGCTCTTTCCGGAGCTCTTTGACAGCGACTGAACGCAGCACACCGGGGGCGATATCCCTTGTGACCCTGGCCCCGGGCGGCTAGGACGCGGCATCTGACCGTTTCCGGGGCGCGTGACATGACGAAAAAAGCCGACGAAGAAATTCTTGCCACAGTGGCCGCCTCGGGCGGGCGGCGCATCCTCGGCATCGGTATGCTTGCGTTCCTCGCCGTGATGGTCATTTACGTGGCCCTCGCCAGCCCGCCGACCCTGGGATGGCAGTTGTTTTTGCTGGCGCTCGGCACCGGCTCTCTGATGATTGCTGATGCCATGCGCCGGTCAACATCTCATGTCCTGGAACTGACCCGTGACGAACTGCGTGAAAGCGGCGGCGTGGTGATTGCCCGGACGGCGGATATCACCGGCATTGACCGCGGCGCTTTTGCGTTTAAACCGTCCAACGGTTTCCTGATTCACACGACAGCTTCCGGCTCGCGCCATTGGCGGCCCGGGTTGTGGTGGCGCATGGGTAAACGCGTCGGCGTGGGCGGAATGACGCCGAAAAACCAGACCAAACTCATGGCAGAGATCATTGCGATGATGATCGAAGAGCGCAAACAGGATGACGCATCCACCTGAAAACGGGTGGTTTTCGCCGGTATTCCCACTGCTCGCATGTCTGCGTTAACCATCCGTTAACGCTTTTCCATGAACGCTGACGTGATGCATCGGCAAAGTTTTCATACTGCCTAAAAAACTGGCACACTTCAGGTTGTCAGCGTAGGGTCGGGGTGTCGTTCCCGGGCAATTACGCCCGACCAGAAGGAGAGAGAACTTGACACAGAATGCGCGCGAACCGAGCTTCCGTGAGAGTGTGGACCAGATGTTCAACCGGGCCGTTGGCCTGATGGACCTTTCGCCGGGCCTCGAAGAGAAGATAAGGGTTTGTAACGCCACCTACACCGTTCGTTTCGGTGTCCGCCTGCGCGGCGAGATCAGGACCTTCACCGGTTACAGGTCGGTGCACTCCGAACATATGGAACCGGTTAAGGGCGGCATCCGCTATGCGTTGGGCGTCAATCAGGACGAGGTTGAGGCGCTTGCGGCGCTGATGACCTACAAATGCGCCCTCGTAGAGGCTCCGTTTGGTGGCTCCAAAGGTGGTTTGTGTGTCGATCCGCGCGAATATGAACCGCATGAACTCGAACTCATCACACGGCGCTTTGCCTATGAGCTGATCAAGCGTGATCTGATCAACCCGTCACAGAACGTACCTGCACCCGATATGGGCACAGGCGAACGGGAAATGGCCTGGATCGCTGATCAGTATAAGCGCATGAATACAACGGACATCAACGGCAATGCCTGTGTCACCGGCAAGCCACCAAACGCAGGCGGTATTGCAGGCCGTGTCGAGGCGACAGGCCGCGGTGTGCAATATGCGCTGCGGGCCTTCTTCCGGGACGGCGAGGGCATGAAAAAGGCCGGAATGACCGGCGATCTGTCCGGCAAGCGCGTCATTGTGCAGGGGCTGGGCAATGTGGGCTATCACGCGGCTAAGTTCCTGATGGACGAAGACGACAGTATTATTGTCGGCATCATCGAACGGGACGGTGCGCTGTATAATCCTGAGGGTCTGGATGTGGAGAGCATCCGAAGCTGGATTGCAAAGCATGGCGGGATTTCGGGGTATTCCGACCGGCACCAGGTGGCTGATGGGGCATCGGTGCTGGAAGAAGACTGTGATATTCTGATCCCGGCGGCGCTTGAAGGCGTGATCAATCTGTCCAACGCTGACCGGATTAAAGCACCGCTGATTATTGAGGCTGCGAACGGCCCCGTAACGGCGGGAGCGGATCAGGTCCTGCGCGAAAAAGGCACGGTCATCATTCCGGATATGTATGCCAACGCGGGTGGTGTGACGGTCAGTTACTTTGAGTGGGTCAAGAACCTCAGCCATATCCGCTTTGGCCGGATGCAACGGCGCCAGGAAGAATCTCGCCACCAGTTGCTGATCAATGAGCTGGAACGGCTGTCCACGGACACTGGCGTTGGCTGGCAGCTGAGCCCGGATTTCAAGCAGAAATACCTGCGTGGTGCGGGCGAGCTTGAACTGGTGCGTTCGGGCCTCGATGACACGATGCGCATTGCCTACGATTCGATGGCACAGGTCTGGCATGCCCGTGATGATGTGGACGATCTGCGCACTGCGGCGTATCTTGTCGCCATCGAAAAAGTTGCATCGAGCTATCAGGCCAAAGGTCTCTGATCCTGCCCGCGCAGCGGGAAAGGATCTGCAATGACCGACGCCCTTTTTTCCTGCAACTGCGGCACGCTGAAAGGCGTGCTGCACGACGCCGCACCGGCAAATGTCTGCCATCTGGTGTGTTACTGCAAAGACTGCCGCGCCTTTGCGCGCCATATGGGACAGGCAGCACAGCTTGAACCGGGTGGTGGCAGCCCGCTGGTCCAGGTGTTGCCCGCACGGATCGATATCACCGAAGGCGCTGACCGGATTGCCTGCCTGAGACTGTCGCCGAAAGGACTGCACCGCTGGTATGCATCGTGCTGCAACACACCGCTGGCCAATACAGTGGGGTCTCCGCGCATGCCGCTTGCCGGTATGTGGCGCGGACTTTTTGAGCAAACAGAAGTCTTTGGTCCGGTGGTCACCCGTGGGTTTACCAAACATGCACTGCGGGAGCGTGGCGCGCCCAAACGGGACAAGGGTATCCTGCGGATGATGTCCGGGTTGATCGGCAGGGCCGTGCCTGCATGGATGTCCGGCACCGCGCGGCAATCACCGTTTTTTGACGATGCGGGCCAGCCGGTCACGGCGCCGGTCGTACTGGAACTGTCTGTGCGCAATGCGCTTTACAAAGACTGATACCCGATCACGGCAGGTCATTCTCTCTGCGACATTATTGGTCGGTTTCAGTCGTAGATCACGTCAGGCAGTGTTGTTAGGGTGCCTCTGACAACATGGAGTGGCACACGTGAAATTCTCTGGCCTGCGCGTACTCAGAGAGGGTCTGACCGGCAACAAAGGCTGGACGCCTCACTGGCGCGATCCTGAGCCGAAATCCGAATACGACGTGGTGATCATCGGCGGTGGCGGGCATGGTCTTTCGACGGCTTACTACCTCGCGAAAAATCACGGGATCACCAATGTCGCAGTGCTCGAAAAAGGCTACATCGGGGGCGGCAATGTCGGGCGAAACACGACGATTGTGCGCGCAAATTACTTTTTGCCCGGGAACTCGGAATTTTACAGCCATTCGCTGAAGCTCTGGGAGGGGCTTGAGGCAGAACTGAACTACAATGTCATGCATTCACAAAGGGGCCTGATCAATCTGTTCCATTCGGATGGTCAGCGTGATGCTTTCGTCAGGCGCGGTAATTCAATGCTGGCGCAGGGGGATGACGCGATCCTCCTCAGCCGCGAGGGCGTGCGAAAACATCTGCCATATCTTGATTTCGACAACATCCGTTTCCCCATCTACGGCGGTCTGCTGCACCCGCGGGGTGGCACCGCCCGGCATGATGCGGTTGCCTGGGGCTATGCCCGCGGAGCAGACCAGCGGGGCGTTGATCTGATCCAGTCCTGTGAGGTCACGGGCATTGATATCGATAATGGAAAGGTTACCGGCGTTCAGACCACGCGCGGCCCGATCCGGGCAAAAAAGGTGGCGATCGTGACTGCCGGACGTTCCGGCCAGGTGGCCGCCATGGCGGGCATGCGCCTGCCCATCGAAAGCCATGTGCTGCAGGCCTTTGTCACCGAAGGTCTGAAGCCCGTGATCAATCATGTGGTCAGTTTTGGCATGGGGCATTTTTACATGAGCCAGTCGGACAAGGGCGGGCTGGTTTTCGGTGGGGATCTTGATTTCTATGCGTCTTATGCCAGCCGCGGGAACCTGCCGCTGAAGGAGCATGTGATGGAGGCGGGCATGACGCTGATGCCGATGATCGGCAAGGCGAAGGTGCTGCGGTCCTGGGGGGGGATCATGGACATGACGCCTGATGGATCGCCGATTATTGACCGCACGGATACTGAAGGGCTCTTCATCGACTGTGGCTGGTGCTACGGCGGGTTCAAGGCCGTGCCCGGTTCCGGCTGGGCCCTGTCGCATCTGGTGGCAACAGGCAATCATCATGAAAGTGCGGCGCGGTTCCGGCTGGATCGTTTCCGGACGGGGCGGGGGCTCATGGATGAAGAGGGCACCGGCTCTCAGCACAACCTGCACTGAGGGCGTGGATATGACGGGAGCCTCCGGCGGGGATATTTCAGGCCAGAAGAATGAGGGAGCGCGCAAATGCGGCTGACCTGTCCGATCTGTGGCGCGCGTGACCGCCGGGAGTTTTATTACATGGGGGATGCCGTGGCGGTGAGTCGTCCGGCACCGGATGCCGGTGCTGATGTCTGGGACGATTATGTGCATCTGCGCGATAATCCGGCCGGTGTGACGCGCGATCTCTGGCAGCATGAGGGGGGCTGTGGAGCCTGGGTGGTGGTGACGCGCAATACGGTGACCCACGAGGTTGTGTCAACCGAGCTTGCACGCGGCAGTGCCGGAGGCGCGCATGCGGGTTGAGGGTAAGGGGCTGATCGACCGGTCCCGCAGTATGCGGTTCCAGTTTGATTCCATCGGATACACCGGTTTTGGCGGCGATACTGTGGCTTCTGCATTGCTTGCGGCCGGGCAGCGGGTTGTTGCGCGCTCTTTCAAATATCACCGTCCGCGGGGGGTGATGACGGCGGGAAGTGAGGAGCCGAATGCGCTTGTCACAACCGGCCGTGGTGCTGCGACCGAGCCGAACGTGCGGGCCACTGTGCAGGAGGTGTTTGACGGTCTGGATGTGCGCAGCCAGAACGCCTGGCCCTCCCTGAAACACGATGTGATGGAACTGAATGATCTGGTCTCGCCGTTTTTGGGGGCTGGGTTTTATTACAAGACGTTCATGTGGCCGCGCGCGTTCTGGGAGCGGCTGTATGAACCGGTGATCCGGCGTGCAGCCGGTCTTGGTGCGCTGAGTGGTGCGCATAATGAGGACAGATATGAGCGGGCATGGGCCTTCTGCGATCTGCTGGTGATCGGTGCCGGGCCTGCGGGGTTGATGGCGGCGCTGACAGCGGCCCGTGCCGGCGCGGATGTGATCTTGGCGGACGAAGACAGCCTGCCGGGCGGGCGGCTGAATGCTGAGACGCATCAAGTGGATGGACTTGCTGGCAGTGCCTGGGCTGCCGCCGCAGTGGCTGAAATGGAAGCGATGGAAAACGTGCGCCTGATGCGGCGTACCACGGTCACCGGTGTATACGATCAGGGCACATATGGTGCGCTGGAGCGGGTGAGCCATCACCGCAGTGCTTTTGTTCCCGGCCTGCCGCGTGAAACCTTCTGGCGGATTGTGGCGCGCCGTTCTGTGCTGGCAGCCGGTGCGCTGGAGCGGCCGGTGGCCTTTGAAAACAATGACCGCCCCGGCATCATGAATGCGGGCGCAGTACGGGCCTATCTGAACCGGTGGGGTGTTCTGGCCGGGCAGCGTGTTGTTGTATTCGGCAACAATGACGGTGCGCATCGGACGGCCCGTGATCTGCTGGCGGCCGGTGCCGAGGTTGCAGCCGTGGTGGACAGCCGGGCAGATGTCAGTCTCGCGAGCAGTGACTACCCTGTGTATTCCGGCGCTGTCGTCACAGGCAGCACGGGGCGGATGGGGCTGACATCCGTGTCCGTCCGGGGTGCTGGTATGACGCGCAACATAGATACGGATTGTCTGGCCGTGTCGGGCGGATGGAACCCGTCGGTGCATCTGACCTGCCACATGAACGGTCGTCCCACATGGCGCGAAGATATTGCGGCATTTGTGCCCACACCGGGTTCGGTTCCGGGGATGTACGTGGCGGGGGCCTGCAATGGCGATTTTGAGACCGGAGACTGCCTGAGGGCTGGTGCTGCAGCCGCGCGGGATGCGCTGAGTGATATCGGTCTGAAGGCGAAAACCGGCGACGTTCCGGTAACGGATGACACGGGTTTTGCCGTCAGTCCGTTTTGGGAGGTGCCAGGCGACGGGCGGGCCTGGCTCGATTTCCAGAACGATGTGACTGTCAAGGACGTACGCCAGGCAGCGACCGAGAATTTCCGGTCTGTGGAGCACATGAAGCGCTACACAACGCAGGGAATGGCGCCGGATCAGGGCAAAAATTCGAACGTTGCAGCACTGGCGGTTCTGGCGGATGCGACCGGACGTGGCATTCCGGAGACCGGGACAACGACGTACCGGCCCCCCTTTGTTCCGGTATCCATTGCGGCACTCGGTGCGGGGGCCCAGGGCGTTGGGTTTGCGCCGGAACGGTTCACAACATCTCACGATGCCAGCACAGCGATGGGCGCGCCGATGATCGAGGCGGGGCTTTGGTACCGGCCGTCCTATTTCCCACAGGCCGGGGAGACGACCTGGCGGCAATCCTGTGACCGCGAAGTGGGCTTTGTGCGTGGGGCTGTTGGTGTCTGTGATGTCTCGACACTGGGCAAGATTGATATTCAGGGGCCTGGTGCCGCAGCACTGCTGGATTTTGTCTATACCAATACGTTTTCCACGCTGCGCGAAGGGCGTGTACGCTATGGCCTGATGCTGCGCGAGGATGGTCACGTGATGGATGACGGGACCACCGCGCGCATGGGACCTGAGCATTTCGTGATGACCACGACCACTGCTGCGGCTGGGAACGTCATGCGGCACCTCGAATTTGTCAGCCAGGTTCTGCGCCCTGAACTGGACGTGCGGCTGACGTCGGTCACAGAGCAATGGGCGCAGTTTGCCGTCGCCGGACCAAAATCACGCGACCTGCTGAACGGACTGCTGGACAAACCGATCGATAACGACAGCTGGCCCTTCATGTCCTGCGGTGATGTCACCGTCTGCGGCATTCAGGGGCGCCTCTTCCGCATCTCCTTCTCGGGAGAGCATGCCTACGAGGTGGCGGTGCCTGCGCGGTATGGCGAAAGCCTCTTCCGCCTGCTGACAGAGCGAGCCACTGAAATGGGTGGTGGTGCTTACGGTATGGAAGCGCTCAATGTGATGCGGATCGAGAAGGGGCATATCACGCACGCGGAAATCCACGGGCGGACAACAGCCTTTGATATCGGGTTCGCCAGGATGGTCAGCGCCAAAAAGGACTGTATCGGCCAGACGATGGCCGCGCGGGAAGGGTTGACGGATCCGCAGCGCCAGCGTCTGGTCGGGCTGAAGCCGGTGAGTGTCACAGGCGAAATGACAGCGGGCGCGCATCTTTTTAACACCGGGGCGCTGATGAGCCGGGAAAACGACCAGGGGTATGTTACTTCGGTCGCCTATTCGCCGTCACTCGGTCATATGATCGGACTTGGATTTATCGAGCGCGGTCCGGAGCGGATCGGGGAAACCGTGCGGCTGGTGGATGGCCTGCGGAAGATCGAAACAGATGTTGTGATCTGCGCCCCTGTGTTTGTGGATGCCGAAGGAGACCGTCTGCGTGGCTGATCTGATTGCAAAAAGCCCATGTGCGGAACTCCTGCCGGTCAGTGTGGGAAGCGTGACGCTGGAAGAAGCTGATCCCGGTATCATGACAACACTTGCGCCCTGGCAGGGCAGGGAAGAGGCGCTGTCGCAGGCGCTGGAAGCAGCGCATGGCATGCGCTTTCCTGCGCCGAACCGCGCGACAGGGCGTGCAGGTGCGCGGGCGATCTGGTTCGGGCGTGACATGGCGCTGCTGATGGGACCGTCACCCGATCCGTCGCTCGCAGGGCATGCGGCCCTGACGGATCAGTCGGATGCATGGGCGGCGGTTATGCTGACCGGCGCCGGATCGGACGACGTACTCGCACGGCTTGTGCCCGTTGATCTGCGGCCTTCCACGTTCCGGCGTGGACATACTGTGCGCAGTCAGGTGATGCATATGAATGCATCGGTCACCCGGACCGGTCCGGACAGCTTTCTGATCCTTGTGTTCAGGTCCATGGCGCGGACACTCGTGCATGAGCTAAAAACAGCTATGGAAGGTGTCGCGGCCCGGGGTTAAGCTGGCGAAAATTACCGGAGGTTTCCCATGTTGCGTATTGCTGTTCCTGTTGTTCTCGCCCTGACCGCGCTGCCGGTGGCGGCCCAGACCGAAAAAGAGATCAGCTGTGGTCATCAGTCTGATGTTGTTCAGGCCGTGAAACAGGCGCGTCTGGATGGCGTCAAGGAACGCGATCTCCCGTCCAGTCTGTCTGCAGATGCAACCTGGCCGGAAAAATACAACAACATCATTCCGTTGCTGGCACCGTCCATCTACGAGAAATCGCGCAAGGATCTGAAAACAGAAGATCTGAAGACCTGGTGGTACACCGAGTGCCTGAAGCTGGGCCAATAAGCACCCGCGCGGGCCGCGTCCTGCGCTGACAGCTTAATCGGCCGGGGGCGGCGGGTTGCGTCTGGACTCGGTGGCGGGGCTTGCCGATAAAGTGTTATGAGCCTGCCTCCCGGATTCCTTGATGAACTGCGTACACGTCTGAGCCTGACCTCAGTCGTCGGGCGCAAAGTGATCTGGGATCCGCGCAAATCCAATCAGGCAAAGGGTGACATGTGGGCGCCCTGTCCGTTCCACCAGGAAAAATCCGCGTCCTTCCACGTGGATGACCGGAAAGGGTTCTATTACTGCTTTGGCTGCCATGCCAAAGGGGATGCGATCTCATTTGTCCGCGAGACCGAAAACGTGGGCTTTATGGAGGCCGTGACCATTCTGGCCGGAGAAGCGGGGATGACCATGCCTGCCCGCGACCCGAAGGCGCAGGAAAAGGCCGACAGGCGCACTGAACTTACGGACGTCATGGAGATGGCGGTGCGCTTCTTCCGGCTGCAGCTCAATACAGGCGCTGCGGCACCTGCGCGCGATTACCTCGACCGCCGTGGACTGGACGCCGCAACGCTGGAGCGGTGGGAAATCGGTTTTGCACCTGATCAGTGGCAGGGGCTCTGGGATCACCTCAAAGGCAAGAACGTTGCGGATGAGCTGATCCTTGGTGCCGGGCTGGCCAAGCCATCTACAAAGGGGGGTAAGCCCTATGATACCTTCCGGGGGCGCATCATTTATCCGATCCGCGATGCGCGGGGCAGGACAGTGGCCTTTGGGGGCCGCGCGATGGACCCCAATGACAACGCTAAATACCTAAATTCGCCGGAGACCGAGCTCTTTGACAAGGGGCGAAATCTGTACAACCACGGCCCCGCGCGGGCGGCCGCCGGAAAGGGCCAGCAACTGATTGTGGCGGAAGGCTACATGGACGTCATCGCGCTGGCGTCTGCCGGGTTTGAGGCGGCAGTAGCCCCGCTGGGCACCGCGATCACCGAAAATCAGCTGCAGATGCTGTGGCGTATCGCGCCGGAGCCCGTCATCGCGCTTGATGGCGACACTGCCGGTCTGCGTGCGGCCATGCGGCTTATTGATCTGGCGCTGCCGCTGCTGGAAGCGGGGCGTTCTTTGCGGTTTGCTCTTATGCCCGAGGGGCAGGACCCCGACGATCTGTTGCGCGCCCAGGGGGCGCCGGCCCTGCAGAAGCTCCTTGATGACGCCATGCCGATGGTGAGCCTTCTGTGGCAGCGTGAAACCGACGGGCGGGTATTCGACAGCCCGGAACGCAAGGCTGCGCTCGACAAAGCGCTGCGTGAGAAAATCCAGCTGATCGCGGATCCTTCCATTCGCAAACACTATGGCGAAGCAATCAGGGAACTGCGGTATCAGCTGTTCCGGCCACAACGGACCAGTGGCGGGCCGCGCGCCTCGCGTGGTGCCTGGAAGCCGGGTGCCGAAAAGGCGATGCCGACCACGCGGGCGTCAGTTCTGGCGACAGCCGAAGGCGAAGCTGCAACTGCGCGGCTGCGCGAAGCGGTCATTCTGGCGGTGCTGGTCACCAGCCCTGAGATCATTGAAGAATTCGAATCCGGGCTGGAGCAGATGGAGTGTTCCGATCCGTTCCACGATACACTGCGCAATACGCTCCTGCGGGTCGCCGGGCGGCCGGAACAAGACTGCCGCGATGCGCTGACGGAAATTATCGGGGCGGACGCCCTTGAAAACCTGCTGTCACAGCGCCACGTGTCGGTGGTGCCGTGCATCCGCGCACCGGGAGATACCGACCGGGCCCGCATGACGGTTAATGAAGAGCTGGCCAAGCTGACGAGCGAACGCGGGCTCTCCGCAGAAATCAGTGAAGCTGCCGAAGATCTTACTGGGGAAGCTGACGAAGGGCTGACCTGGCGACTGTCAGAAGCCGCCCGTGCTGCAGATGTTGCGCGACGCAGCGGGCAGGAAGACAGAGCGGAGTACGACGTAAGTGAGAACGGGATGCGAATCAGTCGTGATGAACGCAGTGCCTTCGATGCGCTGTTGCAGAGCATAGCGAAGCAAAAAACGCACGATTAACCATATTTGAACCCCGTGAATGCAGAAAACATGGGTTATCGGGTGGAAGATTCCCCCAAAACACGAGATGATTCTTGAGTGATTCGGCGCAGCGAATCGATTCGGATGCAGGAGTTTTGAATGGCCGCGAAAGACACCAGCGAAGACGCCAAGCCCGACGACCAGGAGTCCGGTCACTCGCTCGACATGAGCCAGGCTGCCGTCAAAAAGATGATCGGCGAGGCCCGCGAGAAAGGCTACATCACCTACGACCAGCTCAATACGGTTCTGCCACCTGATCAGGTGAGCTCGGAGCAGATTGAGGACGTGATGTCGATGCTCTCTGAAATGGGCATCAACATCATTGAGGACGAGGACGCTGAGGAAGAAGAGGCCAAAGGTTCCACCGAGCTGACCACCACCGATGGTGCGCGTGAAGTCGCCGTGTCGTCCGGCACTACTGAAAAACTTGACCGTACCGATGATCCCGTCCGCATGTACCTGCGCGAAATGGGTTCTGTGGAGTTGCTGAGCCGCGAAGGCGAGATCGCGATTGCCAAGCGCATCGAGGCCGGCCGGAACACAATGATTGCGGGTCTGTGCGAGAGCCCACTGACCTTCCAGGCGATTACAATCTGGCGTGACGAACTCCTGTCAGAGGAAATTCTGCTGCGCGATGTGATCGATCTCGAAGCGACGTTCGGCAACCAGATGGACGAGGATGGCGCGGTTGACGAACCTGTCGTGGCCGCCGATGGCACTGCTGCCAAGAAAGAGGACCAGGGCCCGGAACTGGATGCTGATGGCAACCCGATTGCCCAGGACGATGACGACGACGAGGACGAACAGGCCAACATGAGCCTCGCGGCCATGGAAGCAGCCCTCAAGCCACAGGTTCTCGAAGCGCTCGATATCATCGCAGACGATTACGTCAAACTCAGCGAGATGCAGGACAGCCGGATTTCCGCGACGCTGAACGAGGATGGCACGTTCTCCGAGGCGGACGAGGAACTCTACCAGAAACTGCGCTCGGAAATTGTGCTGCTGGTGAATGAACTGCACCTGCATAACAACCGTATCGAAGCGCTGATCGACCAGCTTTACGGCATCAACCGCCGGATCATGCAGATTGACTCCGCTATGGTGAAACTCGCCGACCAGGCGCGTATCAACCGCCGCGAATTCATCGGGGAATACCGTGGGTACGAGCTGGACCCGAACTGGATGGAGCGGATGGCCGAGAAATCCGGTCGTGGCTGGCAGATGTTCATCGAACGCTCCACCGACAAGGTCGAAGAACTGCGCGCAGACATGGCGCAGGTCGGCCAGTATGTTGGTCTTGATATCTCTGAATTCCGCCGCATCGTGCAACAAGTGCAGAAGGGCGAAAAAGAGGCGCGTCAGGCCAAGAAAGAGATGGTCGAAGCGAACCTGCGACTCGTGATCTCAATCGCCAAAAAGTACACGAACCGCGGCCTGCAGTTCCTTGATCTTATTCAGGAAGGCAATATCGGCTTGATGAAGGCGGTCGATAAGTTTGAGTACCGCCGCGGCTATAAATTCTCCACATATGCGACATGGTGGATCAGGCAGGCGATCACCCGGTCCATCGCGGATCAGGCGCGCACGATCCGTATTCCTGTGCACATGATCGAGACGATCAACAAGCTGGTCCGGACGGGCCGCCAGATGCTGCACGAGATTGGCCGCGAGCCGACGCCGGAAGAGCTGGCCGAGAAGCTGCAAATGCCGCTGGAGAAAGTCCGCAAGGTGATGAAAATCGCTAAGGAGCCGATCTCTCTTGAGACGCCGATTGGCGACGAGGAAGATAGCCAGCTGGGTGATTTCATCGAGGACAAAAATGCTGTGCTGCCGCTGGATAGCGCCATTCAGGAAAACCTCAAGGAAACCACAACCCGCGTGCTGGCCTCGCTCACACCGCGCGAGGAGCGCGTGCTGCGCATGCGGTTCGGCATCGGCATGAACACCGACCACACGCTCGAAGAAGTGGGCCAGCAGTTCAGCGTGACCCGCGAACGTATCCGTCAGATCGAGGCGAAGGCGCTGCGTAAGCTGAAGCATCCGTCGAGGTCGCGCAAATTGCGGAGTTTCCTGGATCAGTAACGCGTCCGCATGAGCACGTTCGAGGGGGATCACCGTCGTTCGGTTGCTCGCAGAATGGTTGTGCTGGCCGAAGATTACCTGGCCGACGAAGCGCTTCTTTCCCGCAGCGCAGGTTCAAGCGGATCAGGCGCAGCAATGCTTGGTTTGATCGGGTTCGAGATTTTTCTAAAGGCTATTGCGGTGCTTGAAACCGGGATCCGCCCCCACAACCATGACTTTTCCAGGATCTGGAATGGCCTTCCGATGTCTGTGCGTGAGAAACTGCTGACTGATGCTAAAAGTCGTCATACGGTTCACGCGGATTTCCGGGATCCTGAACGGTTGTTCGCAGCTTTAAAGAAGGCTTTTGAAACAGGACGCTACTTCTACGAAGTAAACGACAATCTGACCGATGCGGAGGCAAAAAAGGCTGGCGACGACTGGGTTTCGGGAGGCGGTGCCTCTGAAACAGCTGACATTGCATATTACCCATTGGAGCGGGCAGCACTGATCTGGGCATTCCGCAGATATTGGCAGGCACAGAAACCTCTTAACTGACCAATCGTCGAGCCAAATAAGTACGGGTAGCATTTCCGCCACGCGTTTTGGCACATCTGATGCAGCGACTGATCCGCTAGGTGACGCCCTTTCCAGCGTATGCGTGGCGCGCTACTTTGAACGTCACAAGAACAGGGGAACACCAATGGCATTTTTCAAAAACCTATTCGGCGTCGGTGGGAAAAAAACGCCCGAGGTTGAAGCCGTGACCCACAAGGGCTTCCGCATCACACCAACACCGATTGCCGAGGGGAATACGTTCCGCATTTCGGCGACCGTCGAAAAAGAGATTGATGGCGAGATGCGCAGCCACACCCTGATCCGCGCGGATACCCTGCAGGGGCTGGAGGCCGCACAGGAAGCGTCGGTCAGCAAGGCAAAGCAGGTCATTGATGAGCAGGGAGACCGGATTTTCCGGTGACGCCGGTCCCGGACCGTTGTCTGAGGCGCACAGGTCTGCCGGAACTGCACCGCGCCACAGTTGCACCCTTTGGCGGATGCAAATTGCCAGGCTAGGGTCGCATCGTCCGTTGCGTGGAGGAATGAAATGCGTGCGATGCTCTCCGGAATATGTCTGGCACTCTGGGTGTTGCCTGCGTTGGCCCAGTCCTATCTCGCGGTCAATCGTCTCGACGTTGTGCCGATGACGCAGGACACTTTCGAAGTGATTGAAAGCCGGGGCGCGGGGGCCAGTGCGATCTGGTGCGCCGCAGCAGACTACACCATATGGGCCGGGCGGGACGGACCCCGCAAACGTCTGTACGTACTGACGCCCCGTGGTCCGTCACGGACACGCGCGGGCGCGACGGCTGTGGCCTACACTCTGACGCCTGATGACCGGCTCAGGAACACACCGCCATCCTATTCGGTATCGGTCCGCCGCGAGGGCGAAAACCTTGCAGTTTTCCATGCTCATAACTTTTGCGATGTGTTTGTTGATGAACTGCTGGACAGGTTCTGAGCCTTTACAGATGTGCCGTATCGGGGGCAGCCTGCGGTCATGAAAGTGATCGAACTGGATACGAACGGGCCGGGGCTCTACGAATTTACAAGACCCTTTGCGCAGATGCTGCTGGATGAGGGCGACGGTGTTGCGGTGCTTATGGTGCGGCATACGTCTGCATCACTTCTCATTCAGGAGAACGCTGATCCGGATGTGCAGGACGACTTGCGCGCGTTTTTTGACCGCCTGGTGCCCCCGGCCGATGACCCGTCAATGCGCTACCTGCGACATACGCTTGAAGGGCCGGATGACATGCCGGCTCATATTAAGGCGGCGATGATGCCTGTGAGCCTGTCGATCCCGGTTGTTGGCGGGCGTCCTGCGCTGGGGACGTGGCAGGGGGTTTATCTCTTTGAACACAGACGGCACCCGCACCGCCGTCAGATTGCCCTGCAGTTTCTGGCGTCGCGGTAAAGCCACGATCCGCCACTAAATCGGGGGTCCTGATTTCCCCTCTACCCAAAACTTAGTCTGTCGCCTATAAGTATCGCCAAGTGGGGCGCTGATCCCACAAAAGAGGCAGAGAACTGGAGAAGGGGGACGGCCCATGCGCTGCCCGTTTTGCGGAAATATCGATACTCAGGTAAAAGACAGCCGGCCGGCGGAGGATCATGTTTCGATCCGGCGGCGCCGGTTCTGTCCGGCCTGTGGTGGCCGTTTCACGACGTACGAACGTGTACAGCTGCGCGATCTTGTGGTGATTAAATCCAATGGCAAGCGCGAGGATTTTGACCGCGATAAACTTGAACGGTCGATCCGGATTTCCATGCAGAAACGCCCCATCGATCCGGAGCGTATTGACCAGATGATTTCAGGTATTGTCCGGCGGCTGGAAAGCATGGGCGAAACCGATATCAATTCCAAACAGATCGGTGAGATCGTCATGGAAGCGCTCGCCCGTATCGACACAGTTGCGTACGTGCGTTTTGCCAGTGTTTACAAGAACTTCCAGGCGGCTGACGATTTCGACAAATTTGTAAGTGAGCTGCGGCCTGACGTGCCGCCCGAAGAGTGAACGAAGACACGCGGTTCATGGCGATGGCGCTCGAACTCGGGCGCCGAGGTCTCGGCCGTGTCTGGCCCAATCCGGCCGTGGGCTGCGTCATTGTACGGGACGGTTTCGTTGTGGGTCGCGGATGGACGCAACCAGGGGGGCGTCCGCATGCAGAGACGGTCGCACTGGCTCAGGCGGGGGGAGCTGCCCGGGGGGCCGATGTTTACGTGACACTTGAACCCTGTGCCCATCACGGAAAAACCCCACCCTGTGCTCAGGCGCTCATTGATGCGGGTGTGGCGCGCGTTGTCTATGCCACACCGGACCCGGACCCGCGCGTTGCCGGTCGCGGTGGCAGCATGCTCGAAGAGGCGGGCATAAAAGTGGACACCGGTGTTCTGCAGGACGAGGCGCTGGATGCCAATGCGGGCTTTTTCGCGCGGATTGAACTGGACCGTCCCTTCCTGACGCTCAAGCTTGCCTCCAGCTTTGACGGACGTATTGCCACCGGTACGGGTGAAAGCCAGTGGATCACGGGGCCTCAGGCCCGGCGTCATGTGCATGCGATGCGGGCGCGTCACGATGCGGTCATGGTGGGCGGGGGCACGGCGCGCAAGGATGATCCTGCGCTGACAGTCAGGGGGCTGGGGACGGACTGGCAACCAGCGCGCGTTGTGATCAGCCGGCGGCTGGACCTGCCGCTGATGGGAACACTGGCCAGAACCGCGCAGGAAACACCGGTTATTCTGTGCCATGGCCGGGATGCGGACCCGTCTCTTGTGCGGACCTGGGAAGACCTGGGTGCCGTCCTGCTGCCCTGTGCTGCGGTCGGTGCACAGCTCGATCCGGGCGACATCTTGCGTCAGCTGGCCGGTCATGGTCTGACGCGCATTTTCTGCGAGGGAGGCAGTGCGCTTGCGGCCTCGCTGATCGAGGCCGACCTGGTGGATCAGCTGGTTGGATACACTGCCGGGCTCGGAATAGGAGCGGAGGGGCTGCCGTCGGTTGGTGCGCTGGGGCTGGGACGCCTTGACCAGGCGGCCCGGTACAGGCTTGTTTCCTGCACGCAGGTGGGTGGGGATGTTCTGCACATCTGGCGCCGGCCACGTTCCTGATCCGCTGTCAGCTGCGAAGAAATCTGGCAAAAAACCGCTGCAAGCCGGATAATTCTCTCTTGTCCGTTCGCGGGTGGACGTCTTTATCTGAGGTTATTCGCGCAACCGCCGTCTCAACGGGGCAGGGCAGTCCGGTTTGCGGGTCCGTGTAGCGGGGATAGTCAATCAGGCAGGCATGCACGAGGCCTGCCAGCGACGGCCTGGCGCGTCTTCGTGGCGGTATGTCGCCCAGATCGGTGGTCAGATCCCAGCCCGCGTAAAACGGTGCCCCGGTCGTTGTGACGGGGATTCCGCGGATCAGGGCTTCGAACCCGAGCAGGGATGTCATTGTCCAGAGGTGCGAGGTGACATCCAGCGCTGCCGCCGCGGGGACATTTCCCAGGATCACATCGGCGGCATTCTGCGGAACCGTTCCGCCGTCATGCAGGCCTGCAACCACATCCGGATGTGGTCTGTAGAGGAGCACAGCATCCGGATGAGCGGCCCGGGCCGCCTCCAGAAGGGCCACATTTGTGGTGATCCGGCTGGATTCTGCCCGGACTGACGCGCTGTCTTCGACCTGACCTGCCACCAGAATGCGCTCACCCGCTGCCAGATCGGGCAGAGGATCGGTGGCATCAGTGTGGACGAGCCCGTGCTTTCGCAGCGATCTGATCAACGCTTCTGCGCGCTTTTCCTGATCCGGGCGCAGATCTGTACGCAGCGCAATCAGGTCTTCCAGCTGGCTGGGCGTTGCCGGATCAGAGAAGTTGCCTGCGATGTCCGTGGCAAACGAGAGAGCAGGACCTGTAAGATCGGCGCGCAGAAAGCCCTCTGTTGTCTGGACAGCATCGCGGTGCCCCATTGTCGCTGCATCGGCTGTGACCATCCAGGGGCGTCCGGTCGCCCGGGCCCTGCCCGGATCATCTTCAAAAATCACGGGCTGCCAGTGGCCAAAAGTTTTCTGAAGTGCGTCCCGCGTTTGCGGCCGGATTTCAGAGGCAACCCAGCCGCGGTGATCTTCGCGCCATGCGCGGGCGCGGGCGGCCATGATTTCAAGAGCTTCGGTTCCTGTGCACAGATCATCGGCAAAGGGACTGTACCACCTGGGATAGATCAGAAACGCCCCGGCAAAGAGCTGGGCGCGGGTCAGTCTGCGCTGACGGCGTTGAACCGGGAATTCATCGTCTGTCAGGCCCCAGCCTGCGTAAAACGGCTGGCCAAAGACACGCGGTCTGTGACCGGCGAAGATGGCGTCAAACCCGGCCTGAGAAGAGACAGTGTAAACGCCGACCGCGCCTTCGAAGAGGGACTGGTGACTGACCGGATCGGTCAGAAAACGAACGGCTTCCCCGGTGTCCTCATCACCAAAGTGACCCTGCCTGCCACCCTGCAGTGTTTCAGAGTGCTTCTGGATCAGGACCGGTGCGCCGGGATGTTCCTCGCGCGCGACAAAAAGCATCTCCAGAAAGCGGTTGCGGTCTGCGCCGCAGGCGCTGACGGTGGGATCATTCCGGGGTTGATCGAAGATCAGTACGTATCCCGGTGGCGGCGGCACGATGTCGATGCGTAGGGCGTTGTTTGCGCCCAGATGTGCCTCGCAGAAGCGGGCGATACCGCCACGGGCCTCATCCAGAAGTGCCGTGTCGTCCAGTGGATGTGTGGCAAGCAGGAGTTCGAGGTCGGACGGCTGCGCGGGGTCGAAATGCGGGCCACGCGTATCAATTGTCAGACCGGGCAATGACGCGCCCCCGGAGGCGGGGGGCAACTGCCCGAGAAAGGCATCGTCTACAAAGAGATGGCCGTTCCCCTCATCTGCCGGGGCGGCCTCCGGCGGGAAACCCGCCCGGACAGCGGTCAGATCCTGGTGGCCGGGATCATCTGGTGTGATCCTGTAGCCCGACAGCTCCAGAACACGGCGGACATCCGGCTGCTCCCAGAAACTGTCATTCCCGACGCAAAGCCGCCGGGCACTTTCGGGCCCGGCGGGTGGTGATGGAGGAACTGCGCCGGTCACGCGCCGTCAGTTGGCGAGCTGATCGACATTCGCCAGCGGTGCAACCAGTGACCCGAAGATCGCAGCAATGGTCTTGTTGTATTGTGCCAGCGGTGCTTCCGTAACGTAGAGCGTATCGCCGTCCCGGATCACGAAGTCCCGCGCCCGGAAGAGACCATTCGGCTGCGTCAGATCCAGCACATAGATCATGCGCTGCGCGCCAACCAGATCATCACGTCCCAGCACTTCGGAGGCGATGACATCAGGTTCATTGCGGAACACGAAAACGCCCGTCGCATCTGATGAACTGGCAACCAACCCGCCGACCTGGGCGATGGCTTCCAGCGCCGACAGGTTCTGAGACTCAAAGGAAACGCGGGCCTGAGTGCCTGTCGCGCCAAGCGAGGTGAAAGACCGTGTGTCCTCTTCGACAAGGATCCGGTCACCGCCTCGCAATGCGATGTCGAGTTCGGGGAAAGAATAAAGGTCCTGGAACCAGATACGGCCGGTTTCATGTCCCCTGAGCACCGTGATCTGCGCAATCTCAGGCTCAATAGTGACACCGCCTGCGCGGGCCAGCATGGTCGAGAGGGTCCTGGTCGGACGTTCAATGGCATAGACACCCTGTCCGCCAACAGCGCCCACCAGCGAAACCGTTGAGCCATCGCCTGCCATGCGGCGCACTTCGACCTGTGGGTCGGGTGTCTGCTCTTCGAGTTTTTCGGTGATGATGCGCCGGATGGCCTCGGGTGAGTTTCCGGCGGCACGAATGCGGCCCGCGTAGGGCACAAAGATAAAGCCCGCGCCGTCGACCTGCACAGTTTCCAGCAATGTCGCATTCTGGGCCTCGCCGACCAGCAGGCCGTCGTCAACGTTTTCCCAGATGGTCAGGCCAAGAACATCACCTGCCTGAATGGTATCTGAGCCCATGACGTTTGCATTGCGGAAACTTTCGGAAAAGCCAAGCGCGGGGACCACTGCGGTTGCGCGCGTCACACGGTCATTGACCTCAACAACGAAAGCATCGCCTTCCTGTTGCACGGAGCCGCTGTAGATCTGTTTCTTGTTCGGTCCTGTCTTGGGAAGTCCGCACGACGATAAGACGGCCAGGGCCGCCACCACAGCGATGGGGCGCGCCCACCGGATGCCGAAAGGTTTCACTGCTCGGTCTCCTCGACCTGTTTTTCTGCCTCTTTCCGCCGGTTTTTCGGCGTGATTGCGTTAAAACTAGCCGCTGAGTTGCGGAAAAATCAAGATATTATGGCATCAGAGCATTGTTCGCGGCGTGGAACTGTTGCGGATGGGCCGCGCTTTGCCAGCGTTTCTGAGCATGAAGATCAGCCTTTGAAAGCCGAAGCTGGACAGTTGGTGCCATGACTGATGACGCTCTGCCTAGGTCATGGGGTGCGGTCTAACGCTGCCAGTGCTGCCCGCGTCGGCACTCTCTGTCCGGCGGATCGGACAATCCGGCAGGGGCAGGGCTTGCAAGGTCATGATCGCACAGCTAGGTCAGGACAGACACAGCACAGGGGCCTGCAATGTTCACCGGAATCATAACAGATATCGGCACCATTACCGAAACCGTCCAGGAGGGCGATCTGCGCGCGCGGATCAGCACAGCGTATGACACGGCGGCCATTGACATGGGGGCGTCTATTGCGTCGGACGGTGTCTGCCTGACGGTCGTGGCGCTTGGCCCCGGCTGGTATGAGGTTCAGATCAGTGCAGAGACCGTCAGCAAAACGAACCTGGATACCTGGGCGCCCGGCAAGCGGGTGAATCTGGAGCGTGCGTTGCGCGTCGGTGACGAACTGGGCGGGCATATCGTGTCCGGACACGTGGATGGGGTGGCCGAGGTCGTTTCCGTCACTGAAGAGGGGGACAGCACACGTGTCACCCTGCGCGCACCCGATGATCTGGCGCGGTTTATCGCACCGAAAGGCTCGGTTGCACTGAACGGGACGTCGCTGACGGTGAACGAGGTGGATGAACTGACCTTCGGGATCAATTTCATTCCGCACACCAAAACGGCCACTACCTGGGGGGATGTTGCAACTGGCGACCGGGTGAACCTGGAGATCGACACTCTGGCCCGTTACGTTGCGCGCCTTGCGGAAATGCACACTGACTGATCGCTCAGACATCTGGTCAATGTGCGGTGGCTGGTCTAAACGCTTGCTCAGGATACCAGAGGCCAGAGACCCATGAGTTTTGAGACACCCGGACCCGTCGAGCAGACGCTGCGCGCCAGCATCTCTCCGATCCAGGATATCATCGAGGACGCGCGTCAGGGGCGCATGTTCATCCTTGTGGACCATGAGGATCGCGAGAACGAAGGTGACCTGGTGATCCCCGCGCAGTTCGCCGATGCGGCTGCGGTCAATTTCATGGCGTTGCATGGGCGCGGGCTGATCTGCCTGCCTATGGAAGCGGCACGCATCGACACGCTGGCGCTGCCTATGATGGCGGTCAACAATTCTTCGCGCCATGAGACTGCGTTCACGGTCTCGATCGAGGCGCGCGAGGGCGTCAGCACAGGGATCTCCGCAGGAGACCGGGCGCTGACCATCGCAACAGCCATTGACGAGGACAAGGGCCAGGCCGATATCGCGACGCCGGGGCACGTGTTTCCGCTGCGCGCCCGTGACGGTGGCGTGCTGATGCGGGCAGGGCATACCGAAGCGGCGGTGGACATCAGCCGTCTGGCCGGGCTGCATCCGTCGGGCGTGATCTGCGAAATCATGAAGCCGGACGGCGAAATGGCCCGTTTGCCCGACCTTGTTGAGTTTGCAACCGAGCACGGAATGAAAATCGGCACGATCAGCGATCTGATCGCTTACCGTCTCAAGCACGACAACCTGCTGCAGCAGCGTGACAGCCGCATGGTGACCTCGGCTTATGGCGGCGAATGGCACATGCGCGTTTTTGCGGACAAAATCACCGGCACGGATCATGTGATGTTGTCCAAGGGAGATATCACCACCGATGAGCCGGTGCTGGTGCGGACCCATGCACTCAATGCGCTGGAAGACGTGCTGGGCCTGGGGCCCGGGCCAACCGACGAGCTGCCGCGCGCAATGCAGATCATTGCCGAAGAGTGCCGCGGCGCTGTGCTGCTGTTCCGGGAACCACATCCGCGCCTGCGCCTGGACGAAGATGACGATGATGGCCCCCGCACGATCAAACGCACGGGCGTTGGCGCCCAGATCATGTCGACCATGGGCCTGACGGACCTGGTGCTGCTGACCGACAGCCCACAAACCAAATATACAGGTCTTGAGGCCTATAACCTGCGCATCGTGGGCACGCGCCCCATTTCCGAGGACTGATCAATGGCTGCCAGTGAACAGCACTACACCCCCGACATGCCGGACTTCGACCAGCCGGTGAAACTGCTGATCGTGGTCGCACCCTATTACCGGGACATCGCAGACAACCTCGTGGCCGGCGCAAAGGCGCAGATTGAGGCGGTCGGCGGGACCTGGGACATCATCGAGATGCCCGGCGCTCTCGAAGTGCCGACGGCCATCGGGATCTCGGACCGCAAAAGTAATTTTGACGGATATGTCGCGCTGGGCTGTGTGATCCGCGGGGAAACGACGCATTACGAGACGGTCTGCAATGACAGTTCGCGGGCCATTCAGCTGCTGGGCCTGCAGGGGCTCTGCATTGGCAACGGTATCCTGACTGTCGAGAACCGCGCGCAGGCCGAAGTCCGTGCTGACCCGGAAGGGCAGAACAAAGGTGGTGGCGCAGCGGCGGCAGCCTTGCATCTGATTGCACTCAGCCGTAAGTGGGGCGCCCAGACAAAAGGCATCGGTTTCAAGCCCGCGGGCGACAGCTACCGGATTGCCGGCGATACAGACGGATCCCAGACGACATGACATCTGCCCACGGCAATCTCTCCGGCAATCAACGCCGCAAAATGAAGTCGGCCGCGCGACTCTATGCGGTCCAGGCCCTGTTCCAGATGGAGCAGTCCGGACAGACCGTTGAGGCCGTGCAGCGCGAGTTCCTGGATTACCGTTTTGGCGCGGAATACGAAGGCGAAGCGATGCAGGAAGGGGATATGGACCTCTTTGCGGATGTCATGGAGGGTGCTGTGAACTACCAGGCGCCGATCGACCAGATGACAGACCGCGCACTGGTCGCGAAATGGCCGATCGCGCGGATCGACCCGACTATCCGGGCGCTGTTCCGTGCCGCGGGTGCTGAACTGCGGGCAAAATCAACGCCGCCGAAGGTTGTAATCACCGAATATGTTGACGTGGCCCGGGCGTTTTTTCCCGAAGGGCGCGAGCCGCGCTTCGTCAACGCTGTGCTCGATCATATGGCCCGCGAAGCCCGCCCGGAGGCCTTTGACAGCGCCGGATGAGGAGCTACGTCTCCCGGCGTAAGAGATATCACACGGAATTGGTATGCCACGCGTTGTCCGACTTTATTTCACCAGCGCTCTGACCGGTTTTGCGGCGGCCGCTGCATTCGTCGCACTGGTTCTTTGGTTCAACGTTGGAAATCTGTGGCATCTCGTTTCAGGTTCAGACGTCGCGCTTATGGCGGTTTTCGTCTTCTGGGTGCTCAATGGAATCGTTTTTTCAGGGGTCCAGTTTGCCTGGGGGATTACGGCCGCGGCCCGGGCGGAAGACGATGCCTGAGGGGGAACCCCGTGAATTCGGCACAACTTATAGTGTAAAGACGCCGTAGGGCTGCGCAAAGTGTCGCGGAATTCACACTTTGGATAGGTATCCTCTGGACAATCCGAACGCAGATGCCATCTTAGAAGTGAAGGAGATGGGTAATGTTTGACTTCCTTGTGCGTATGATCGACCGGCTTTTCGCCCGCCCGCAGCATGATGAACTGCTGATCCCGGTGCGCGTCGAACAGAAGAGACACCCTCTGAACAGACGCTGAGGCGTCTTTAAAGGTTTTCAGCCGGGTCTGGCGGAAGCGACGGGCCCGCTGTAACCGTTTGGTTCTTTATTCCCGAGGACCTGTATTTACAGGTGGGCGCCAGATAACCTGACCAGGGCCAGGACAGAGCCAGCTCCCTCGGATTTGCTTAAGGCCACTGGAACGTAACCAGTCACGAGAGAAGCAGCACCCGTCTGCAGGCTACTTAGGCAGCATGACGCTCCGGGGCAATAGCGAGGTCTGTTATCAGCGCAGATAAATCTTGCGCGATGTTCACGAAATGTTCATATTTGCCGCATGGCTCACGATGATCTGAAAGTCCTGCAACCCGGTCAGCTGCTCGCGCGCGGCGCGGCGCGCCTTTTGTCCGGATATGGATTCGTAAGCGTCGAGGAACTGGTACCGGCCAAGGGGCTGCGTGTTGACGTGATCGGTCTGGGTCCGTCCGGTGACATCTGGATCGTTGAATGCAAATCGTCGCGTGCGGACTTTCAGTCTGATTCCAAATGGTCAGGATACCTTGAATGGTGCGACAGGTTTTTCTGGGCGGTTGATGAGGATTTTCCAACCGACTTGTTGCCGGAAGATACCGGTCTGATCATCGGTGACGCCTATGGTGCTGAAATCATCCGGATGGGTCCCGAAACACGTCTGAAAGCGCCGCGGCGCAAAACCATGACACACCGGATTGCAACCACAGCGGCGCGCCGTCTTCATGCGTTGCGCGACCCCGATATGAGTGTCTTCCCGGGTTAGCGGCGCGCTTCTGATGCGCGCCGGGCGCGTGCCGCAGCAGCAGAGATTTCTTCAGCAATTTCCTCAGCATCATCCGGCGAGAAATCCATCGGGATCTCAACACCATCGGCCTCGACATAAATCCGCACCATACCTTTGTCGGTCGGCCCGATCTGGAGATTTGCCTCAATGTCGCTTTCTGTATCGATACCCATCGGTGCACTCCTGTTCAGCGTGGCAGCATCGCTACCCTGCAGGTGGTTGAATGGCAAGGCAGATTGCTGTTTGCTCCGGTTATGACAGAGGCAAACATACGGGCATTTGAGGCGGCGGACCGTGACTGGCTGGTCGCACAGCATGCGCTGCACTACGCGAAAGAGGAGGGGTTTGACGCATCCTTTGGCGCGTTGGTGGCGGAGATCCTGGACGCGTTCATTGCAGATCATGATCCCGCTTGCGAACGCGGGTGGATTGCCTGTGATGGTGCCGAAAGGCTGGGATCCGTGTTTTGTGTCCGGCTCAATGAAACGACGGCCAAACTGAGGCTTTTTCTGCTTGTGCCCGAAGCCCGCGGCCGGGGCCTTGGCCACAGGCTGCTGGAGACCTGCATGGGTTTCGCTCAGGCAAAGGGGTACAGCGGGATGCAGCTCTGGACCCATGAAAGCCATGCAGCAGCCTGCGCGCTTTACTGGCATCATGGATGGCAGCTGGAGAGCTCTGTGCCGGTGCATTCCTTCGGGCAGGATCTTGTAGAGCAGAGCTGGACATATCAGTTTTAAGCCTCTTGCAATCTGCAGACCCGGGCGATAAATCCGGGGCAGTGCCGCCTTAGCTCAGTTGGTTAGAGCGCCTGATTGTGGATCAGGAGGTCCCCCGTTCGAGCCGGGGAGGTGGTACCACCCTTCTTCACAGAGCGTCAAAAACAACTGGCCGATGCCGGTATGCGCGTGACAGGTCTGCGCGCAGTGAAAAAGGCCCGCTGCCGGAGCAACGGACCTTTCCTAACAAAGCACTGGTTACTATTCCGGAAACCTCACCCCGAAAAGCCACCCGACTGTCCCCCATCGGACGGGTCACCGTTGTCGCCAACACCGCCGCCGTCGTCATCGTCGCCGTCCGTGTCGCCATCGTTGTCACCGAACGTGCCGCTGGAGCCACCAGTGTCCTGTGGGCCTTCAGGGCTGTCGTTACTGGGTCCGCCAGACGACCCCGGACCGTCTTCGCCGTCGCCACGGATCTCTTCGCTGGCAAGCTGAGGTTCGCCGAAATATGTGGAGTAGCTCGGCCCCGGACCCGATGTTGCGGCGACAAAACCCAGTTGAATGTCCGGGCATGCCTCGACCAGGCGGTCGATGAGATCCTCGCCGTTGTCCCGTGCCAGCAGATACGTGGTGTAGTCTTCGTCAACACGGTCAAACCAGCAGTCTTCGTCCTGCGGCAGATCAAGGATGTTTTGCAGCTGCGCATCCCGCGTGATGACTGAAGAGACGGGCTGAGCGCAGGCAGACAGCAGCAGCGCGGCCGCGAGCGCTGAGGGTGCAACAAAGAACCGTTTACCAGACATGGTTTACTCCCAGAGTGTGCCCCCACCCCGGAAAAGCAGCCGCCAGCACCTCACCAACACGAGGGCTCAGAGCGACCGTGCCATGTTTGTGCCACATTGCGGCCCTGATTTCATTTCAATTCGGTCATTGTCCCGCGGCAGTCATCAATGGGATAGCGAGGCCCTGACTGTTGATAAGGACTTGGTTAAGTATACCGGAATGACGGACAAAAACGGCGGCGCACCGGGTTTGTTCCGGGTCAGAGAACAGGGTCAAAACGCCGGTTTCACCCCGATCGGGGCGAAAAAGTGGCAGGAAACGGTCTTTAGTAAAATTTGATTCGTTTCGTCGGGACCGGGTCAGGCACTATTCGCTTATGGTAATGCTCTGGCGCAGGTCGCCGGTCACCCTGTCATAGATCAGTATGCGGTTATCGGTGGTCACGACAGCGAACCAGCCATCGCCCTGGGTGAAGGCCTGGGCCGCCGCACCGTCCGGCAGTGTGATTGTTTCCGGCAGGGGCGGGGGCCGGTCATAGAAGCGGATGACAATCAGCGCGATGATCAGTAGAACACCTCCGATCATCGTGGCGGTCAGAACCGTCACCAACCGTCTCAGGAAACGCAGGTTCGCCGGTTCCGCCACTTCATCGTCCGGTTTCAGTTCAGGATTATCCATGCCGCTTCGTCAGATCCGTTTCACTATTGGCGATACCCCGCCGCCGCGTCTTGATAAAGCGCTCGCGCGGGATGTGCCAGAGGACGCGCATCTGTCGCGCACGCGGCTCGCACGTTTGCTGTCAGAGGGGGCGGTGCGCGTGGATGGTGTGGTGGTGCAGGATGCAAAGGCCCGGGCTATCGCGGGTGCCGGCGTCGAGATCACGGTGGAAGAGGCGCAGGACAGTCACATCCTGCCGCAGGACATTCCTTTGGACGTGGTCAGCGAGGATGACGATCTCATTGTGATCAACAAGCCTGCAGGAATGGTCGTGCATCCGGCCCCAGGGTCACCCGACGGGACGCTGGTCAACGCGCTTCTTGCGCATTGCGGCGATGCGCTGTCCGGCGTGGGCGGGCTGAAACGCCCCGGAATTGTGCACCGGATCGACAAGGATACATCCGGGCTGCTTGTGGTGGCCAAAACAGACCTCGCACATCAGAGTCTCGCGGCCCAGTTCGAAGCACATACAGTCGAGCGGTACTACCGCGCGCTCGTCTACGGTGTTCCCGATGCTAGTGACCCCCGCCTGCGTGGTATCAGAGGCGCGAGTTTCGAGCCGGGTAACATTCTGAAACTGACAACACGCCTGGCCCGTCACAAAACCGACCGCCAGCGTCAGGCCGTCCTGTTTGATACCGGCCGGCATGCGGTCACACGGGCGCGGACCATCGGCCGTTTCGGGAACCCGCCCTGTCTGGCCCTGCTGGAATGCTGGCTCGAAACGGGCAGAACGCATCAGATCAGGGTGCATATGGCGCATGCGGGACATGCGCTTGTGGGTGATCCGACCTATGGCGGGCGCCGGAAACTGCCGGCAAAAGCCCTCAGCGAAGAAGCATCAGACGCTGTCCGCAGCTTCCCCAGGCAGGCGCTTCATGCTGCAGTGCTGGGGTTTGAGCACCCGCGTTCCGGAGAAACAGTGCGGTTTGAGGCCGAAACCCCGCGTGATATGGCGGATCTTCTGAATGTCCTGCAATGACAGCTGAAATAAACCGCAAACCCCTGTGACCGCACGGGTACGTGAAGTGTTAACGCCTGCTCTTTATGTCAGGATTTTATTAACCGGATACGCTTAGTGTTCGCGTTAACAATTTATTCGCATCTTTACTTGAACTGATCGGTTCAGACACCATATTTATGTTAATCTGGTAAACATTGGGAGGCTCCGATGGCTAATTACGCAAATCTGCCCGCACCGACACCCGAAGGCGGTCTCAACCGCTACATGCAGGAAATCCGCAAATTCCCGCTGCTGGAGCCGGAAGAAGAATACATGCTGGCCAAACGCTGGGTCGAGGAACAGGACACTGAAGCCGCCCACAAAATGGTTACGTCACACCTGCGTCTCGCAGCCAAAATTGCGATGGGGTATCGCGGGTATGGCCTGCCGCAGGCAGAGGTGATTTCCGAGGCCAACGTCGGGCTGATGCAGGCGGTCAAACGGTTCGATCCTGAGAAGGGTTTCCGTCTTGCGACCTATGCCATGTGGTGGATCCGTGCATCCATTCAGGAATATATCCTGCGCTCCTGGAGCCTGGTGAAGCTGGGCACGACCTCCGGACAGAAAAAGCTGTTCTTCAACCTGCGGAAAGCCAAGAGCAAGATCGGCGCGCTGGAAGAAGGTGACATGCACCCGGATAACGTCAAAAAGATCGCAACCGATCTGGGTGTGACCGAGGACGAGGTGATCTCGATGAACCGCCGGATGTCGGGAGGCGATGCTTCGCTGAACGCAACCGTCGGGACAGAGGGCGAGGGCGCCATGCAGTGGCAGGACTGGCTCGAGGACGAGGATGCCGATCAGGCAACCGACTACGAAGAGCAGAACGAACTGACCGCGCGGCGCGAACTGCTGGCAGAGGCCATGGGTGTTCTGAACGATCGTGAAAAGGACATTCTGACCCAGCGCCGGCTGTCGGACGAGACGATCACGCTTGAGGATCTGAGTTCCGAATATAACGTCAGCCGCGAACGCATCCGGCAGATTGAGGTGCGCGCGTTTGAAAAGCTGCAGAAAAAGATGCGCGACCTCGCGCGCGAAAAAGGCATGCTTTCGACGGCCTGATCGCCGGACTTGACGGATTGATGAAGCTGCCCGCATTCTTGCGGGCAGTTTTTTATTGGGGGACGCGGAATGGCAGGCGGCTGGGCACGGGACGGTGCGGTAAACGAACAGATTGAAGCCTCCATCAGTGATGAGCTCGCGCGCATGAAAGCGCGGCGCGCGCCAACAGGCGACAGCCTGACCCACTGCGCGGAATGTGAAGAACCGATCCCGGAAGCGCGGCGTGAGGCACTTCCGGGGGTGAAGCTCTGCATCGATTGTATGCAGGAGCGCGATGGCCGGTACCAGGTCAGGGGTGGCATCAACCGGCGCGGCTCAAAGGACAGCCAGCTGAGATAAATCACCCGGCGTGCTTCGTTTACGGTTCGCATGAAGTGCTGTACCGGCTACTGTGAGCGCAAACATTCAGAGGACAAAACGATGGAACCAGTGAACTGGGGCATCCTTGGCGCGGCGAATTTTGCAGCGAACCACATGGGCCCGGCGATCCATGCCGCCCGGGGCGCCCGGCTGGCGGCGCTTGGCACGTCAGATCCTGCAAAAGCGGATCGGTTTTCGGCCTTTGCGCCGGATCTGCGGGTGCACAGCAGCTATGACGCTTTGCTGTCAGACCCGGATATCGATGCCGTGTACATACCGCTGCCCAACCACCTGCATGTGGAATGGTCTCTCAAAGCCCTCGAAGCCGGCAAACATGTGTTGTGTGAAAAGCCCATGACGCTGCAGGCAGATCAGTTTGACCGCCTGATTGCTGCGCGGGACAAGAGCGGTCTCCTGGCGGCAGAAGCCTTTATGATTGTGCACCACCCGCAATTCGTACGCGCCAGGGAACTGGTGGCCGAAGGAGCCATCGGAACGGTGCGGCACGTGGATGCGGTGTTTTCCTATTACAATGCTGATACCGGGAACATCCGTAACCAGGCTGGTGCGGGCGGTGGTGGCCTGCCGGATATCGGCGTCTACACCTTTGGGTCGGTCCGGTACGTGATGGGTGAGGAACCGCAGGCCGTTCCATTCGCACACATTGACTATGAAAATGGTGTGGACACCTTCGTGCAGATGGCTGCGCAGTTCCCCGGCTTTACCTATTCAGCTGTGGTGTCCATGCGCCTGTTCAACAGACAGGAAGTTGTGTTCCACGGAGACAAAGGCGTGTTGCGCGTCACCTGTCCGTTTAATGCCGGTGTGCATGATCAGGCGGAACTGAGTATTGAAACCGCGGGCCAGGTGCGGCGCACAGAACGGTTTCCGGGCGTCAATCACTACGTGCTGCAGGTCGAGGCCTTTTGCCGGTCAGTCCGGACAGGCGAGGCCTATGCGTGCCCGCTTGAATTCTCAAAGGGCACACAGGTTATGATGGATATGACCTTTGCTGCAGGCGGGCAGGGCGCTTAGCCCTCCATCGCCTCCAGCTCGTCGATGAATCCTGAGATCATGCTGAGGCCCTTGTCCCAGAAGGCCGGGTCAGAGGCGTCAAGGCCGAAGGGTGCCAGCAGTTCTTTGTGATGCTTGGAGCCGCCGGCCTTCAGCATCTCAAAGTACTTGTCCTCAAATCCTTCGTCGCCTTCGGCATAGACCGCATAAAGCGCGTTCACCAGACCGTCGCCAAACGCATAGGCGTAGACGTAGAACGGCGAGTGCACAAAGTGCGGGATATACGCCCAGAAAGTCTCGTAGCCGTCCATAAAGTCAAAGGCGGGCCCAAGGCTTTCGGCCTGAACGGACATCCAGAGCGCATTGATGTCATCGGGTGTCAGTTCACCGCCACGCCGCGCGTCATGGAGCTTGCATTCGAAGTCGTAAAACGCGATCTGGCGCACGACCGTGTTGATCATGTCCTCGACCTTGCCCGCCAGCAGGACCTTGCGCTGCGCGTCATCAGTTGCGTTGTCGAGCATCTTGCGGAAGGTCAGCATCTCGCCAAACACCGATGCGGTCTCGGCCAGTGTCAGCGGCGTGGATGACAGCATTTCGCCTTGACCTGCCGCCAGGACCTGGTGCACGCCGTGACCCAGCTCGTGGGCCAGCGTCATGACATCGCGGGGTTTGCCCAGGTAGTTCAGCATCACATAAGGATGCACATTGGTCACCGTGGGATGCGCAAAAGCGCCCGGTGCCTTGCCCGGTTTCACGCCTGCGTCGATCCAGCCTTGGTTGAAAAACGGTGCCGCAATTTCGCCCATGCGCGGGTCGAAGGCATTGTAGGCGTCCATGACCATCTTTTCGGCCTGGCTCCAGCCGACCACTGAGGTGTCTTCCATCGGCAGGGGCGCGTTGCGGTCCCAGACCTGCATGCGGTCCAGCCCCAGCCATTTGCGTTTGAGCTCGTAGTAGCGATGGCTCAGACGAGGATAGGCATCGACGACCGCATTGCGCAGAGCTTCGACCACTTCCGGCTCGACCTGGTTGCTCAGGTGCCGTCCGGTATGTGGCGTTTCCATGCCGCGCCAGCGGTCCATGATTTCCTTTTCCTTGGCCTGTGTGTTGTGAACGCGGGCAAAGGTTTTGATGTTGCTGCCAAATACATCCGCCAGTTCGCGCGAGGCGGCCTCGCGTTTTGCGCGGTCTGTGTCGGTCAGCAGGTTCAGCGTGCCTTCGATATTCAGTGGCTCGCCGTCCACTTCAAATTCCAGCCCGGCGATGGTTTCATCAAAAAGCCGTTCCCAGGCATCGCCAACCACGCCCAGGTCATGCAGAAATTTCTCCATCTCATCGCTGAGCTGGTAAGGCTTCATCGCGCGGATGCGGTCAAAGACGGGCTTGTAGCGCGCGAGGTCTGCATTCTGGGCGTACAGACCATCGAGATGGTCATCCTCCAGGCGGTTGATCTCAAGCGTGAAGAACACCAGCGGGGTTGTGAAATTCGTGATTTTTTCCTGGTGGTCGGACATGAATTTGGCACGTCCGGCATCGGTGGTCAGCTGGTAATAGCGCAGCCCGGCAAAGGACATAATGCGTCCGGCAACCTGATTGATTTTTTCCTGACGCAGCACGCACTCCAGAAACCCGGCGGCATCCAGACCTTCGAGCTGGCCTTCGTAATCTGAGGCAAAACTGCTGCAAGCCTGCTCCAGCCAGTCCAGATCGCGCTTCAGCTCCGGTGCATCCTCGCCTGCATAAAGGTCATCGAGGTTCCATTCCGGCAGGTCACCCAGCGGGGCGGCTGCGCCGGATGCATTGGCGTCGCGGACAGGAAAGGGCAGGTGAAACATGGGCGGTCCTCATCAGTGTTTGGTCTTAGGTAAGGTGCGCCTGCGCCTGGGGCAAGCGGGCAGCACCGGATCAGTTGTCAAAGCCGAAAAGCAGCGCTGGATTGTCGACCAGTATCCGCTGACGGGTGGCCGCATCCGGAACAACACGGTCCAGAGCGTCCAGAAGGGCAGCCGCACTAGCCGGCATGGCCGCATCGGCCAGCATCAGATACGGCCAGTCCGATCCCCAGAGGCACCGTTCCGGATTTGCCGCGATCAGCGCCGCCACGAGGGCGTCTGTCCGGTCATAGGGGGCAGGGCACATGCGGTAGACAGCGGAAAGCTTGACCCAGGCACGCCCTTCGGCGAGCAGCGCGCAGAGTGACTGAAAGCCGGGGGTGTCCGCGCTCAGCCCGTCCGCGGGCCATCCGATGTGGTCGAAAACGACGTCTGTGGGCAGGTAACGGACATCATCCGCAATCTGCTCCAGGTGTCTGTCCGAATGCGCCAGCATCTGGATGTGCAGACCGCGTTCGGCCAGTGCAGGCGCCATCGCCCGGGCGCCATCCCAGGTCAGAACCCCGCCATGCACATAGTTCAGCCGGACCGCGGACATGCTGCGGGCAACGAAATCATCCATCTGTGCCTCCGTTGCGCCATCCGGCAGGAGGCCCACACCGCGAAATCCGTCGCCAAGCCGGCGCACTGCCTCAAAGGTGACCGCATTTTCGGTGCCATGCAGAATCGAATGCACAATGACGCCGCGCGTGCATCCAAGAGCGCTGAGATGCGCGCGGTAAAGATCCAGCCATTCCTCAAAGGTGACGCCGTGCACCGGGTCTTCGACGCGGTTTTCCCAGAGCGGGAATTCACCACTGGCCGTCACAATATGAACATGGGTGTCGCAGGCACCCTGCGGCACCGGGTTTTGCGGGGCGCGCGGGTCGGGTGGCATGTCTGCCATGGGTTTTGCGGTGTCAGCCATAAATGCGCAGCATGTCCTTCAGATCGTCCAGAGTGTTCGCTTCCTGCACCGGTTTGTCCCTGCGCCAGCGTGACATCCGGGGGAACCGCAGTGCCACACCGGATTTGTGACGGGGGCTTTCCTGGATGCCTTCGAAGGCGATTTCAAACACATGGTGCGGTGTCACCTGACGCACCGGACCAAAGCGTTGCAAGGTGTTTTTACGCACCCAGGCCGTGATTTCGCGGAATTCCGCGTCCTTCAGGCCGGAATAGGCCTTGGTGAACGGCACCAGGTCGTTCCCGTTCCAGACCGCAAAGGTGAAATCGGTGAACAGATTTGCCCGCCGTCCGTGCCCGGACTGGGCGTAGATCATCACGGCATCAATCGTGAGCGGGTCGAGTTTCCATTTCCACCAGTCGCCCTTTTTCCGGCCTGCGAGATAGGGGCTGTCTGCGCGTTTGAGCATGACACCCTCTGCCTGCTCTGACCGCGCCTCAGCCCGCAGCTCTGCAAGGTCTTCCCAGGTGTCGAAGGACAGTTGTGGGGACAGGCGTACCGGGGCGTCCGCCGGCAGGTCAGCGCAGGCATTTTCCAGCAGCGCACGGCGACTGGCAAAGGGTGCATCGCGCAGGTCTCGGCCCTCCCATTCCAGCAGGTCATAGGCGTGAAGCACCACCGGGGCCTCCGTCAGCAGCTTTTTGGGCACGGTTTTGCGCCCGATCCGTTTCTGCAGGGCGTTGAAACTCGCCGGGCTGTCGGAGGCCGCTTTCCAGACCAGCAGTTCACCGTCCAGCACTGTGCCGTCGGGCAGAAAATCGCAGGCACGTGCCAGTTCGGGAAAGCGGTCGGTCATCAGCTCTTCGCCGCGTGACCAGACAAAATGCGCGCCGTCCCGAAGGATCAGCTGCCCGCGGATACCGTCCCATTTCCATTCCGCCCGCCAGTCGGCGACCGGGCCAAGTGCCGCAGGTTTATTTTCCAGCGCATAGGCGAGGTAAAAGGGGTAGGGGCGGGAGGCATCCGCGCCCGGGTCGTCCGACTCGATCAGGGCGTTCCAGGTGGTCGTGTCGGGTTGCCAGTCGCCCATCAGCCGGTGCGCCAGTTCGGCTTCTGATTTCCCGGTGGCCCGTGACAGGGCGCGCGTCATCAGTTTCTGGCTGACCCCCATGCGGAACCCGCCGGTGATGAGCTTGTTGAACACGAACCGCTCGGCCCCGCCCAGTGCCTGCCATGCATTCCGGACGAATGTGCGCCTGCTGTCCTCGTCCACATCGGACAACGCGCGCAACTCATTGATCCAGGCGGTGAGCGACCGGTCATCGCGTGTCTCACCCGGTGGCAGCACAAGGGCAATGGTTTCGGCGAGGTCGCCGACAATCGGATAGCATTCCTCGAAGAGCCAGAGCGGGATGCCGGCCATGTCGGCCCCCCATTCGCGCAGGCGGGTCGTGGTCACCGCACGTTTCGGCCGCCGGCCCGAGAAAAGCGCGATGGTCCAGAGCCTGTCATCCTCCGGCGCCTCATTGAAATACCGGGCCAGTGCGTCGACCTTTACGGTCGTTTTTGTGCTCTGGTCGATGGCGCTGAAGAGTTCGGCAAACTGCTTCATGCGCCGTCCTCCGTGTCATCGTCGCTGTCCCCGAATTCAGTTGGTACGATCTGCGCACGCCACCCGTTTTCGTTCAGATAGCGGCTGAAAATCTCTGTATACCCGTGTGTTACATAGATATTTTCGGCCCCGGTCTCGCGGATCGCCCCGAGCAGCCCATGCCAGTCCGCATGGTCGGAAATGACGAAGCCGCGGTCGCCCGCCCGTCTGCGCCGTACGCCGCGCAGCTGCATCCAGCCGCTGGCAAAGGCACTTTCCTGTGGCCCGAAACGCCGGGCCCAGGCGCTCCCGAGTGCTGACGGCGGGGCCAGCACAATGGCACCGGGCCAGTCTTTGGGTTTGACGTCCGCGGTTGCCTGAACGGTGTCCGGTAAGTCAATCTTCTGCTCGCGCAACACGCGGTTTGTGGCCTCAACAGCGCCATGCGTCAGTATTGGTCCGGTCTCCGGATCAAGCAAACTGAGCAGGCGCTGTGCCTTTCCGAGCGCATAGGCGCCCAGAAAGGCCGTTTTGCCATCAGCCGCACAGCGGGCCCACCAGTCATTGATCTGCCGGGCGACTGTTTGCTGCGGCTGCCAGTTGAAAACCGGCAGACCAAAGGTGGATTCGGTGATGAAGTGGTGGCATTGCACCGGTTCAAACGTCTCCGAAAGCCCGTCGGCCTCGGTTTTATAATCACCTGAGGCAACCCAGACCTCACCATCCACAGCGACGCGGATCTGTGCGGAGCCGGGAACGTGGCCCGCAGGATGAAAGGAGACATCCGCTGTGCCCATGCGGATGCTTTCCCCAAAGCCAATGCCCTGTGCAGAGATATCGCCCAGCCGATGCCGCATCACGGGCAGGGCAGCATGTGTGGCAAGGTAGCTGTCATGGCCGGGGCGGGCATGATCTGCGTGCCCATGCGTGATCAAAGCACGGTGCACGGGCCGCCAGGGATCAATGAAGAAATCCCCTGCGGCGCAGTAGATGCCTTTTTCCGTGAATGTCAGAACCGGTTCCCGAGCCATAGGAACCAACTTAGCAATGCGTCGCGGTTTGCCCAGACCTCAGGTGCCCGCGCTCTTCCTGAAGTGCGCAGTGATGCGGTCAAAGAGCGGCTCAGTTCGTTCGGCGCTTTCCATCAGCACCTCGTGCTCTCCGGGGTCTACTATCTGCAGCTCGCCGCGCGGCCAGGCGTCCATGCGCCGGTGGATGGCAGGCACGTCGACAATGCCTTCGTTGCTGCCAAGCAGCGTCAGACAGGGCAGGCCGGGCGATGGTCTGCCCTGGAGGTGCCGCGTCTCGCGCAAGGCTTCCCGCAGCCAGATATAACTTGGCCCGCCCAGTTCCATTTCAGGATGCGCCGTGAGTTGCTGGTGCATGATCTCAAACTGTTCCGCGTCGCGTGTCAGAAGGTTGGTCTCCAGGTCTGTTGTCAGAACATGGGCCCGTGGGGACGATCCTGGCGGCAACAGGTGACCCCGGCCGATCACAGGCATGATGTGTCCAAGCACGTGAGCGAAAGGCCGGATATGGGGTTTAAAAAATATGCCCCACATGGGCCCCGAAAATGTTACGGCCTGAACGCCCAGGCCCTCCATAACGGCCCGCAACCCGATGGCGCCCCCCATGGAATGAGCCAGCAGATAGAGGGGGCGCGGCAGACCAAGCTGCCGGACCGCGCGCATCAGGGCCGCGACGTCTTTCTGATAGTCGATGAAACTATCGACATGGCCAACCAGCGGGTCAACCAGCATCCTGTCCGACAGGCCCTGACCGCGCCAGTCGATGGCGACTGAGGCCAGACCGCGCTCCGCAAAGGCAGCCGCAATCTGCCCGTATTTCTCAATGAACTCCGTCCGGCCCGGAAAAATCAGGACTGTTCCTTCCGCCCCGTCGAGCGGCCAGTGCCCTACGCGTATCCGTTTTCCGTCGCCCGCCGTTACCCAATGAGCTGCCCCGCCCTCAGGACCGTGACTGATGTCCGTGTAAAAAGGAGCGGGGCTGAGGTCCATCAGGCCAGAACCGAGGCCAGTTGCATGGCAAGCCCCATGTCGCCGTCGACAGAAAGCTTGCCGGACATGAAGGCAGAGGTTGGGTTTGTGTCGCCTTCGAGGATGGAGCGGAAGGTATCCGCGTCAGCGCTCAGCGTGACATCGGCCGGTTCGTCGGCGGCGCGGGCACCGGACGCGTCCATCATCACCGCACCTTCGCCCGAAATGTCGAATTTTGCCGTGCCGCCGAAATCAGCGCCGGCCAGCTTTTCATTCAGTGCCGCAACGGCTTGATCTACGATATCGCTCATTTGTGAGGCCCTTTTGCCCTGTGGCGCGTACCGGGGTCTGGATTTGCCGGCTGCGCCTGTTACATTCCAGACTGTTATGGGCATCAATCTTCTCAACCTCAAATCTGCCGTTACGGCAATTTTTGTTTTTGTTGTGTTTTCTGTGCCGCTCCAGGCGCAGGAGCGTGAAGCGGAACTGTTGGATCAGCTGGCTGAGGCCAGCGAATCGGATGCGGCGCGGCTGGACCGCGAGCTGGGCCTTTTGTGGGACCGGTCGGGGTCACCGGCGATGGATCTGCTGCTCAGCCGCGGACGCGAGGCGATGGAAGCAGAGAATGTCCGTCTGGCCATCGAACACTTTACGGCGCTCACGGATCATGCGCCGGATTTTGCCGAAGGCTGGCATGCCCGCGCAACCGCCTATTTTCAGGCGAACCTTTACGGGCCGGCACTTGATGACCTCCAGCGTGCCCTTGCGCTGAATCCAAATAACTACAATGCCATTTTCGGTCTGGGCGTTATGTTCCGGGAATTCGGCGACTATGAGCGCGCGGCACAGGCTTTTGGCCAGGTGCTGGACTTGCATCCCCATCATGAGAACGCCACAACGGCACTCGAACAGCTCAGACGCGAAGGCATTGGCTTCACGCTCTGACCGTGGCTGACTGAGGATACTGCCGTGGCAGGTGAAGAGCGGGTTGTGGCCGTCCTGGGCCCGACCAACACAGGTAAAACCACTTATGCAATCGAGCGCATGCTGGGGCACCGCACAGGTGTGATCGGCCTGCCGCTGCGCCTGCTGGCGCGTGAGGTATACGACCGGATCGTTGCGTTGCGTGGTCCCTCTGTTGTGGCGCTCGTCACCGGCGAGGAGCGCATCGTGCCCCCGCGCACCCAGTACTGGGTCTGTACGGTCGAGGCGATGCCGGACGGGATGGGATGCGATTTTCTGGCGGTGGATGAAATCCAGCTCTGTGCCGATCCGGAACGCGGTCACGTCTTTACGGACCGTCTGCTGCGTTCTCGGGGCCTGCATGAGACGCTGTTTCTGGGCGCTGATACCATGCGCGGCCCGATCCGGGAGCTGATCCCCGGTGCTCAGTTCATCCAGAGGGAGCGGATGTCCGATCTGACGTGGATTGGACAGAAAAAGATAAGCAGGATGCGTCCACGCAGCGCAATCGTTGGGTTTTCGGTTGAGAATGTATATGCGATCGCGGAGCTCATCCGCCGCCAGAAGGGCGGCGCAGCGGTCGTGATGGGAGCGCTGAGCCCGCGCACGCGCAATGCTCAGGTCGAGATGTACCAGAATGGCGAGGTGGACTATCTGGTGGCCACGGATGCCATCGGGATGGGGCTGAACCTAGACGTTGATCACGTCGCCTTTTCGGCGCTCAGCAAGTTTGACGGACGCCGCATGCGGCCGCTGGCCCCGAACGAACTGGCGCAGATCGCCGGTCGCGCCGGGCGGGGCATGAAAAACGGCACCTTTGGTGTCACAGGTGATGCGCGGCCGCTGGACGAGGAAGTGGTGCGCGCGATTACGGACCACCGTTTTACGCCTCTGAAGAAACTGAACTGGCGCAACCATGCGCTGCAGTTCGGCAGCATTGACCGGCTGATCGCCTCGCTTGAAACCCCGCCACAGGACGAAATCCTCGTCCGGGCGCGTGAAGCGGACGATCTGGGCGCGCTGCGGGCGTTGGGGCAGGTCGCAGAGGTTTTTGCGCGCTGTTCTGACGGACCATCGGTGCGCCTGCTATGGGATGTGTGCAGAATTCCGGATTTCAGGGGGATCAGCCATGCCGAACATGCCAGCCTGCTGGAGCAGATTTTCTGTTTTCTGCATGAAAACGGCCAGGTGCCGCAGGACTGGCTGGCACGACAGATCAGACGGATTGACCGGACGGACGGGGACATCGATGCGTTGTCGAGACGCCTCGCGTTTATCCGCACATGGACTTACGTGGCTCAGCGCAAAGGCTGGACAGGTGACGAAAGCCATTGGCGTAACGAGACACGTTCTGTAGAAGACCGATTGTCGGATGCGCTGCACGAGCGTCTGACCCAAAGATTCGTAGACCGGCGCACATCCGTGCTCTTGCGCCGGCTCGGCCAGAAGGAAGCCATGGTGGCAGAAGTATCGAATACCGGCGAAGTGACCGTCGAAGGTGAATTTGTAGGGCGGCTGGAAGGGTTCCGGTTCAGCCAGGACAAGGGTGCCGGCGGCGCCGAGGCGAAGACGATTAAGACGGTGGCGCTGCAGGCGCTGGCGCCGCAGTTCCATCTGCGGGCCGACCGTTTCTACAATGCGCCGGACACAGAGATCGACTTTACCGAACAGGGCGGTCTGATGTGGGGCAAAGACGCCGTGGGCAAACTGGTCGCGGGGCCCGATGCGCTGCGTCCGCAGGTGGAAGTCTTTGTCGACGATGTTGCCGGGCCGGAAGTTGCACAGAAAGTGCAGCGCCGTCTGCAGCATTTTATTGATCGCAAGATCGCCGCCCTTTTTGAGCCGCTGATGAACCTCAGCCGTGATGAAACGCTGACCGGCCTTGCGCGCGGGTTTGGGTTCCGCATGGTCGAGGCTCTGGGAGTTCTGCCACGGGCAGAGGTGGCCGATGAGGTCAAAGCACTGGATCAGGATGCACGTGGCGCATTGCGCAAACATGGCATCCGTTTCGGGCAGTTCACGATTTTCCTGCCACTGCTGCTGAAACCGGCCCCCACGCGTCTGCGCCTTGTTCTGTGGTCGCTGACAAAGGGACTGGGCGAGTTTCCCGAGGCACCGCCCCCGGGTCTGGTTACAATTCCGGCTGACAGCGGCGCGCCTGCCGGGGCTGACACGATGTCAGGCTACCGTATCGCCGGCGAACGCGCGATCCGGATTGATATGCTGGAGCGGCTGGCAGATATGCTGCGGGCCGAGAACACCCGTGCGGGCTTTGAGGCGTCTGCCGATATGCTGTCGATCACGGGGATGACGCTCGAACAGTTCGCGGATCTGATGCAGGGCCTTGGGTACAAGGCTGAAAAAGGCGAGCGGGACAGGGTGAAGCCCGAGCAGGCAGCTTCTGGCGCTGCCCAAGGGGCTGAGGTCTCAGAAGAGACTGCACCGGAGAGCGAAAGCGATACATCCGCCGAACCAGTTCCGGCGACTACAGATGAAGAAGCCGCACCAGCGACAGACGCAGAATCTGCAGCAAACACTGGAGATGCGGCAGAAGCAGCCGACGCGAGCGAGCCCGACGCGCCCGAAAAAGAAGTTTTCTTTACCTTTACATGGGGACGTCAGAACCGTGGCGGGCAGCAGGGCCAGCGTCGTGGTGGAGACCGCGCGCCGGGCAAGGGTAAACCGAAAGGCAAGGGCAAGCGTGGCGGACCGCAGGACGGCAAGGGCCAGCGGGCGCAGAAGTTCTCGGCAAAACCACCCAGACAGGAAAAGAAAATTGACCCGGACAACCCGTTTGCTGCCGCGCTGATGGGTCTCAAGGACAACAAGTGAGTGGCTGAAAAGCTGCGGCTCGATAAATGGCTCTGGCACGGGCGGTTTTTTAAAACCCGCTCGCTTGCGGCCACACGGGTCGCAGCCGGCGACGTGCGCGTAAACGGAAACCGGGTTGAAAAGCGCAGCACCATGGTGTCACCGGGCGACGTCCTGACCTTTGCGCAGGGCAAAACCATCCGCGTGATCCGCATCGAAGCTCTGGGCACCCGGCGTGGCCCGGCCCCCGAAGCGCAGGCGCTTTACGAGGATTTGTCGCCGCCAGAGCCGCGTTCACAGAAAAGTGCTCCTGAAAATCCGTCCTTTGAAGGAAAAGGTCGCCCGACGAAGCGCGATCGTCGCATTCTTGATCTTTCCCGGTCCCGCTCTCTTGAATGATCCCGGCTGCTGATTTAGCTAACCCTCAGATTTTACCCGGAACCGCATCACATGACCTATATCGTCAACGACAGCTGCATCGCCTGCAAATACACCGACTGCGTCGAAGTCTGCCCGGTAGACTGTTTTTACGAGGGCGAGAACATGCTGGTGATCCACCCGGACGAGTGTATCGACTGTGGTGTATGCGAACCGGAATGCCCGGCAGATGCCATCCGTCCGGACACTGAGCCGGATATGGAGAAATGGGTCGAGTTCAATCGTAAGTATTCCGAACTCTGGCCGGTTATTATCACCAAAAAAGACCCGCTGCCTGAGGCAGAAGAGCGTGACGGTGAGCAGGGCAAACTGGAGAAATACTTCTCTGAAGCACCAGGCGAGGGCGGCTGACCAGCAAGCCTGTTTGATTCGCTTCACGGACGAATCGACAAGAATCAGCTAAGCAGCGGGTTTTATGTAACTTTCCCACACCTTACGCAGCGGTAGCTTTCGCTGCGGCCGATTCTGTGATATAGTGCTGGAACAAACAAAATAACGGATGCCGTCTTTCCGCGCTTTCACCAGCCTGCGGACACTTAAAATTCTGTCCAGTCACACCCGCATGCAAGGGCTGCCCGCCCTGCCTGGTGTATTTTTGACTGTTCACAGTGGCCGGATGTTCACCCGTTTGACGAGGAACAATGAATGACAAAATCGAAGAAACTTGATTTCCGCCCGAATGAATTCGTCGTGTATCCGGCCCATGGTGTGGGTCAGATTCTGTCGATCGAAGAACAGGAAGTGGCCGGTATCACGCTGGAGCTCTTTGTGATCTCTTTTGAGAAGGACAAGATGACGCTGCGGGTGCCGACGCACAAGGCGACGGAAATCGGGATGCGGGCGCTGAGCTCGCCGGACGTTATTTCCCACGCGATGAAAACGCTGAAAGGCAAAGCCAAGGTCAAACGGGCGATGTGGTCGCGCCGTGCTCAGGAGTATGAGCAGAAAATCAACTCCGGTGACCTGATTGCGATTGCCGAGGTGGTCCGCGATCTGCACCGCACCGATGATCAGCGCGAACAGAGCTATTCGGAGCGTCAGCTCTATGAGGCAGCGCTTGAGCGTCTGACCCGCGAAGTCGCAGCTGTAAGTGGTGGCGATGATCTGGCGGCCGCCAAGCAGGTGGGCGAGGTTCTCGAAAGCCGCGTCGCGGCCTGATCCGCAAAGATTGCAGAAGTTTCAGCCGTTCCGGAACGTCCGGGGCGGTTTTTTATTGCAGCAATAACAGCAGCAGACACAAAGCAGTCAGTTCGCTCACCTGCTGCGTGGCACCCAGAACATCCCCGGTCTGACCTCCGATCCGGTCCCGCGCCAGCCACGCCATGAAGGCGGCAGTGAGGGCAACACTCACGCTTGCCGCCACAGCGGGCGCGCCTAGCAGCAGAACGGCCAGAACAAGCGCGATGATCATTCCGGCGAATACACGTGGCCGCGCCGGCCTACCTACGGAATGAGATAAACCAGCGGCGCGCGCGTGTGGCAACAGCGCCATAAGAACCGGCATGGCCGCGCGCGACAGAACAGCCGCTGCGATCAGTGCGCCGGGGCTGATCACGAGCAGGGCAGACCATGCGAGCCACCTCAGCCCCGTCACAAAGATCAGCGCGAGCGTTCCGTAAGAGCCAATCTGGCTGTCTTTCATGATCTCGAGGCGTCGTTCTGTCGAATACGCGCCCCAGAACCCATCCGCCACGTCGGCGAGCCCATCTTCATGCAGCGCGCCGGTCAGGACAGTCAGCAGCGCCAGCCCGATCCCGCTGGCAACGGACACCGGTAGTCCGAGCGACAAAAGTGACAAAGCGGCAAAACTTGCGATGGAAGCCGTCACCAGCCCCACCAGCGGATAGGCCCACACGGCCTGCGCACCCCGGGCAAAGGCACTGTCAGGCAAATGCGGCGTCGGAAGGCGGCTGAGCAGCGCGAATGCCAGCACGATCTCGGTCACAACGGGGGGGTAGGTGTCGGTTTTCATCCCTCTGGGGCCTCATCCCGTCTTGCTGGAGGTGTGGCAATGGTTAAAGAGGGGGGACGACCCATGCAAGCCGGAGGATCCCGCATGACCACAGCTTTTTCAGATCCGGAGGGGTTCCGTGCTCTGCTGGCCGCGCAACCCGACGCTGTGGCTGATGCGGCGGGGGCGGCCGCAGCCCGAAACGGGCAGCTCACCAAACCACCGGGTGCGCTGGGGCGGCTGGAAGACCTTGCAATCTGGTACGCCGGGTGGCGTGGAACGGACAGGCCATCAGTCAATGCGCCACAGGTCATTGTTTTTGCGGGAAATCATGGTGTTGCCGCGCGGGGTGTCTCCGCGTTTCCCTCAGAGGTCACAGCGCAGATGGTCGCCAATTTCGAACATGGCGGTGCTGCGATCAATCAGCTGGCGCGCACGTTCGGTGCTCGTCTCGACATTATCGCCCTGGCTCTGGAGACACCGACTGCGGATTTCACCGAGGCCCCCGCGATGACGGACGCAGAGCTGACCGAGGCTCTGCTGAGCGGCTGGAACGCGGTCGATGCGGATGCTGACGTGCTGGTTGTGGGCGAGATGGGCATCGGCAACACAACATCGGCAGCTGCAATTGCGGCTCTGCTGCTGGGAGGCGATGCGGCCGACTGGACCGGTCGGGGCACCGGTGTGGATGATGCAGGCCTCGCGCTCAAGACCACCGTTGTGTCAGAAGCTGCAGCGCTTCATGCCGGCGCTGCGGATGGTCTCGACGTGCTGCGGCGCGTGGGGGGGCGTGAACTGGCAGGGATGGCCGGCGCCATTGCCCGGGCGCGGGCGCTGCGTATTCCTGTTCTGCTGGATGGTTTCATCTGCACTGCAGCGGCGCTGACACTGGAAAAAACAGTCGCCGGTGCGCTGGATCACTGCGTGGCAGGGCACCTGAGCGCCGAGGGCGCGCATGCCCGGATGCTTGAAGCGCTGGGTAAGGAGCCGTTGCTGTCTCTTGGGCTGCGTTTGGGTGAAGCCTCAGGCGGCGCGCTGTCGCTGGGTGTCCTCAAAGCCTCCGTGGCGTGCCTGAGCGGGATGGCAACCTTTGCCGAAGCGGGTGTTTCTGACGCCTAGGACCCGCCGCCGGACGCCGCGACTTTATTCTCTTCGCTCTCCCGGCTGAGAAAAGCGGTCTCCAGTTCTTTCTGCAGCTCTTTGGCCTTGTCGATATAGGCCTGATTTTTGCTGGCAGGCACGCCAGGCTGCCACAGCTCGGCCAACTGGCGCACGGAATGCCGGTCGTGATGGTAAAATATCCGTTCGGCCTCGCTCGCCTCGTAGTCACTCAGCCCCATGTTTTCGAGAACATAGCGGCCTGCGCGCAGGGAACTGTCGAAAAGTTCGCGCACGATGTCATCAGCACCGGCCTGATAAAGGCGGTAGACATGCGTCCGGTCACGCGCCCGCGCAACGATATGCAGATCAGGATAGTTTTTGCGGGCGTATCCTACCAGCTTGATTGCAGCCTCCGGGTCATCCAGCGCCACCACCAGCACACGGGCCTCTGCAATCCCGGCGGCACGCAGGATGTCGGGCCGGGTCGGATCGCCAAGAAACCCCTTGAAGCCAAAGCGCCGCATCACCGCAATGGTCTCCATGTCATGGTCCAGCACAACTGTGTTGAACCCGCTGGCCTGCACCAGGCGGTTCACGATCTGGCCAAAACGTCCGATACCAGCAATAATCACCGGCCCTTCGGCGTCGATTTCATCGTCGGGGTGGTCGACGGTGCTTTCCTCCATGCGGCGGGACAGGACGTCATACAGAATGAAGAGAAGCGGCGTGATCAGCATCGACAGGGCGATCACAAGCAGCAGCGTTTCGGCCACATCCACCGGGATCACATTCTGCTGCACCGAAAAGGACACCAGCACAAAACCGAATTCGCCGGCCTGGGCAAGCCCGAGGGCAAAGAGCCACTGATCGCGTCCTTTCAGCCCGAAGGCGCGGCCCAGCACAAAGAGGATCAGGCCTTTGACAATAATGACGAGCAGCGCCATCGAAATAATGGCCGGCATGTTCCCGAAGAGCAGCGTAAAGTTGATACCAGCACCGACCGTGATGAAGAACAGCCCCAGCAACAGCCCCTTGAAAGGTTCAAGGTCGGTTTCAAGCTCGTGCCTGAATTCGGAGTTTGCCAGAACCACGCCCGCGAGGAATGCCCCAAGAGCAGGCGACAAGCCCACCAGAGTCATCAGGAATGAGATGCCCACCACGATCAGCAGGGCGAGTGCGGTATACATCTCTCTCAGGCGCGAGGCGTGAATGTAACGGAACAGGGGGCGGGTGAAAAAGACACCGGCGATGACCACCGCGCCGATTGCCGCGATGGTAACCAGCGTGACACCCCAGGCAGGCAGCCCTTCAACGAGCGACAGGGAGTGATGGCCGTCACCATGGTGACCGGCAGCGGCCTTTTCGACGTGGATCGAGCCATCTGCTGCAATGTGCTGCGCGGGCAGGGTGACCACCAGCAGGGGCAGGAAGGCGAGGATGGGGATGACCGCAATGTCCTGGGTCAGCAGCACCGAAAAGATGCTGCGCCCGCCGCTGGTCTGCATCAGCCCCTTTTCAGACAGGGTTTGCAGAACGATCGCGGTGGAGCTGAGCGACAGAGCCAGGCCAATGGCCAGACCGACGCCCCAGGGCTGGTTGTAGGCGACAGCAATCGCCATCAGAGCGGCCGCACTGACGCCGACCTGCAGGCCGCCCAGCCCCAGCAGCCGGTGCCGCATATCCCACAGCGCGCGCGGCTCCAGTTCGAGGCCGATCAGAAACAGCATCATAACCACGCCGAATTCCGCAAAATGCTGCAGATCCTGGGTTTCGGAGCCAACAAGGCCCAGCACAGGCCCGATGATGATCCCGGCGGCAAGGTATCCGAGCACCGATCCCAGGCCCAGGCGGGCGGCGAACGGGACTGCAATCACCGCCGCGGCGAGGTATATCGAAGCCTGGTAGAGGAAGCCGTCCATGTGGTCTTTTCTCCCGGAAGGGCGGGTTTCAGGTGGGCAGGGGGCCATCCTGTTTGAGCTGGTCCATCACGATCTGGCTGTGCACCCGTGCAACAGACGGGTGCGCGAGCAGGACCTCGTGAATCAGTGCATTCAGGGCGGGAAGGTCGGCGCAGTACACACGCAGAAGATAATCCGCATCGCCGGTCATTGTCCATGCGCCGGTGATCTCCTGGCGGGTGTTCACAAGACGCGCGAAGCTGCGCGCCTGTTCGGCGCCATGGGTGCCAAGATGCACCTGTACAAAGCCCTGAACGTGCAGGCCCAGATGCAGCGGGTCGAGCCGTGCCTCATAGGCGCGGATGTAGCCGTCTGCTTCCAGTCTCTGCCTGCGCCGTCCGGCCTGGCTTGGCGAAAGGTTCAGTACATCCGCCAGCTGCTGAGCCGTCAGCTGGGCGTTTTTCTGCAGTTCAGCCAGGATACGTGTATCGACATGATCCAGCGCCATGATGCGGCCTCCGGTCGTGATTTCACCTTATTATGCGGGAAATGTGCAAAAAAATCTATAACGCACGAGAGAGATGCGCAGTTTCCCCGCCAGTTTTCAATGACAATGATGAAAGAATGCGCAGCCGCGCAGAAAACCGCCACGCAGGAGCATCATCATGGGACCTTTTCCGCACAACGCCCCCCGTTCGGTCATTTCGGAAGAAAATCCGGCGGGCACGGACGGTTTTGAATTTGTGGAGTTCGCCCACCCGGATCCACAGGAACTGCGCGAACTTTTTGAGCGGATGGGGTACACGCATGTTGCAAACCACCGGACACGCGCGGTTGAGCTCTGGCAGCAGGGGGATGTCACCTACATCCTGAACGCTGATCCGGAGAGTTTTGCTGCGGGTTTTGTCGCCGAACATGGTCCCTGCGCACCATCCATGGGTTGGCGTGTGGCGGATGCAGAGGTGGCCTGCCGGCAGGCCGTTGAGAAAGGCGCTGTCCGCTACGAAGGGCCGGGCAAAGCGCTGGATGTTCCGGCGATCTATGGCATTGGTGGATCATTGCTGTACTTCGTCGATCAGTATTACGACACCAGTCCCTACAACGAAGAGTTTGACTGGATCGCAACGTCGAAACCGGCGGGCGTCGGGTTCTGGTATCTCGATCACCTCACGCACAATGTGCACAAGGGTAATATGGACAAGTGGTTCCGGTTTTACGGTGACCTGTTCAATTTCCGTGAAATCCGCTTCTTTGACATCGAAGGCAAATACACCGGACTGCTCAGCCGCGCGCTGACCTCGCCCTGTGGCCGGATCCGCATCCCGATCAACGAAGACCGGGGCGAAACAGGCCAGATCGTATCTTATCTGAAGAAGTATAACGGCGAAGGCATCCAGCACATCGCTGTTGGCGCGCGCGATATCTATGACAGTACAGATGAGATTGCCTCGCGGGGGCTTAAATTCATGCCGGGGCCGCCGGAGACTTACTACGACCTGAGCTATGATCGTGTCACAGACCATGATGAGCCGGTGGACCGGATGAAGAAACATGGCATCCTGATCGATGGCGAGGGGGTGGTAGACGGCGGCGAGACCAGAATTCTGCTGCAGATCTTTTCAAAGACAGTGATCGGGCCGATCTTTTTCGAATTCATTCAGCGGAAAGGCGACGATGGGTTCGGCGAGGGCAACTTCAAAGCGCTGTTTGAAAGTATCGAACAGGAACAGATCAGAACCGGTGAGATCGCCGCAGAATAACGGCGGCCTGCGACGACCGGTCAGCTGCTTGGCATTTTGAGCACGATGTTCCTGCTGCCCTTGCGGTATCGCAGTTCGGCATCACCAATCGCGGAGACCCGGCCGCCATCCAGCCTGTCGCCGACCTGCACTTTTTTGTAACGCCCTTTGCCGAGGCGGATCAGTGCCCGCCGGTCAGACGGTTTGCCGTAAACCCCGATCAGGTTCACCCGGCGCAGGTTGATGGCGTTCTGTTCTGTCGCTTCGCGTGCCGCTGACGCACTGGACGGAATGCGCGGGGCAACGGCTCTGGGTGCTGCGCTTGCCGTGGTTACGGCGGCCGGAGCAGAGGCGGCGGGCGCGCTTTGCAGGATACGTGCCACGCGGATGCTGAAATCCGAGGGGCGTGCTTCAGGGCGCAGTGAGACAGCAACAGCATTCTCAGGTGCGGGTCCGGCATCAGATCCGGTGAAAAGCGAGCCGGCTGTCCCGGCACGCGGTGCAGATGCGGCAGCAGCAGAGGCGGCTGCGTTTGCGGCTGCCGTCAGTGCGGCGGCCTGTTCCTGCAGCGACTGCGGACGCTGGGGTGGCCTGAAAGCTGCCAGTTCCGACCGGGTCAGACCGGCGAAGGACGCGCGTTCGGACTGTTCCGCGAAATCGTCGGGGCGAAGCTGCGGGCGGAAACCTGCGAGAAGCGCCAGCAGAACGGGGTCTGCAACGGAAGCCTCTTCGATCACCTGAACGCGCCCCTGTGGCGGGCGGACAGGTGGGGCGCCTGCAAAAATCAGGACGCCGTCGGGATTCATAGCCCCCGCTGACGTCGGAATAACGAACCCACGCTCGTCCAGCGCAAAAGAAATGCCCGCGGGAGCCGGCGACGCAGGTGTCAGCAGCACTGCGTCGTCCGACACAGCAACGGTTTCGGGCAAAGCGACAGCATCAAAAGCGACCTGAACAGGGTCGATGCTGGTGACATAGAGGTTTTCCAGGTCCACAAGCCCCGGCGCGGAAGGGACCTGAGGCGCCACGGACCAGATGCCTGTGGCGGCATAGCGCGCCAGATCATCCACCGGTTCCTGAGGCGTTTCCGGCACTTCCGGTGCGACAGGTACGCTCAGCGCTTCGCGGATCGCGGCATCCGTTCCGGTCGCCGCGGCCGGCTGCCATGCCGGGTCTGCGGTTTCCGGCGTTATGCCGCTGGTGCCCGGCACCGGGTCCTCGGGCTGCAGGGGGGCTGCAAACTGCGCCTCGGGCTCGCTGTTCTCAAACGTGTCCAGCAACGCCGAAAGACTGCCGCTGCCAAACAGACCGGAAGCCCAGATGCCTGAGCCGACCGCGAGGAGCAGAGCCAGAAATCCAAGTGTTGCAGGCCGGAGCAGCAGACTTGTCTTCTGTTCTCCCCGATGCTGGTGTCCGAACGCTTCAATCTTGCTGGCCTGGTGCGCGGCAAGCGATTTTACCTGCCGGGGTGGCCGCTGAACGCGGGAAGCAGCGGCCGGCCGGTGCTCGAACGGTTCCGGCTCCTCGGCAAAGCCTGTGTGCCGGGGCGTTGGCATCTCGTACCGGACGTCCGGGGCAGGGAATATCTTCGGGGTTTGTGCCGTGTCCGTGCGTGGCCCGAAAAACGGTGTGCCGGGAAAAAGATCTCCGGTAGGTACTGCGCTGAACTCCACAGGCTCAAACCCATGGTCACGCGCAAACTCACGGGCTTCTTCCAGCGTTTCGCGTGCAACGGCGCCAATGAAAAGGCGATCGGCCGAGAGAGCTGTCGCGATGCACAGATCGGCAATAGCATAGGGCGTCTGACCATCCAGCGCCCGTTCGGCGGCTTCCTGTCCGGACATCTCTCCTGGCAGGAAGGGAATGTCCATATAGCGGATCTGATTGTCAGGCAGATTGATCCGGCAGTGCAAACCACCGGAACTCAGCCGGGCCGCCTGGTCCCGCAGCTCAGAAAGCTTTTCTGCCAGATCGGGATCGGCCGGGTTAACAGTCGCCATGCTGTCCCAGCCGGTTGCTGATCTGAGCAACAGGTCAATGCCTTCGTGGGACAGAGAGAGCGCGAGTTCCGGCGTCATAAACTTTCTTTACCAGCAGGCATTTGCAATCAACAGGCAGCGCAATAACACTGTCAGGATACAGCAGGTCTTTGCCGAGGGAAAGGCAAAGGGTTTCCGCCCCAGGACGGATCAACGGTATAGAGGTCATTGGCAGGACCATCAGAATGGAGAAGATAATGCGCACAGCAGCGATCATACTGTCCCTCGGGCTGGCCGCAGCGGCACCGGCACTGGCAGAAGACGCAAGAACGATCTCGACCTCTGGTACCGGGACGGTTGAGCAGGCGCCCGATATGGCCGTGATAGACATCGGTGTCACACTGGAAGCGTTGCAGGCCGGTGACGCGCTGGACGGAACCTCGGAGGCTGTACGCGGCGTTCTGGCAAGCCTTGATGCGCTGGGAATTGCCGAACGGGATATCGCCACCAGCAACATCTCTCTCCAGCCTGTATGGAACAACCGCGGGCCAGGCGATGATGACAGACCCCGCACCATCGGCTTTACGGCGTCGAACACGCTGACCGTCCGTGTGCGTGAACTCGACAAGCTGGGCGATGTGATGGAGCTTGCTGTCGGGGATGGTGCGAACCGGTTCAATGGCGTGCGGTTCGCGATCCAGGAACCGGAGCCTGTTTATGATGCGGCGCGCACCGCTGCTGTGCGGGATGCGGTCCGCCGTGCCACCCAGCTGGCGGAGGCCGCAGGCGTCACTCTTGGGGAGGTCCGGAGTATCAATGAGCGCGGGGCCGGGCGCCCCTCGCCGATGATGGAGATGTCAGCGGCGCGTGTGGCTGATGTGCCGGTTTCTGCCGGCGAGCTGAGCGTCAGTGTCACGGTGGATATGGTGTTCGGTATCGGAGACCCATAGCGCCGCAGTGCATAAAAAAGGGGGCGCTGTCCCGCGCCCCCGTTGTTGGGAAGTGTCCCGTCAGCTCGTCGCTTTGGACAATGCCTGATCAAGGTCAGCAATCAGGTCATCGGCGTTTTCCGTACCGATGGAAATCCGTACGACGCCCGGGCCGGCGCCGGCGGCTTCCTGCTGTTCTGCGGTCAGCTGCCGGTGCGTGGTTGAGGCGGAGTGAATGACCAGTGATCTTGTGTCACCAAGGTTCGCCACATGGCTGAAGATCTCCAGCGCATTGACGAATTTGACGCAGGAATCGTATCCACCTTTAATCGCGAAAGTGAAAAGCCCGCCTGCGCCTTTCGGGCAGATTTTCTTGACCCGGTCAAAGTAGGGGGACGATTTCAGGCCCGCGTATGTGACGTAGTCGACCCGGTCGTCTTTCTCCAGCCAGGAGGCCACGGTCACCGCGTTCTCCACGTGACGGTCCATGCGCAGTGACAGGGTTTCAGTGCCCATCAGCGTATAGTGCGCCGCCTGCGGGTTCATGGTCATGCCCAGATCACGCAGCCCGATGGCAATACCATGGAACGTGAAGGCCAGCGGCCCGAACGTCTCATGGAACTTCAGACCGTGATATGCCGGTTCCGGCTGGCTGAGAGACGGGAATTTGTCATTCGCGGACCAGTCGAATTTGCCCGAGTCCACCACACAGCCGCCAGTCACAGTGCCGTTGCCGGTCAGGTATTTGGTTGTGGAATGCACGACAAGCGTTGCGCCGTGTTCAATGGGTCGGCAGAGGTAAGGTGTGGCCGATGTATTGTCGACGATCAGCGGGATGCCCGCTTCATCGGAGATCGCCGAGATTGCATCGAGGTCCGTGATGTAGCCGCCGGGGTTCGCGATCGCTTCGCAGAAGACAGCGCGCGTGTCGTCATTGATGGCCGCCTTCACCGCATCAAGGTCATCGAAATCGACAAAGGTACATTCCCAGCCGAAACGTTTGATCGTGTGCGAGAACTGCGTGACGGTGCCACCGTAAAGACGGGTGGAGGCCACGATGTTCTTGCCCGGGCCCATGATCGGGAACAGTGCCATGATCTGTGCGGCGTGGCCCGAGGAGCAGCAAACCGCACCAACGCCGCCTTCAAGCGTCGCGATACGTTCCTGCAGAACGGCAACCGTCGGGTTGGTCAGGCGCGAATAGATGAAACCCACTTCCTGGAGGTTGAAGAGCGCTGCGGCGTGATCGGCGTCGCGGAACACATAGGCCGTGGACTGATAGATCGGTGTCTGCCGGGCACCTGTGGCCGGGTCGGGCCGGGCGCCTGCGTGAATCTGCAGCGTATCAAAGCCATAATCGGGGCCATCTTGCATTGGAAATACTCCCTGAGTTGTTTGCGCCTATGGTTAGGGGAAGCCCGGAGTGACCACAAGAGCGGCCCACCGCATCCTGCTTATAGTCCCGGGTCCGCCCGCGCCGGAGGTGTGCCACGGCGCCGCAATGATCCCGCAGCGTGTCTGTGCCGGGGAGCTGTATCTAGCAGAAACCGGCTTCAGCCCGTCAGAAGGATGTCCGCAGGCAGCGCTTTTTCGGCAACCGCGCGCGCATTTGCGATGTCATTTCCGGCGGCGCGGTCAGCGGCCTGTTCCGGTGACAGACCATGGTCCAGCCAGCGCTGAATGAGGCGCTGTTCCAGTGTTTCAATCGCAATATCCAGCCTGACCGACAGATCCCAGTGCGGCGCGAGATCGCGCCAGACCGGCGCGTCAAAAAGCAGGTAATTGCCTTCGACGATCACTGTGTCGCAATCCGGCCCGACCCGTCCGGCGCAGGCCACCGAAATATCCCGGTCCCGTTCGAACAGCGCATAAAATACTTCGTCTTCGTCGTGCAGCCTGCTGATCAGGCTGACAAATCCCGCCGCGTCAAAGGTATGTGGTGCGCCTTTGCGGTTTAGGCAGTCGCGGTCGAGCAGGATCTGGTTATGCAGATGGAAACCGTCCATCGGGACGACTTCGGCAGCGCACCCTTCTTTGTTCAGCGCGGTGGCGAGGCAATCCGCGAGCGTGGTTTTCCCGCTCGCCGGTTGTCCGGCCAGAGCGACCAGCCGGCGGCGCCCCTGACGCGGCGCCGCAAGAACGCGCGGACAGAGCTGCGCGGCCATGTCCGCGGGGGAGGTCATGCCGCCTGAGAGGGCGCTTCTTTGGCACCGGTCATAAAGGCGACTGCGTCGGACATTGTGTAATCCTTGGGGTCAATGACACAGAGCCTGCGACCCAGCCGGTGCACGTGAATGCGGTCTGCGACCTCAAACACATGGGGCATGTTGTGACTGATCAGAATGATCGGAATGCCGCGGGATTTTACGTCGAGGATCAGCTCAAGCACCTTGCGGCTTTCCTTGACACCCAGAGCCGCCGTGGGTTCGTCGAGGATTACAACTTTGGAACCGAAGGCGGCGGCACGTGCCACGGCCACGCCCTGGCGCTGGCCACCTGACAGGCTTTCGACGGCCTGGTTGATGTTCTGGATTGTCGCCAGCCCCAGTTCGCTCAGCTTGTCACGGGCGAACTGCTCCATGGCCTGTTTGTCCAGCCGCCGGAACACCTTGCCCATGATGCCCGGTTTGCGCAGCTCGCGCCCCATGAACATGTTGTCCGCAATCGACAGGGCAGGAGACATGGCCAGCTGCTGGTATACCGTTTCGATGCCCTTGTCCCGGGCCTCAATCGGCGAACGGAACCTGACTTCCTGACCTTCGAGCCAGATCTGGCCTTCATCGGGGACCACCGCCCCCGACACCGCCTTGATCATAGAGGATTTGCCGGCGCCGTTGTCTCCGATCACGGCCAGGATTTCGCCTGGCATGAGATCAAAGTCAGCATGGTCGAGCGCGGTGACCTTGCCGTACCTTTTGACAAGGTTCCGGGCTTTGAGAATAGGCTCTGTCATGCTGCCACCTTTCTGATCCACTGGTCTACTGCGACGGCTGCAATGATCAGCATACCGATCAGCATGAAGGTCCACTGCGGGTCTGCGCCTGCCATGCGGAGGCCCAGTTCGAACACGCCCACGATCAGGGCACCAAAGAGCGCGCCTGCGATGGAGCCGCGTCCGCCAAAGAGGGATATTCCCCCGATCACAACAGCGGTAATAGACTGAATATTGCCGATGACGCCGGTTGTTGCAGAGGGCGAGATCGACCCGAACCGGCCGACCATGACCCATCCCGCAAGCGCGCAGATAAATCCGGCGGCCATATAAACGGACATATAGGTCCGGTGTACGTTTACCCCTGACAGTTCTGCGGCTTCGGGATCATCGCCCACAGCGTAGACGTGCCTGCCCCAGGCCGTGGACCGGAGCGCGTAGGCGAGCACGACAAAGAGTGCGATCATGCCGATCACCCCCAGCGTGAACGTCGCCCCGCCGAACTGAATTTTGGTGCCAAGGAACTGCAGGAACGATGCTTCGGCTTCGATATCCTGTGAGCGGATGGTTTCGTTGGCGGAATAGAGATAGTTCGCGGCCAGAACGATCTGCCACATGCCCAGCGTGACGATAAACGGCGGCAGCTTCATCCGGCTGACGAGCCAGCCCGAGATGGCGCCCAATGCCGTACCAACGGTCAGGCCAATGGCGACGGACACGGCCGGCGGCACGCCGTACTGAAATGACGCCTTACCCATCACCACCGTGCAGAGCACCGCGATGGCGCCCACGCTCAGGTCAATCCCGGCGGTCAGAATGATCAGAGTCTGCGCGGCTGCGAGTACGCCAACGATCTGCACCTGTTGCAGAATGAGCGTCAGGGCAAAGGGCGAAAAGAAACGCGACCCCAGCAGAATGCCAAAAAGTGCAATTGAAAAAATCAGGACGATCAGCGGCACCAGAGAAGGCGTCTGATGCAGGGTGTGCTGGACGCGCCCGACGAATCCGCGGCGGTGATCTTCGAAGGCTGCGACCTTGACGTCGGCAGAAGAGAGAGCCGCTTCGTAGTTGTCCGGTTGGGTCATGGAATCCTATCCTGATGGACGGTGTCAGGGCCGGTCATCAACCGCCCTATGGTATGGCTGTGAAGATGCGGGGGGAAGGCTGCTGCCCCCCTCCCGCTTTTGTTGTTCTGCCTGCGCAGATCAGCCCCAGCAGAGGTCCTTGCCTTCTGCGACCGAGATGCTTTCAACGCCGTCGGCCGGCTTGTCTGTCACCAGCGATACGCCGGTGTCAAAGAACGCCTTGCCTTCTGTTGCTTCCGGCTTGGTGCCATCCTTGGCCCATTGTGCGATCGCTTCGATGCCCAGTGATGCCATCAGCAGCGGGTACTGCTGCGAGGTTGCGCCGATCACGCCGTCCGCGACGTTCTGAACGCCGGGGCAACCGCCGTCGACGGAGACGATCAGCACGTCGTTCTCACGACCGATGGCCTTGAGTGCTTCATAGGCACCGGCAGCCGCAGGTTCGTTGATAGTGTAGACAACGTTGATGAACGGGTCCTTGGCCAGCAGGTTCTCCATGGCACGGCGGCCACCTTCCTCGTTTCCTGCGGTGACGTCATGGCCGACGATACGCGGATCATCCTCGTCACCCCATTTGTTGGGGTCTTTCACGTCGATGCCGAAGCCGGTCATAAAGCCCTGATCGCGCAGAACCCCAACCGTCGGCTGGCTGATCGCCAGATCCAGCATGCCGATTTTGGCATCTGCTGCTGCGTCGCCCAGCTGGGCAGCGGCCCATTTGCCGATCAGTTCGCCCGCAAGGAAGTTGTCCGTGGCAAAGGTCATATCGGCCGCATCAATGGGTTCCAGCGGCGTGTCGAGCGCAATGACAAGAAGACCCGCGTCGCGCGCCTGCTGTACAACCGGAACAATGCTTGCAGTATCCGAAGCAGTCAGCAGGATACCCTTGGCACCATTGGCAATGCAGGTTTCGATCGCCTGAACCTGTGTTTCGTGGTCACCGTCCACCTTACCGGCGAACGAGCTCAGCTGGACGCCCAGCTCTTCGGCTTTGGCCGAGGCGCCTTCCCGCATCTTCACAAAGAACGGGTTCGTGTCGGTTTTCGTGATCAGGCAGGCAGAGACACCGTGACCATCGGCAAACGCGGCTCCGGCGCTTGCAATCATCGCCATTGCGGTTCCGGCAATAAGCTTTTTCATAATTTCCTCCCAGGGGATTGATTTGATCGTCATGAGCAGCAAAGCCGCCCGCACCCGGCGGCCCTATCCGCTCAGGTTGACGCTTAGGGAAACCGATTCACCCCAGAGTGTCAATAAATAAATAAACTTGATTTATTAATTAGGATGTCGCTTACTTTATGGGTGCAGAGTGAGGTTTTTGGACCGGGTATGGACGGCGGCGAAATCACTGAGCGCCTCGGTGGCGTTAATCAGAGCGGTGTGCGTAACCACAACGAACGCCTTCTGATGTCTATGCTGCAGCGCTCCGGTGGTATGGCCGGAAGCGACATGGCCCGGCGCGCCGGACTGTCGCCACAGACCGTCTCGGTCATTCTCAGAAAGCTGGAAAAAGACGGTCTGCTCCGGCGGGGTGATCCGGTGCGGGGCAGAGTGGGCAAGCCATCCATTCCGATGCAGCTGAACCCTGACGGTATTTTTGCCTTCGGGCTCAAGATCGGACGGCGCAGCGCCGATCTGGTGGTGCTCGATTTTGTGGGCAGGGTGCGCGAGCAGCTGAAGAAGACCTATGAGTATCCGCTGCCCGAAGAGATTTTCGACTTTCTGCGCAGCGGGACGCAGAAACTGGCGCGCCGGCTGAGTGCTGATCAGCGCGAACGGTTGTGCGGCATCGGAATCGCGACACCGTTCGAGTTGTGGAAATGGCACAAGCTGGCAGGCACGCCCGCCGACAGTTTCAGGTCGTGGAAGGACGTTGATTTCCGCAAATCCGTCGCCGAGTTTTCGCCACTGCCGGTCTATGTCGGAAATGATGCTACCGCTGCCTGCCGTGCTGAACACCTTTATGGAACCGACAAGGGCCTGCAGGACTATGCGTATTTCTTTGTCGGCTCTTTTGTGGGCGGCGGAATCGTTCTGAACGACACGGTGTTTCAGGGCAATCAGGGGAACGCGGGGGCCCTTGGCGCGATGCGCAGCACCGGGCCGCTGGGCGAAAGCCGGCAGCTGATTGATGTGGCCTCGATCCATCTGCTGGAAACGCGTCTGATCGAAGCGGGTGTGCGCCCCTCTGTGCTCTGGGACGAACCGCAGGACTGGACGCGTCTTGCCCGCTATGTGGATCCGTGGCTGGGCCAGACTGCACAGGAACTGTCCAAGGCGGCACTTTCCGTCTGTGCGGTGATCGATTTTCAGGGCGTCGTGATCGACGGGGCGTTTCCCGAACCGGTGCGGCTGGAGCTGGTTGAACGGGTCAACCGGTATCTGGCCAGCCAGGACACGCGGGGCCTGATTGCCCCGGTGGTGGCTGCGGGCAGCGTCGGCGCGAACGCACGCGGGATCGGGGCGGCAAGCGGGCCGATCTCTTCGCAGCTGCTGCTCGACAAAAACGCGGGTTTGTCGGTCTTCTGAGGACCGGCGCCGGCAAAGTCTCCGATGTCAGGAAAAGTGGTGGGCGACCCTGGAATCGAACCAGGCGTGCGTCTCCGCGAGGGAGTTACAGTCCCCTGCCACACCTTGCGGCCTGTCGCCCACTCTGTCCATGCATTGCATCAACAGTGGCGCGTGATTACAAGCGGACCCTACAGGCGTCAAGACGAAATCCGAACCTTTTCGCCGCCGCAGTCAGGCAGGACCATCGAATGAAAAAACCGAAGTGGGTCGTTCAGAAAGAGCAGGACAAAAAGGCCCGGTCCCGCGAGACGGTGTGGCTCTTTGGGCTGCATGCGGTGCGGGACGCTCTGACGAACCCGGCGCGCAGCCGGGAACGTCTGGTCGTGACCCCCAACGCGGAGCAGAAACTGGCGGATGCCATTGCGCAGAGCGGCATGACACCGGAAGTTGTCGAGCCGCGCAGGTTCAGCGTGCCGCTTGATCCCGGGTCGGTGCATCAGGGCGCGGCGCTCGAGGTGAAACCGCTGGAATGGGGGCGGCTTGAGGACGTCTGCATCGGGGATGAAGCGCCCCGCGTGATCCTGCTTGACCGGGTCACGGACCCGCATAACGTCGGTGCCATCCTCCGGTCTGCTGAAGTGCTGGGGGCGTCTGCGGTGATCGGCACCCGCCATCATTCCGCGCCGGAAACGGGTGCGCTGGCCAAGACCGCCAGCGGCGCGCTGGAACGGCAGCCCTATCTGCGGGTGCGTAACCTCGCCGATGCGATCCGCGCATTGCAGGACATGGGCTACACCGTGCTGGGCCTTGATGGCGAAGCGGACCAGACAATCGAACAGGCGGTCGCAGGACGTACTGACCGGCCCGTGGCGCTGGTGCTGGGCGCGGAAGGGCCGGGCCTGCGGGAAAAGACGCGCGACACCGTGGACCATCTGGTGCGGATCGATGCGGCGGGCGATTTTGGGTCGCTCAACGTCTCGAATGCCGCGGCAATCGCCTTATATGCAAGCCGTGGCCCGCGCGGCAGCGCATAGGAGAACCGGACATGCATCCGAAAATTGCAACCTGTTGTTATTGCGGGGCACGGGCTGCCCTGCGTCTGGACAAGGTGCGGCATGAACTGACATGCGCCAGTTGCGGCGCCCCCCTGCATGACCTGAAACGTCTGCCGGTCGAGCGCAGGGACACGGGGGCGGAAAAACGGCCCACCCCGCCGCGCCGCAAAAAGCATGTGCCGCCGCCGGAATACCGGTCGGACTACAAACGCCCGAAGAAACAAAGGCGGCGCAAGGGTTTTCTGCGCTATGCGCTGGAGGAGATTGCGGACGTCGTCGAAGACATCTTTGACTGAATTCTGCCGCTCAGTTTAACGGTTCGTTCACAGATTTGAGAGAGGGTCTGGGCAGGCGCTGAAAGGCGCTTAAGTATTCTGAGTATCAGTTGGCCCGGAACGCCGATTGATTGCGTTACTGTCCCTCGTTCCGTACCTTGCAGCGCCCGTGGCATTCATGCTCCGGGCGCTCTTTTTGTCTCTGGAACATAAGAGTAGGGTGCCGGCATGAACAGGACAATGCGCGAACACAGAGATATCCTCCAGCGCACCCGGCGGATTGCCGCCGTGGGTGTGTCCATGAATCCCGTGCGCCCCAGTTACTATGTGGCACGGTATCTGGGTCTCAGGGGGTATACCGTCATTCCCATCAACCCTATGCATTCGGGAGAAGAGCTTTTTGGCCAACCCGTCTACGCGAGCCTTTCCGACATTCCGGAACCCGTCGATATGGTTGATATTTTCCGGAGGTCCGAAGCTGTTCCGCCTGTTGTTGACGAAGCGCTTAGTGTGTTTCCGGACCTCAGGACGCTGTGGATGCAGATCGGTGTTGAGCATGAAGACGCAGCCGCCCTGGCCAGAGCACGCGGGATTGATGTAGTAATGAACCGGTGCCCCAAAATCGAACACCAGCGCCTTTTCGGTGAGTTGCGCAAGGGCGGATTTAATACAGGTGTGATTTCGTCAAGGCTCTGATATCAGTCGCGCGCGGCTTTTTCCTGCAGCCCGGACTGTGCCTGACGTCCCGCCAGTTCCTTCAGAACCGCCTGCAGCGGCACATCGCGCGATGCGAGCATGACCAACAGGTGATAGAGCACGTCAGCGGCCTCGCTGGTCAGCGCATCGCGGTCGCCTTTGACCGCTTCGATGATGGCTTCCACCGCTTCCTCACCAAATTTTTCGGCGCATTTCTCAGGGCCTTTCGCCAGCAGCTGTGCGGTCCAGGAACTGCCCGGGTCTGCGGATTTGCGGGCTTCGATCGTTTCAAACAGGTCTTGCAGGGTCATGTCAGCCTCATCGGAATGCCTGCCGCGGCCATATGAGCCTTGGCCTCTGCAATGGTGTAGTCGCCAAAGTGGAAAATAGAGGCCGCAAGCACAGCCGACGCGCCGCCCTTTGTCACGCCTTCCACGAGGTGGTCCAGCGTGCCCACACCACCCGAGGCAATGACCGGCACGTTCACCGCATCCGAAATGGCGCGGGTCAGCGGCAGGTTGAAGCCTGCGCGCGTGCCGTCGCGGTCCATGCTGGTCAGCAGGATTTCTCCCGCGCCTTTCGCCTCGACGGTGCGGGCGAATTCGACGGCATCGATGCCGGTGGGTTTGCGCCCGCCATGGGTGAAGATTTCCCATTTTCCGGGGCTTACGGTCTTTGCGTCGATGGCGACCACGATACACTGGCTGCCGAACTGATCGGCGGACAGGGCCACGACATCCGGATCGGCCACAGCCGCCGAGTTGAACGAGACCTTGTCCGCGCCTGCAAGCAGCAGCGCGCGCACGTCCGCCGCTGTTCTGACGCCGCCGCCAACCGTCAGCGGGATATAACAGTGCTCCGCCGTGCGGGTCACAACGTCAAACATGGTGCCGCGGTTTTCATGCGTGGCGGTGATGTCGAGGAAACAGAGCTCGTCGGCACCAGCGGCATCATAGGCAATGGCCGCATCCACCGGATCTCCGGCGTCGCGCAGATCGACAAAGTTCACCCCTTTGACCACACGGCCTTCGGCCACGTCCAGGCAGGGAATAATGCGTGTTTTGAGCATATTGCTTACGTCCGGGGCAATCCGTCAGAGGGTGGTTCGGCAAACTGTGCCACCCGGGCCAGAGCGTTTCTGGCGATCATGATGTGAAACGGCATGATCGCGGCGAGATAGAGCCGCCCGCCGATGTTGTTGGGTTGGACCCAGGTTGCAAGGTACACAGATCCGGCCTCGCTCAGAACACTCACGCGGAAATTGAGGTGGCGGTCATTGAAGCCGGCGATGACCTCGTGGTCCGTTTCCGTCTCGACCGGGAAAAGCCCGAGTTTATCGGCACTGTCCGGACCATCGGCCATAAGGCCGAAGGGGGCAGTCACCACATTGCGCAGAGCAACGAGAACACGCGCCCAGCCGGGAAAATCCACAATAATTTCAGCAGCCTGGCGCGGGGGCAGGGGCGAGGAAACGCTGTAGCAGTCGAGGAAATCACCCGGTGTTCTGCGCGAATGCAGCATGCTCTGCGCCGGCAGGTCCGTTTTTCGCACGCGCTTCTCTGTCATAAAGGTCACCCCCGCAGTTCTGCGAGCGCTTCCCGCAGGTCTATGGCGCCATCATAAAGCGCGCGCCCGGAAATTGCACCGTTCAGCGCTGTGCCACAATCACGCAGGGCGCGCAGGTCATCCAGTGACGACACGCCGCCCGAAGCGATTACCGGGATCGACACGGCGCGTGCGAGATCCGCTGTGGCGGCGATGTTGGGTCCGCCCATCGCACCGTCGCGCAGGATGTCTGTATAGATGATCGCAGCGACACCTGCGTCCTCGAACGAGCGGGCCAGATCGGTCACGCGCACATCCGTTTCCTCGGCCCAGCCCTTGGTCGCAACAAAACCGTTGCGCGCATCGATACCCACGGCGACCTGGCCCGGAAAGGCTTTTGCTGCCTCGCGCACGAGGTCCGGATTTTCGACGGCGACGGTGCCCAGAATGACCCGCGCGAGGCCTTTCTCCAGCCAGGTTTCGATGGTGGCCATGTCGCGGATGCCGCCGCCCAGCTGGGCCGGCACATCGCAGGATTTCAGGATCGCCTCGACAGGGGCCGCATTCACCGGCGCGCCGGCAAAGGCGCCGTTCAGATCGACCAGATGCAGCCATTCGCAGCCCGCTTCGACAAAGCTGCGGGCCTGGGCTGCAGGGTCGTCACTGAACACGGTGGCCTGGTCCATATCGCCGTGCACGAGGCGCACGGCCTGGCCGTCCTTGAGGTCAATTGCGGGGTAGAGAATCATCGTCGGTGTCCTGTCGGTATCGCGTCGGTATTACGTCGGTGCGCCGCGCGCGCTTCATGCACGAGCCGTTCACGAATTGCAACGCGACGTAAAGTCAACGTGCGTTGCGACGCGGGGTCACTGTTGCCTGAAAGGCGGACCCGGTTCCAGATGCCACCCGCAAGGGAGGACATATCATGACAAGATTTTGGGTGGCCTGTGCGGCCATGGCAGTTACGGCAGGCATGGCGGCAGCGGACCCGCTGGAGGGCACATGGCAGACGGAGCCGGACGAGGGGGCTTTTGCGCACATCGACATCGGCCCCTGTGGCGCGAATTTCTGCGGCACGATCGCGCGCACCTTCAAAGACGGCGGCGAGTACAAATCGCCCAACCTGGGCAAGACCCTGGTGATCGACATGGCGCCGCAGGGATCGGGCAAATACGAGGGCAAAGTCTGGCGCCCGAGCAACGACAAGATTTATCTGGGTAAAATCGCGCTGAATGGTGACAGCATCAGACTGCGCGGCTGCGTGGCGGGTGGTCTGATCTGCTCGAAACAGACCTGGGCGCGGGTAAAGTGATCCGGCTGGCCCCGGCATTGTTCCGGGGCCGCATGGTGTCTGAACCTGCGTTTTGCGTTTGACGGGCTGTGCGAAACGGACAGCTGAAAAGACTAGGCTTGCCCGGGCCCGTATTGGCAGGTTTTCAGCACAGGCGTTAAAAAGGGCCCCGCGTCGTGCAGGGCCCTTTCATGATCGTTTTGCCCGTGCGTCAGCCTTTGCGGCGACGGCTTGCCGTGATCAGACCACCGACACCGGCCAGCAGCAACAATCCGGAGGCGGGCAGCGGAACCGGAGCCACTTCGGTGATTTCGATGGTCAGAACATTGAAGTCGTCTGAGGTGAAGTCGAAAAAGCCGCTGAGTGTAGCAAGGGCGGGCAGAGACGGGTCAGACCCTGGAGGGGCCAGATCCACACCGCTCCCAAAATCAAGACTCAGAGCGCGCTGGATGGTGCCAGCCTCGTCCGCGCCTGCATTGATGTCAGCGCCCTGAACGAAGGCGGCACCACCGGCCACGCTGAGATCATTCACCTCTGTACCGGCGTCAAAGATATTGTCCCGACCCACAACAATCGACTGTGGACCAAGGAAGGAGCCCGTCTCGTCGAAAATCTCAATGGGATCGAGGTTTCCTATAAAGGTGTCGTTGGAGGGCAGGATCATAGCGAGGAACGTAAAGAAGCGATCGTCGGTCGGATCGGCGATGTCCACGATCGCTGAACCTGCGTCACCACCTGCCTGACCCGGGCCGATGTCTGGCGAGAAGATCGGTCCCGGGCCTGCATTACCGAAAACCGGTGCAGGCACACCGCCGCCACCTTCGCTGGCACGCTGGGCCGCAATTGTGGTTTCGTCCTCCGCGGGACCGAATCTTCCGGTTTCTGCGAGCTCTCTGAGGCCTTCGGACGCTTCTCCGCCGATTTCGATCGGGTCAAAACCGCCGTTGTGGAACGCCGTGTAGAGCGGCGTGATGAACAGTGGGGTCGTGCCGTTGTGAGTGACGCTGATCTTAAGGGTGGTCGCATTTGCATCTGAACCGAGCGCACCAATTGACCCCATGGCCAGAACGGCCACAGCCAATAAATTCTTCATTGCGTGTTTCCTTGTTGGAGTTTCATGGGTGTGAGCGCTCACACGGCCACAGTACCAGCCCTGCATTCACACAGGGGTCACGTGTCGGTGAAAGTCCTTTAAATATATGACGTTTTTGCGATTGAGCGCGATCAGAAGTTCACCGGGCCGTGATCAGTCCGGCGTCCGCGCGTGTGAGGCGGGGCGGGGACCGAAGGCATTGCGCTTGACTTCGCGCTGTCAGTTTTCACACATTCGGTACACGCGGAGGTCGAAGCGCAGAAGCGCTGACACGGGCAGGCGATCGCCGTATTTTGCCGACAAGCTGAGCTTCGACGCGCCCTCAGGCGCGACCGAAACGTATTGAATTTTGAGGGTAACGCATTGAGCAACAGTCAAAATAACAAGGTCTGGTGGACGAACCCGACAAACGTTCGGGTTAAGAGTAAGCAGATCAGGCCCTATCTTCCTGACGTTACGGTAGAAAACGAGAGGGTGCACGATATGGGTGATCTAAACGCCTGTTTGCTCAACCACGCGTGCCTCGACGAAAACCTAGTACCCAGCGAATTGAGGTGGTTCTTCTCCAAGGTGCCCGAGAAAGAGCGCAAGCTGCCTGATGCGTTCAAGGGACATTTTGCTGCCATCATTATTTCGGAACCCTTCCGGGACATTATTGCTGAACATGAGATTGGCCGAACCCAAATCATTGAGCTGCCTTTGTACGAGCTTCGGGAAATGACGAAAATGGGTCAGACGACAGCAGACTATGACAAAAAAGATCCAGGACGTTGGTTTTTGTTGAACGTTGTCGAGTTCAAAAATGCTTTAAAGCCCGACGAATGCGGCAACCTGGTGGAGCCTATATCTCACCGACCAGGCTACTATTCCTTTGATCCATCGAATGCGCCCTTGATCGCACTGGATGCTGACGTGGCGGCCGCTGGTGTTCCGATCTGGCGGGAAAAGCATCTGCGCGATGGCGTTTTCTTTTCTGACGACATCAAACGCGCCGTGAAAACGGCGAAGCTGAAAACGCCCGCGTTTTCGTTCAAACCCTGCGTGCTTTTCTGAGCGACCGGAGGCCTGCCGTCACGCCCGCTGTGCGCGGCGACTTGCAGAATGCCGGGCTCAGCGGATCAGGGCCGCCAGGTCAGGAAATTCGCGATCATGCGCAGGCCGGCGGACTGGCTCTTTTCCGGGTGGAACTGCAGGCCGATCATGTTGTCGCGCCCGATGACAGCTGTGACGTCGCCGGCGTAGTCCACGTGGGCGAGGCGCTGGGCGGGGTCATTGACCTGCATGTGATAGCTGTGCACGAAATAGGCGTGATCGCCCGTCTGCACCCCTTCGAACACCGGGTGGGGGGCGTTCAGCACCAGATCGTTCCAGCCCATGTGGGGCACTTTCAGAGATGCGTCTGCCGGTGTGATGCGGGTCACGTCACCACCGACCCAGCCGAGGCCTGCGGTTTCCTGGTATTCCAGCCCGCGCGTGGCCATCAGCTGCATGCCCACACAGATGCCCATAAAGGGGCGGCCGCGCGTGGTGACCGCCTCGATCATCGCGTCACAGAGGCCGGAATGACCGCTGAGGGCTGCCATACAGGCCGGGAAGGCCCCGTCGCCGGGCAGTACCACGCGGTCCGCGCGGGCCACGGTATCGGCATCGCCGGTGACCACAACATCGCCGCCGTCCACTTCACCGGCCATGCGTTCAAAGGCTTTGTGCGCCGAATGCAGGTTGCCGCTCTCGTAGTCGATAATGGCTGTCAGCACGTCAGAGCGCACCTTTGGTCGAGGGAATGGCATCGGCCTTGCGCGGGTCTGTCTCCAGCGCGTCACGCAGGGCGCGGGCCACTGATTTGAACGCGGCTTCGGCGATGTGGTGGCTGTTCAGCCCGTGCAGCATATCGACGTGCAGGGTGATGCCGCCGTGCGTGGCAAACGCCTGAAAGAATTCGCGCACGAGTTCGGTGTCGAAGGTGCCGATCTTTGCCGTGGGGAAATCCACGTTCCACACCAGAAAGGGCCGGGCCGACAGGTCGAGTGCGGCGCGCACCAGCGCGTCATCCATGGGCAGCAGACAGGAGCCGTAGCGCACGATGCCGCGTTTGTCGCCCATGGCCGCCGTCAGCGCCTGACCGAGGGCGATGCCGGTGTCCTCGACCGTGTGGTGGTCGTCGATGTGCAGATCGCCGGTGGCGCGGATGGTCATGTCGATAAGCGCGTGGCGCGACAGCTGGTCAAGCATATGGTCGAAAAAGCCAACGCCGGTCTGGTTGTCGTAGACGCCGGTACCGTCCAGATCGATCGTCACCTGGATATCGGTTTCCGCCGTTGTGCGGGTGATGGTGTGGCTGCGCATGTCCGGGCTCCGGAGGTCAGAATTCCGCGCCCTTATAACAGCCTGCGGTTCTGCGCCAAGGTGTTAACTTGGGGATTGCGGCGGGCGTGCTCTCTGTGCCAGCCTGTAGCCTGCAACATCTGTCCCGGAGACCCGTCATGTCCACCTGTGTGTTTATCCAGATCCGCTGTAAACCGGGCACGACCTACCAGGTGGCCGAAGAGATTGCGCTGCGTGAAATCCATTCGGAACTCTATTCCACGAGTGGCGATTACGATCTTCTGATGAAACTCTATATCCCGGCGGAGGCTGATGTGGGCAAATACATCAACGAGCACCTGCTGGATATCAGCGGGATTGAACGGTCCCTGACGACCATGACGTTCAAAGTGTTTTGAGCCTGCGGGCGGCGGCGGGTGCCGCAGTTCTGATGCTGGCGGGCGGGCCGGCTGTGGCGCAGAGGACGTATGAGGGCAGTGAGGCGGCGGCGCTGCGCTGTGCCAATACCATGGCCTTCACCGCCATTGCGCTGTCTGAGACCGGCCGGATGACCGAGGTGGAAAAAGACGTGCTGCTGGGGGTCACGGTGCTCATTCTGGAGCGGCATGTGTCCGGCACCTGGGCGCAGAAGAAGGCGGCGCTGGAGGTGGTGCGTGACCGGCGGGACACGCTGGAGACCCTGCAGGATTTTGAGATGTTCGCGGAAACCTGTCTGCGGCAGTTCCCGATCAACTGAGATCGCGCCCGGGCGCATTTGCCGCTGATTTTCAGTAATTTGCTCCGGACGCGGGTGTACTGTTTTACACTTTGATAAGAATCGCCTGCTACCCGGATTGGCAGCGCGCAGCCCGGACACGCCAGAATATCCGGACACCGGCTCTCCCGGCTGTTGCTCAATGTGAGTACAAGGGGGTTTCCTGTGCAGCAAGTACTGAAGAATGTCACCATCTCAAAGCGCCTGCCGGCCATCATGGCTCTGCTGGTCGGGGTCACTGTCCTCGTTATGGGGGTTGCGAACTACTATTCGACGCAGTCCGTCATCCGCGCGGGGGCTTCCGAGAAGCTGCAGTCCATCGGTATTCTCAAACAGAAGCGGATCGAGAACCTGCTGAACGACATCGACCGCGACCTGCGGCTTCAGACCCTTGAACCCACGACGTCGCAGGCGCTGATTGCGCTTGCGGACGGGTATGCGTCGCTGGAGAATGCGGGCGAGGTTCTGCGACGCGTCTACATCACGGACAACGAATTTCCGCTGGGAGAGAAAGACCAGCTGGTGAAGGCGGATACCGGGTCAAGTTATGGGTTTATCCATGCCATCTATCACCCCACTTTTACCCGCCTGAAGAACGAGATGCAGTACTACGACATCTTCCTGATCGATCCGGACGGGAACCTTGTTTACAGTGTCTACAAAGAAAACGATTTCGCGACCAATCTGAATGAAGGGGCCTTCAAAGAATCGGGCCTTGCTCAGGCGTTTCGCGGCGCCCTTGAACTGCCTGCGGATGGCGGATCCGTCTTTGTCGATTTCCAGCCTTATGAGCCCAGTGCCTATGCGCCGGCAGCCTTTGTTGCGCGCCCGGTTTTCAATGAGCAGGACACACTGCTGGGGGTACTGGCCTATCAGATGCCTGTCGGGCTCGTGAATGCGGCGGCAGGTGAACTGGACGGTCTGGGCAGCACAGCGGATGGGTTCATCGTGGGCGAAGACCGTCTGATGCGGACGGATTCGCCGCTGACCGAAGAGAGTGAACTGCTGACAACGGTCGTGGACAACGAGGCTGTGACACAGGGGCTTGAGGGCGGTTCGGGTCTGTTCGATGCAACCGGTCGCGACGGGCAGCGGGTTGTGGGTTACTACGCAGGATTTGATTTCCATGGCATCAAATGGGTGTCCATCGTCCAGCAGGACTACGACGAGCTTTACGCAGCTGCCTACCGGACAATGTATTTGGGCGCGGCCTTTGCCGTGGCCATTTTTGCGGCATCACTGGTCGTATCAGTTTTCTTTTCCCGCACCATTTCGCGCCCGCTGCAGCGCCTGACGGGTTCGGTCTCATCCGTTTCCGAAGGGGCTCTGGACACAGAAGTGCCAGAAACAGAGCGCGGGGATGAAATCGGTGCGCTGGCCCGGGCCGCGGAAGTGTTCCGCCAGAACGCGGTCCGTATGGAAAAGATGAACGAGGAACAGAAAGCAGCCAGCGAGGAGATGGCCCGCCTGAGCGAGGAGCGGGAGAAGGCCGCAGAGCGTGAGGCGCAATCGATGCGCGAGCGTGAAGAGGCCGATAAAGCCGCGGCACAGGAGCGCGAGGAAATGATGCGCAAACTCGGCAGCTCCTTCGGCGAGGTTGTGCATGATGCGCTGGCCGGGCGGTTTACGAGCCGCGTGGATGCGGATTTCGACGACGAGATCCTGATCGAGCTTGCCGACAACATCAACCGCCTGATGGGAGCGGTGGATGATGGTCTGCATCAGACCGGCGCTGTTCTGGGCCGCATCGCCGGGGGCGATCTGTCCCAGCGTCTGGAAGGGAATTTCCAGGGGGCGTTTGCAGAGTTGCAGACCAATGTGAATGACATGGTCGGCTCGCTCAACACGCTGATCGGTGAGATTTCAGTCAGTGGCAATACGCTGTCTGAATCCTCGGGCGAACTGCAGCAGACGGCCGATCTTCTGTCGCGGCAGGCGGAGCAGAACGCTGCATCTGTCGAGCAGACCTCAGCCGCACTGGAGCAGTTGTCAGCGAGCATCAAACACGTGAGCGGCAATATTTCCGAGGTCAGCACCAACGCCCGTGAAGCGCGTGACAGTGCCTTGGCCAGTGAAAAGATCGCGGGAGATGCGGCTGTATCGATGGACCGTATCGCGGACGGTTCAAAAGAAATTGCACGCGTGACTGCAGTGATCAACGATATTGCGTTCCAGATCAACCTGCTTGCACTCAACGCGGGCGTGGAGGCCGCACGGGCGGGCGAGGCGGGACGGGGCTTCTCCGTCGTTGCATCTGAAGTGCGCCAGCTGGCCCAGCGGGCCAGTGAAGCCGCGCGTGAGATCGGCGAGGTGATCTCGCAGAGCGATACGGCCGTTGCTGAAGGGGTCGAAAATGTCGCCAATGCCAAAGCGTCGCTTGAGGACATTTCGGCGCGGGTGATCAGCATTTCCGACAGCGTTGATGATGTCACCACCGCGATCTCAGAGCAGTCCTCGGGTATCAACGAGATCAATTCCGCGGTGTCTCAGATCGACGGCAACACGCAGAAACAGGCGGCGGCCTTTGAAGAAGTGACCGCGTCCAGCCAGGTGCTGGCGCAGGAGGCGAAGGATCTGAAACAGTCGACGGCCCGTTTCATCATTCCGGATGCCCCGGCAGCACGCCCCGCGCCTGCGCGTGCTGCGGCCCCCGTTGAAACAGCGCCGCGCGAGATGCCCGCAGCGTTTGAGGACGATCGCGCAGACGGCACATATGGTGGTGCCGGCTGGGAAGAGTTCTGATCCGGCGGTTGTCCGTGGACCGGGCGGCCCGCAGGGCTGCCCGGTGGGACGGGGCGCAGCGCTTCGGCCTTCTGCCTGTCCCCGTCTGATCCCCGGCACCGACAGGCTCCTGGCCCGCAGGGCGCCCGCTTCAATTGCGTCGCGTCGCAGATGGCCCTAACACTCCGGACATGACTGACAGCCGCGCCTGCGAACATTCCGTCTGGCTGGTGCCCGATACCGCCAGCAGCGCTCTTTTCACCGAAGAGATCGCATCCCTTGTCACAGCGACCGGCGGAACGCCGTTCATGCCGCACATCACCATGGCGGGTGATCTGACCGGGTCTCCCGGCGCGACACAGGAACTCTGCCGCGCCATGTCGGGGAGCCTCGCACCTTTTGAGGCCACCGTGTCCGCGATTGTGGCGGGGCCGCAGGTTTTTATGTCCTTGTTTCTTGATCTGACGGTGCCTGCGCACGTGGCAGTCGCCCGGCAGCAGCTGTGCGCCCGGCTGGGTCTGAGTGCGGCGCCCGCGTGGCGGCCGCATATCAGTCTGGCCTACGGCGTTGAACCCGGACCGGAGAAGGAAGCGATACGTGCGAGGCTGGAGCACGCCCACCGCGGTCGCAGCATCCCCATCCGCGATGTGGTGGTGGCCCATTCATCCGCCACGCAGGCCATCGACAGGTGGCGCGTGATCTCCCGTTTCCGGCTGGGCGAAGCGGCACTCTGACAGCCTGCGGTTTACCCCGCACAGAACTTGACACCGCCGGTTGCACCGCTGATGGTAGCGCCAGGGGGGGCGGACAAATGCATCTTTTGTCACGCGTTTGTCACTGACCTGCCTGTAAAAACAAAAACGCAATCAAGCTGTTCCAAGGAAAGGGAGATCCCGATGAAATATACAGCCCTGCTCGCCGCAGGCTTTGCTACTTTTGCCACTTCCGCACTCGCGCAGACTGAAATCCAGTTCTGGCACGCGATGGGCGGACGCCTGGGCGAGGTGGTCGAGGAGATCGCCGAGAAGTACAATGCCAGCCAAAGCGACTATGTTCTGGTGCCCACATACAAGGGTGGCTATGAGGACACGATGACTGCCGGTATCGCCGCATTCCGCGCGAAACAGCAGCCTGACCTGATCCAGATTTTCGACGCCGGTGCGGCGACAATCATCAACGCAAAAGGCGCCACTGTGCCGGTTGCTGATCTGATGACAGAGCACGCAGGCGGCTTTGACAGCGGCGACTTCATCGAAGGCGTGCGGTATTTCTATGCCGACAGCGACGGCAAGATGATCGGCATGCCGTTCAACTCGTCCACACCGCTGCTGTATTACAACAAAGACATCTTCGCCGAAGTGGGCATCGACGCACCGCCCGCTACATGGGAAGAGTTCGAAGCCATGGCGCCCAAGCTGAAAGAGGCCGGGTATCAGGCGCTTTCGCAAAGCCACAGCCCCTGGATTTTCTCCGAGAACTTCCACAGCCGTCACAACCTTCAGATGGCGACGGGCAACAACGGGTATGACGGTACGGATGTGAAAATCCTGTACAACAACCCGGAAATGAAGATGCACTGGACCAAGGTCAAAGAGTGGCTGGACGCTGGTTATTACGGCTTTTACGGCCGTGGCTGGGGCGACAACCAGGACGCTTTCGTGCAGAAGAAAACAGCCATGTGGCTGGGCTCCTCGGGCTCGTTCGGCGGTCTGAAAGCGAGCGCGGACTTTGAATTCGGCACATCCTACCTGCCGTACTGGGAAGCGATCATCGAAGAGCCCAAGGGCACCTTCATCGGTGGCGCGGCGCTGTTCGCCATGGCCGGCAAGAGCGCAGAACAGAACGCGGCGACAGCCAATTTCCTGAGCTTCCTGTCCAGCCCGGACATCCAGTACTTCTGGCATAAAGAAACCGGTTATGTGCCGATCACAAACGCGGCCTATGACGTGGCAAAAGCGGACGGTTACTACGAGTCCACGCCGGACGCCGAAGTCGGCATCCTGCAGCTGACCCAGCCGGGTGGTGAATGGACCAAAGGCTACCGTCTTGGGTTCTACGTTCAGATCCGCGACGTGATGTACAAGCACTACGAGGACATCTTCTCCGGTGACGCAACTGTCGATGAGGCGTTCGCGGGCATCGAGGAAGAAGCCAACGATCTGCTTGAGCGTTTCAACGCGACGTACAACTGATCCTGAAAAAGGCTGGCGGGGCTGTGTCCCGCCGGCCACCCAAAGACCGGCCGGGGGGCACCATTTATGAAGCGCGTTCAGTTCGAGCACAGCGCTGTTCCGTACCTGTTCATTGCACCGCAGATCATCATTATTGTGATCTTTTTCCTGTGGCCCGCTGCCCAGGCGATTTACCAGTCTTTCCTGCTTGAAGATGCCTTTGGCCTGTCCTCGCAGTTTGTCTGGTTCCGCAATTACGCAGACACAATCTTCAATCCGTCATGGCTCCAGGCCGCGGGCTTTACCATCATCTTCTCGACGCTGGTCACGTTCCTGTCGCTGGCGATTGCCCTGTTGCTGGCGGTCAAGGCCAACGAGGTTATCCATGGCGCGAGCACCTACAAGACGCTGCTGATGTGGGCCTATGCTATCGCGCCGCCTGTTGCGGGGCTGATGGGCAACCTGATGTTCAACCCGCTGATCGGGGATCTTTACCAGGGCATGAATGCGCTGGGGTTTGATTTCGACCACAAGCTGGATCCGGTGGATGCGGGTTTTGTGGTGATCCTGATTTCGGTCTGGAAACAGGTGAGTGTGAACTTCATCTTCTTTCTGTCCGGGCTGCAGGGCATCCCCAATTCGGTGAAGGAAGCGGCGACCATGGACTGTGACAGTTCGTTCCGCCGGTTCTGGACGATCACCTTCCCGCTGCTCGCGCCCACGACGTTCTTTCTGATGGTGATCAACATCACCTATGCGTTCTTTGAAACCTTCGGGATCATCGACACCACAACGCAGGGCGCACCGGGTGGCGCAACCACGACGCTGGTGTTCAAGGTGTTCCAGGACGGTTTCCGCGGCGCGGATATCGGTGGCTCCTCGGCGCAGTCGGTGGTGCTGATGATCATGGTGCTTGTGCTGACCGTGATCCAGTTCCGCTTCATTGAAAAGAAGGTGCATTACTGATGGAACGACCTTCGATCACAACACATATCATTCTGATCATCGGCGCGGTTTTTATGACCCTGCCGGTCTGGATCGCCTTTGCCACTTCGACCCATGCGCCGGAGACGATCCTGCGCGAGGGTCTGCAGTTCTGGCCCGGCGGGCATTTTTTCGAGACCTATAACGAGGTGCTTTTCGTTGAGGGCGGGGTGATGAAAAAGGTCACCGCGGTGACCATGCTCAAGAACTCGATGATCCTCGGGATAGGTTTTGCCATCGGCAAGGTCATCATCTCGATGCTGGCGGCCTATGCCATCGTCTATTTCCGGTTCCGGCTGGGTGTGCCGCTGTTCTGGATCATCTTCATGACGCTGCTGCTGCCGCTCGAAGTGCGGATCATTCCGTCTTATGAGGTGGTGGCCAACATGGGGCTGCTGGACACGCACACGGGGCTGATTGTGCCGCTGATTGCCTCGGCGACGGGCACGTTCTTTTTCCGGCAGTTTTTCAAATCTGTGCCGGATGAGCTGCTGGAGGCCGCACGTCTTGACGGGGCAACGGCCTGGGGGTTCTTCAAGGACATCCTTGTGCCGCTGAGCCGGACGATGATTGCGGCGATCCTGATCATCATGTTCGTGGTCGGCTGGAACCAGTACCTGTGGCCGCTCATCATGACGACGCAGGAAGACAATTATACGCTGGTGATCGGCATCAAGCAGATCTACCAGGTGCTGAACGAGGGCGGCGAGCTGCCCCAGTTCCAGAAGGCATTTGCACTGACAATTCTGGCGACACTGCCGCCGGTTCTTGTGGTGCTGATATTTCAGAATTGGTTCGTAAAGGGCCTCGTGGAGAGTGAAAAATAATGGCTCAGGTTGAACTCAAACAGGTCCGCAAAACATATCCGAACGGGGCGGAAGCCATCTTTGGTGTCGACATGCAGATCGCGGATGGCGAGCTGATTGTTTTTGTCGGCCCGTCGGGCTGTGGCAAGTCGACACTGCTGCGCATGGTGGCCGGTCTGGAGTCTGTGACGTCGGGCGAAATCAGCATCGGCGATCGTGTGATCAATGACGTTTCCCCGTCGCAGCGTGATGTGGCGATGGTGTTCCAGAACTATGCGCTTTATCCGCATATGACCGTGCGCGGGAACATGTCTTATGGTCTGAAGAACCGCAAAATGCCGGCTGACGAGATCGAACGCCGCATCGTTGAGGCGGCGAAGATGCTCAAGATCGACCAGTTCCTCGACCGCCAGCCCAATCAGCTGTCGGGGGGGCAGCGTCAGCGGGTGGCCATGGGACGTGCGATTGTGCGCAACCCGCAGGTTTTCCTGTTTGATGAACCGCTGTCGAACCTGGATGCCAAGCTGCGCGTGCAGATGCGCATCGAGATCAAGAAGCTGCAGCGGAGCATGAATGTCACCTCGATCTATGTGACCCATGACCAGACCGAAGCGATGACGCTTGCGGACCGTCTGGCGGTGATCAATGAGGGGCAGGTGGAGCAGATGGGCGCACCGATGGAGCTCTATTCCAATCCCCGCACGCTCTTTGTGGCGTCCTTTATCGGGGCCCCGCAGATCAACCTGATGCCGGTGACGTTTGACGGCACGCACCTGGTGAACGGCGACATCCGCCTGACGGGTTACAGCGATCTGCCGGCGGATACGCCGCTGGTGCTGGGCGTGCGGCCTGATGTGCTGTCGATCCGCGAGGATGGCCAGTTCCCGCTGAGCGTTGATCTGGTGGAGCAGCACGGTGGCGAAAACCTGATCTACGGCTCGGTGACCGGTGCGGTGTCTGACGAGGGCGACGCGCAGGAGATCTGCCTGAAGGCCCCGCAGGACCTGTTGCCGGATATGGATGACCGGCTGACGCTGGGCTTTGATCCGGCAGACAGCTTTGTGTTCCGCGCGGATACAGGTGAGCGCCTGAAATGACCGGCCGGGTGCCGCCCCTTGTCCGGTGTGAAGGCGCGGCACGACGGTTTTCCGCAGGATGAAGCGGCCCCTGTTACAGCAGATCGGGGCGCATGCCGTCCTGATGGCGGGTGTACTGTTTCTGATCGGACCCGTAGTGCTGATGGTGTCGTCGTCCACGCAGTCGACGCACGATCTGGTGACCGGGGGGCTGCGGTTCTGGCCCGGCGCGCACGGGCTGGATAATTTCCGTACCATTCTGACCCTGCAGGCGGGGTTTACGGATCAGATCACGGCCGCGGATATGCTGCGCAATTCACTGATCGTAGCGTCAGGGATCGCGGGAGCCACCACGGTTTTGTCACTGCTGGCGGCCTATGGGCTGGTCTGGTTCCGGCTGCCACTGGCAAAGGCCTTTTTGTGGGTGACGCTTGCCACGCTGCTGCTGCCGCTTGAGAGCCGGTTCATCACAACCTTTCAGGTGACCTCTGCGCTGGGGCTGATCAACACGTATACCGGTATGATCCTGCCTGCGGTGATGATCGCCCTTGGCACGCTGTTTTTCCGTCAGCTGTTTCTGAGCTTTCCGGGCGAATATCTCGAAGCCGCGCGGCTGGACGGGGCGGGGCCCTGGCGCTTTTTTGTGGATTTCATCCTGCCGCTGTCGCGCGAACGCGGCGGGGCGATTTTCGTGGTCTCGTTCATGATCGGCTGGAACCAGTATCTGTGGCCGCTGCTGATCAGCACGGACGAGGGGCATTACACGCTGGTGCGCGGCATCCGCCTGATCGGCCAGGAAAGTGGTCCGGGTATGGCGCTGGTTGTGCTGACCATTCTGCCGCCGATGATCCTGGTGATCATCTTTCAGCGCTGGTTTCTGCGTGCGCTCGCGGATCAGAAGGAAAGCTTCTGAGCCTGTTCGGGCCCGGGCCGATACCTCAGTTTTTAGCTGCATTTTAAGCAGAAATGCATCGTTTCTGACCACCTGACGACGCGGTTAAACCGTTCCTGAAACATTCACCGGCATCATCTGCTTTGCAGAGGAGATGTGGATGTCGGGCGTGGGCCTGTTTTATCGGCGATGTTTGGTGTGGTCTGGCCTTGTGGCCCGGGCCGCCGGTGTCCTGTGCTCTGTGATCAGCCACCGAACCAGACGCGCGCAGGGGTAGAGACCATGCAGCGCATCAATTTCATGAGCCGCTTTCTGAAGCTGACGCTCTTTGGCTATATCCTGTCGATCCTGTGTGTGGCCGGTGCGGTCTGGTTTGCCTCTGCGCCGACGCTGAAAAAGATGCAGCTGGAAGCCAAACGCGCGCACCTTGAAACCAAGGCCAACGTGATCGGCTCGATCCTTGATGCCATGGTGGATGAGGGCGAGTTTCTGGCCCGTTCGCCTGATATCGTTGAATATGTCACCGGTCACGAAACCCGCGATGCAATGGCCATCAGTGCCCTGCTGACGCTGCAGGATGCCCGGAACATCCGTCTTGTTGATTTCAGCGGGCGCGTAAAGGTCTCGGTGCACGAAGAACAGTCAGCCTCGCCTTTTCTGCCTGTTGAAGCGGTCGAGGGTATTGCCGATCTGGTCAGTGGCCGCACCCCTGCGGAGGCGCGTATTTCGTACCGGCCCAGCCGCGGCGAACACATGGCCCATTTCCTGATTTCAGTACCGGTTTTGTCTCTGGGCCAGGTCGAGGGGTTGCTGGTTTTTGAAAGAACCGTTGATCTCGGGCATATACTGACGGCCACCGATGGTCAGCCTGCGACCGTAATCGCCACGACGTTTCAGATGGAGCGCTGGGGCGAGTGGTTCGGGCGCAGCGGCTCGATCGTGTCCACGCGCATGCCCAGCGGAGATTTCCATCTGATCGTGGATACCGATCAGAAAACGCTGGCAAATCTGGGGTTCAATCTGGTTGTGAATGCGATCGGCGTGGCGATGCTCGCGCTTGTTGTCCCCTTCAGCATGATGGCGGCCTCGGGCATGCGTGCGATTGTGCGGCCCCATGAAGAACTGGAAAAATCCCGTGAGGTACTGGCGCAGAAGCAGCGCGAACTGGGGGAACTGGCGCAGATCGCGGAAATGGCGAATGAAAGCATCCTGGTCACCGACAGTGAGCGCAGGATAATCTGGACGAACAATGCATTCACCAAAATTACCGGCTACAGCAGGGAAGAAGTGGTCGGGGTCCGGCCCAATGACCTGCTGTACGGCCCCGACACAGATCCGCGTGTGATCACGCAGATCCGCGATGCGATCCGGAACCGTGAGCCGGTGCAAACCGAGGTTCTGGTCTATCACAAGGACGGACGGCCTTACTGGATCAGCCTTGGCATTTCGCCGCTGGAGGCAACGGCGGCAACCGGTGTTCGGTTTGCATCGATTTCTACAGACATTACGGCGGCCAAGGAAGCGCAGGAAAAGCTCGCGCAAGCCAAGGCTGCTACGGAAAGGCAGTCGCTGCATGACGCGCTGACCGGGCTGCCGAACCGCCGGTGTCTGGACGGTATTCTGGAGACAGAAGTGACCGACATACACCCGCCGCGCACTCTGATCCGCGTGGACCTCGACCATTTTAAAAACGTCAATGATACGCTCGGCCATGCGGCCGGGGATTTTGTTCTGAAAAGCGTGGGCGAGATCCTGAAGAACGGCGTGCGGCCAGGCGACGTTGCGGCCCGTATCGGCGGCGATGAATTTGTGATCCTGCTGGAGGTCGGTGGCGATTCCGAAACGGCGCGACGGATGACCGATGGCCTGCTGGTGGAGATCCGCAGGGAAATGGACTTTGAAGGCAAGACCTGCCGGGTTGGTGCCAGCTTCGGGATCGCGTCTGCCATGGATGGTCTGCTGAGCAATTCGGACCTGCTGAAAGGGGCGGATTCGGCGCTGTATTCGGCCAAGGAACTCGGCAGGAACACAGCAACGCTCTACACACCACAGCTGCACAGTATCGTAAATGAAAAGCGCATGCTGTCGGCTGAGATTGAACTGGGGATCCGCAACAAAGAGTTCGAGGCGTTTTTCCAGCCTCAGTTCAATGCGCATTCCGGTGCTCTTGAAGGGGTTGAGGCGCTGGTGCGCTGGCTGCATCCGACGCGGGGCCTGCTGCCGCCCTCGCAGTTCCTGAAGGTTGCGGAACAGCTGCGCTTTACCCCGGACATTGATCGCCAGGTGTTTGAATTCGGGCTGTCCCGCATCGCGCGGATGAATGACGCCGGCTATCCGGTGCCGAAGATCTCGTTCAACATGGACGTGCATCAGATCGTGAATACACGCATCGAGGACATTGTCCGGCGGCATGACATCGGGCAGACAATTGTTGCGCTCGAAGTGCTGGAGAGCGTGCTGGTTGAAGAGCAGGACCAGAATTTCGTGGCGCGGATCAACCATCTGCGGGCGGCTGGTTTCCAGATTGAAGTGGATGACTTCGGGTCGGGGCATGCATCAGTTATCGGTCTGAAACACCTCAAGCCCCATGTGATGAAGCTGGACCGGATGCTGGTTCAGCCGGTCGATACCGATACGACCGCGCGCACACTGGCCCGGAACATGATTGAAATGGGCAAGGCACTGGGCATTTCGGTCACCGCGGAAGGGGTGGAAACCGCCCGGCATGCAGCCATCATGCGTGATCTCGGTTGCGATACGCTGCAGGGCTTCTATTTTGCCCGGCCAATGCCGTTTGAAAAACTCGAAGCGTTCATTTGCGGCGGAGAGCGTGAGAACCTGGCGCGCGGGCGAACGTCGGGGCGCTCCTAGGTCAGTTCGGAGATCGCACGTTTGCCCCGTTGCGCCGCATCAGGCGCCCGACGACATCAGCGACGTGCCCGGAGGCCTGGACCGATGCCAGACGTTTCTGTATCTGAGCCAGCCGGGACCTGGTGCTTTCAGAGGTCATGAGTTGTTGCAGGGTCCGTGCGATCTTTGCGGGACTGTCCCGGTATCCGCCGGACATACCAATGCCGTGATACTGCGCGCGCGCGGCATTCCCCTTTCCATCGAGTGCATTGGGGCAGATCAGCATAGGCGTCGCGGTTGCAAGGCATTCACCGAAAGTGCCTGCGCCGCCGTGAAAAATCGCGCAGTCGGCCGCGTCCAGCGCGTCAAGCTGTGGTGCCCAGCCGGCAAACTGCAGATTGTCAGCGGGGGTGGTGCCGGGCAGCAGCCGGTCTGGATCACCGGCCACCAGAATGTCCCAGCCGGGATTGGCCTGCGCGACCTGGTTGAGCGCCCGGATGAACCTGACGGGTGGTCTGCGCATGGATCCGAACCCGGCGTAGATGCGTTTTTTCCCGTCCCCGCGCGCAAAAAAACGACCCGGGTCGGGTGCTGCGGCCAGGTGCGGGCGGTTCCGCCAGATCTGAGGTCCGAGGAAGGTCAGGTGCTCTGCTGCGGGAGCCGGAAAATCCAGCGCGCCGTCAACAAGGGCCAGTGTTGGCAGCCGGTAGCTCCACGGTGTCTGAAACGCCTTTCGGGTTGTGATGTTGTCCAGATCAACGCCGTTTTTGTCCGCCAGAGCCCTGTGTGCGGTGGCCATGTCGGCCCCCCAGCGGCGGAAGCTCGCGCGCCGCAGTCTGAGGTTTTTGGTCGTGTCGAGCAGGCGCCAGCGCATAGTGACAGCCGCCGGCGTGCCGGTCAGGCCTCTGCCCGGTATGGCCGAAGTGGTCAGGGGGGGCGCCAGCGGTCCCGGCGGAGAGAAGTACATAAACGACAGAAGGACGGTCTGATGCCCCGCCGCAATGCTGCGGATGACTGCGCTGTGGTGCTCGCAGTCGGCCAGCACCATGTCGGGCGCGGTCTGTTTGAGCGCTTGGGCAAACCCATCTTCCTCAATGCGCGCAACGGCCCGTGCCGTTCGGTCCTGTTTCAGGCGCGGGGTCCGCAGGAGGCCGGGTTTTGGCAGGTAGCCTGCGCGCACGCTCAGCAGCGGGGCCTGAACGGGGATCACTGGAAATCCGGCATGAGCGATGGCGCTGTGGCAGTTGTCAGGCGCGGCAAACGTGACATCGTGGCCAGCCCCCTGCAGCGTTTCGGCCAGAGCGAGTGTTGAGAAAAGATTGCTCATCAGGCCGGTGCAGGTGAACAGCAGTCGTGCGATGATCGGCTCCTTTCTGCGCGGCTCAGGATGGTTTTCTCATCAGGGAGATGATCGAGGTTGCAACCGCGACAACGCTTTCGGGAGCGGTGAGGACGTCACGATGCCGGTGCTGCAGGTTGATGACGCTACGGTGTTTCAGCCGGGTGTCGATGGCGCTGCCAGCCGCCAGAGCCGGATTTTCCTGTGAAATCATGACCGTAACGGGCCGGTCGTATTGCCGGATGCGGTAGCGCGACAGTGAAAAGACATAGGCCGAGCGGACCAGCGCACGTCGCCGCCAGTCTGAGCGGGGCATAACGGGCGCGAGGACAGTGAGTGCAGCCACCCGCGCCGTGTGCCGCAGCAACCGCAGTGCAAGGGCGCGTCTTGTCCGGCGGTAGAGGCGCAGAGCGGCGGGCTCGGTGTCCGGGGGTGGGCCGTCCTGCAGCATCTGGTAGGGCGGATCGATCAGAACGAGGTGTTTCAGTTCGTCCCCGAGGATTCGGGCCATTTCCAGCGCCACGGGCGCTCCGGCCGAATAGGCGCAGAGCACATAAGGACCGGCTGGTTTGAGGGCGCGCAGGTTTTCCACGGCCTCCTGTGCCAGGTCCTCAACGCGGATTGTCAGCGGCACCCGCAACCCGTGAAGGTAATGCGAGAACAGCAACCCGACCGGATGGCGGTCGCCAAGCCCCCGGGCAACCTGGCTGAACAGCTGCATTGTGCCGTGCACGATAAACACCGCGTCCCGGTCGCCGCCGGTGTTGGCATAGCACACATTGCGGACCTGCTGACTGTCCACCCTGGTGTCTGCGGTTGCCAGAACACGCCGCGCCAGAGCGCGCGGTGTCGGGTGTTCAAAGATGTCGACCGGGGCGAATGTCAGGCCGCGCTGGCGTGCCATGCTGTACACCGCGATGGTCATGAGACTGTCGCCGCCTTCGTCGAAAAAGTCTGCGTCCGGGTCGAAACTGTCTGTGCCAAATGCGCTGGCAAAGATGTCTGCAATCTGCTGTTCCAGCGCTGTCATGGGGGGCGGGACGGCAACGGCAACAGGCCGGACGGCGGCCATCTCCGTCAGCGCGCCGACATCGGTTTTCCCGTTGGGCAGGCGCGGAAACTGATCCATCAGAATGACCCGCGCGGGCACAAAGGGTGCGGGCAGGCGTGCGGCAAGCTGAGCCATGATCTCTTCTGCTTCCGCCCTGCCCGGGGGTGTTTCGATGCACAGAACAATTGTCCCGTCGACAGGCAACGCGAGGCAGGTCGCACCGGGGCAAAGGGCCTGGGCGGCTGCTTCGGTTTCGCCGGGTTCGACCCGGTGACCACGTATTTTCACCTGCCGGTCGCTGCGCCCGGTCCAGGTAATGGTGCCCGCCGCGTCGGCGTACCCGCTGTCGCCGGTCCGGTAAAGGCGCGGCGCGCCCGTTCCTGCAGCTGCAAAAGTCTCTTCCGTCAGGGCCGGGGCATTGAAATATCCCTCGGCCAGCGTCGGACCACACACCGCGATCCCGCCCCGGACGCCGGGCGGCAGGGGGATGCCATCGGGGTCGCAGATCCCCGCCCAGGTGCCGGGCAGTGCGCGGCCGATGGGCACGGTGTCGGTGGTGGAGCCGGTCACCTCCGCCGCGGTTGCCCAGACGGTCGTTTCCGTTGGTCCGTATTCGTTGAAAAGCCTGAGCCCGGGGGCGGCCTGACCCACGCGGTCAACAAGCTGCTGGGGCAGGGCTTCTCCAGCGCAGATAAGGGTTCTGAGGCGGCGTAATGTCCGGTCCGGAAGCGCGTCCAGCAATGCAGCCGCCAGCCCGGGCAGGCACAGGGTATGCGTGACCGAATGTCTGTCAATCAGAGTGCCGAGACCGTCCGGGTCCTGTTCCGCATGCTTTGGGGCCAGCACGACGTGCCCGCCCGTGGCCAGCGGCCAGCAGAGCCCGGGCACAGAGCTGTCAAAGGCCAGCGAGGAGAGTACCAGATACGCGTCCGGCGTCCCGCCGTAGATCTCGTCTCGCACGCCGGTAGAATGGGCCAGGGCATTGTGAGAGATTACGACGCCCTTCGGCTTGCCCTGTGACCCGGAGGTGAAAATCACATAGGCCAGTGGCCCGGGCGTCACGGTGGGGGCGTCATCGCCGGTCAGCCTATCCGTCAGGATAAGATCGGCCCCGTGTGCAGGCAGGGTATCGATGGTGTCGCCGCGCGTGATGATCCGGGCGGGATCGACCGTTTCCAGAATGTCCGCAATCCGTGCGGCAGGATACGTCAGGTCGAGCGGGACGTAGGCGGCACCGGCCATCCAGGTGCCGATGAAGGCGGCAAGAGCATCGGTCTCCCGGGGCAGTGCTACGGGAATGATCTCGCCCGGCCGGGTGCCCGCGCGTCGGAGCGCGGTTGCGATTGCGCCGGCGCGGGAGCGGAGCTGGCTGTACGTCAGCGTCTCATGTGCGTCGCTGACGGCGGGGGCATCGGGGGTGTTTTCTGCCGCCTTCAGAAACCGTTCGAGGACCGTTGGGTAGGGTTGCGTTTCGGTCACCCGGGGCATCGGCAGTGCCTTGTGCAGCGCGTCGGTCAGCGTGCGCCGCGGGTCAGCCGTGAGGGCTGTGACGATCATGCGGTAGCGCAGCAGTATCCCGTCTGCGAGATCCGGTGACACTTTTGAGGTGTCTAAGTAAAGCTCGCAGCGCAGATCATCCCCCGGCGTGACGAGCATAGCCAGGGTGTAGTTGCTGGACTGCACCGTGCGCAGGTCGCGAATGGTTACCCCCGCACGTGCGTCCGGCAGGGTGGCCACGGGTTCGTTCACAAACAGAGTTTCAAACAATGGCGTGCCGCGCGGGACGGGGGCAATGGCCTGCACCCCGGTCAGTGCGGCGAAGGCATGGGGCGTATGCGCGCGCTGGTGCGTTTCCGTATGGCGCAGGAACTCTGCGACGGTAGTCTCAGGATCAATCCGCAGCCGCAGGGGCAGGGTGTTGATGAACGCCCCGGCCGCAGTTGCCGATCCCGGAACCTCCGGCGGCCGGCCGGCATAGGTCTGGCCGAAGATCACGTCATTGCTGCCGGTCAGGTGCCGGAGGGTCAGCGCCCAGGCCGCTGACAAAAGCGAGTTCGGGGTGATGCGCAGTTTTTTCGATGTTTCACAAACAGCGCGGGCCGTGTCCGCGCCAAGCAGCATCTCCCTGTGGTCCTGGCCCGCGCCTGGTCTGGCCAGCGGGGCCAGGGGAAGCGTTGCGGGATCGTCCAGACCGGCCAGATGCGTCCCCCAGTAGTCTCGGTCAGCCACGTCCTGGCGGTTTTTACGCACCCAGCCCAGAACATCCCGGAACGAAGCCGGTGCGCGATCCGGTGTGGCCTCGCCCGCATAGCGCCGGAAAATGTCATCCAGCACGACAGAGGTGGACCAGCCGTCGCTGATCAGATGGTGCACGGTCCAGACCAGAACGTGCTCAGTTTCGGTGCGGCGGATCAGGCGGACGGCCATCAGGGGCGGTTTGCCCAGATCAAACCGGCGCGATTGTTCCAGCCGGATCAGGGCCGCCAGATCAGTCTGGGCCGCATCGCCGGATTTGCCGGACCAGTCGTCCTCTTCCCAGGGCAGGGTGATGGTTTCGCGGATTGCCTGGGCGGGCTGCTTCATGCCTTCCCAGACGAAACCGGCCCGGTAGCTGTCACGCGCGGTCACGGCCTGTTGCATCGCTGTTTTCAGGCGCTGCGGATCGAGCGGGCCGTCGATGGTACAGGACAGCACGGCGACATAACGGCCCTGGGCCGCGGGGTCTTCCAGCACGTGAAAGAGCATGCCTTTCTGCGCAGGGGTGAGCGGCAGAACCGCTGTGACGCCGGCCGGCAGGGTCATGTCAGGAGAGCGCCCCGGTCAGGGAGGCGAGGTCTTCTGCGTCAAGCTCAAAGCCCAGATCATCCGTGTCGTCGCCTGCGATCTGCGGTTGCTGAGTATCGGCGTTTTCGGCGAGGGCGGCCAGCGTTCTGTATTCAAAGAGGGCCGTTGCCTGCAGGGGAATGCCCAGTTCATTGGCCCGCATTGCGACCTGGATCGCCGCCAGTGAATCCACCCCGATGTCGAGGAAATCAGCGTGACGGCTGACCTGTGCGGTCTGGGTGACTTCACAAAGCACCGCGGCCAGTTGCTGTTCTGTCTCTGTCAGAGGAGGCTCAAAGGCTGCATCCACCGGAGCGCCTGGTGCCGGCAGCCGTTCGTTATCCACTTTGCCGTTCGGGGTCAGCGGCAGCGCGTCGGTCAGCACGATGCGCGACGGCAGAGCCTCGCGTGGCAGTTTCGCCCGCAGGGCCCCCATGAGGGTATCCTCGCTGACGCTGCCGTCGGTTGCGGCCCAGGCTGTCAGACCTGCGCCGGACCCAGTATCCTGGCCCGGGTCGTACCCGATCTGACCCAGCATACTGCGGACCGCATCCGGGTCGATCTCGTCGTTCAGCTCCTCGAGTGCCTCGGCGCGGGTCTTGTGGCCCATCCGCACATCCCAGCTGTAGGGCAGGGCATAGTTGTGATACCCGCGGCGGTTCTGGTGCACATAGATTCCGGCGTCATTGATCAGGCAATTGGTGGAGCGTCCGGTATCGGCGGGCCGTTTCCAGGCGCCGCGCGCGTCCAGCACCCGGTAGATTTCCGACACGGGCACGTCGATGAACCGGTAGATGTCAATGATATCAATCTCTTCGAGGAAGGCGCCATCGGCCAGATCACTGGTCTGCAACAGCGTGGCCACAGCGTCGTCTTCGGCATGGTACCGGCGGCGCGCTTCAGTCACCATGCTTTCCAGCTGCGCACAGGTCGGCGCGCTGCGCGAAAACAGCTCGGGCGAGAGGCGCGTTTCAAAGAACTGCCCGCGCGACAGGCCGGTGACAATCGCGGGCGCACCCTCCGCCCGCGCCGTCCGGATCGCCAGCGTGTAAAGCGCCTTGAAACATCCCTGGCAGACGTTCGCATGGGTGTTCAGACTGTCGACAAAGATCTCGTTCATCCGGTCTGTGCTCAGAAACCGGTGATCCCAGCCCAGATCTGCGACCACGCGGCGGATGTTGTCTTTGGCACCTTCCGCGATAAAGCCGTTGTCCAGCGTCACAGCCAGCACGCGCGGCGTCAGTTCCGAGAGGCGGTAGGCCGCATAGGTGCTGTCCTTGCCGCCGCTGAGCAGCATGACAGCGTCATAGGACCCCCGTGATTTGTCCGCCGCAGCGTGCAGTCTGTCGGCCAGATCCTGTTCGGGGCGGAAATAGGCCTGTGCGCGGTCGCGGTAGTCGTCGAAGCCTGCGCAGATGGAGCACAGTCCTGCCTCGGACAGCGAAGCGCCAGGGAATGTGTCCGGCAGGCCGCAACGGATGCAATGCGCAGATGGCGCGTCTTCTGTCGTGCGGGGCAGGGCCACATGCGCTGCACTGACACCGTCAACGGCAAGCAGGGCATTGGTGATTTCGGCGGTTTCGATGCGGACACCACCGATTTTGAGCTGGTCATCGCGCCGTCCCAGATACCGCAGTGAGCCGTCACGGGCCATGCGGCCGATATCGCCGGTGCGGTAGAGAAACGTGCCGTCCGGCGCTGTGACGAAGGTCTGGGCGGTCAGGTCGGGCCGACCCAGATAACCGGTAGCCAGACGCCCGCTGATACAGATCTCCCCGGCGATACCTGCCGGCAGAACGGACAGCCCGGCGTCCCGAACGGTCACCGCCACGCCGTCAGCCGGTCTGCCGATGGGCACAGAGGCTCCGGTGTCCGCCGCCGGATCAAACCGGTGGATCATTGCGCCCACGATCGCCTCGGTGGGCCCGTATTCATTGAGGATCGCGAGCCTGTCGGACAGGACGGCGCGCGCGCGCCTGCAAAGGCTGGTGGTCAGGTTCTCTCCGCCCAGCACGAGAGTCCGGATTGTGCTGACGGACTGACCCGCCTCGCAGACCAGCGCCAGGTGAGATGGCGTGAGTTTGACCACATCCACGGCATCCTCGCGGAACACGTCGAGCACGGCCAGATCGGTTGGCCCTGTTTCCGGATAGACGGCAATCGTGCCGCCGGTTGTCAGCGGGACAAAGAGCGAGGTGATCGTCAGGTCAAACGACAGCGAGGAAAAGAAAGAGTAATCTGTGTGGCCCGGTGTGCTGAACGCCTCTGCGGCCCAGCGGATGTAATGCGCCAGCCCGTCCTGCGGGACAACGACCCCTTTGGGCGTACCCGTTGAGCCCGAGGTAAAGAGCACATAGGCCGTATCATCCTGTCCGGCGTGCTGCGGGTCCTGCGCGGCAGAAGGGTTGGTGATGACGGGGGAAGTGCTGGTTGTTTGCAGCGTTTTGGCGGTCCGGGCGTCGCCGATCACGGCCACGGCGCCCGCAGCCTGCAGAATGGTGGCCACGCGCCCGGCGGGGGTGTTCGCTGCGACGGGCACAAAGGGGCGACCGGCACGCAGCACCCCCAGAATGGCGGCAATACAGTCCACGGACCGGTGCATCTGTACAGCGACAGGTCCCGCGCCGGATGTGGCGCCCTGGACAGCCGCCGCGAAATGCCCCGCCTGTTTCCAGAGGTCGCGGTAGGTGCTGACGGTGCTGCCTTCCCGTGCCGCAATGGCGTCGGGTCGTTCCCGCACCTGTTCTTCGATCAGCGTCAGGACCGGGGTTGCGGCGTCCGGCGGTGCCGCTGGTCCGGCGCAAAGGCCGGTGATCTCTGTGGCGGCCGCATCGGAAGTCAGGGGCAGGGTTACCAGCGGTGCGGTGGCATCATCGCAGACCGCCTCCAGCAGTTGTGCGAACTGGTCCGGGATCTCTGCGGCGTCTGTTTCCCGGCTGATGGCCGCGCTGACGTCAATTTCCAGCGCGGGACCGCTGCCATCGAAATCCGTGACATGCAGGCGCAGCGGGTTGTGCGGATCATGCGCACCGCTGTGCAGCCAGGTCGCGCGCGCAGGCGCACCCGCGAAACCCCCGAAACGCGCCTGGATAAAGTTGAGAACACTGGCTGTGCCGCCAGGGGCCTGCGCGGCAATGGCATTGGGTCTGGCCTGCCGGAGAAAGGTACCCAGCCCCTCGCGCACGCGGGCAAAGAGCGTCGCAAAGCTGTCGCCGCACTCGATATCCGTGCCAAAGGGAAGCACCTCAACAAAGAGCCCCATCGTCTGGCGGTCTTCGGCGGTCAGACGGTTATGGGCGGGCAGGGCCATAACCACGTGGTCGTCATGGGCGATGCGGTGCAGGAACGCGGTCCAGGCGGTCAGAAACAGCGCCAGACGGGTAAGGTCCGGTGTGAACATGCGAAACTGGGGGTCCGTCCCCAGCGCATCCAGTCTCCGGGCCGCGTGATCAAGGCTGTCACTGCGGACGCGGACCGATGTGGGGTGACGGTCCGGCTTTGCGCCATAGGGCAGGCTTTGGGCCGCGGGTGGTGCGCTTTGATCCGCGTCGCCGGCGGTGGTGTCGCGCGTGAACTGATCGTTGAGACGCTGTGCGGCATCAAACCAGGCAGGTCCGGTGTCTGTTTCGCCATCTGTGGCATAGGCCTGTGATACCGCTTCAAAGAGCAGCGCACCTGACTGTGCATCACAGGCAATATGATGCTGTGCCGACAGCCAAACCCAATGCGCTGGAGCGAGTTTGACCAGCTGTGCACGGTAGCTGCCGCAGCTGAGATCAAAGGGCTCGGCGATAAAAGGGGGCAGAAGCGCCTCAAGGGCTGCTTCGGGATCAGGCGTTTCGCTCAGATCGCGGAACGCGGGCACGGCAAAAGCGGTATCCGCCGGAAACTGAACCGGACCATTCTCTGTGTCGCGAAACCGGGCCTGCATCGCATCCGAAGCATTCACCACCCTGTTCAGCGCCCGTGAAAAGCGCGCCGGATCGATCTCCTGCAGAAGGTCAAACCGCCAGACCATCGTGTAGAGTGGCGCGTCCGGTGTCAGGCGGGTGCCCTGCCAGAAACGCAGCTGGCTCTGTGTCAGGGGAATGTCGGTCGTTGTGTCACGCATCGGGTGCCCGCGTCTCCAGGTAGCCGGCAATTGCCTCAATGGTTTCGAAGTTTTCGATCACAACATCCTCAAACGGAATTTTCAGACCGAATTCCTGTTCGGTGAAGGTGACGAGGGACATCACCGCCAGCGAATCCAGCAGACCGCTGAGCAGCAGGTTTTCGTCATCTGCGATTTCTCTGTTTCCCAGAAGGCTGCCGCTGATGTAGCCGCGCAGCACGGGCCGGGTGTGTTCAGGCTGCAGAGCGGTCACAGCTCACCTCCTGCAGGGCTTTGCGGTCTATTTTGCCGGTTGAGGTCCGGGCCAGCGTGGGCACGGAAATGATCCGTTCGGGCACGGCATAAGGCGGCAGGTTTTCGGCCGCATAACGAAGGAGCGCATCGCCGTTGGCAGTACTGGAAATGAAAGCCACAAGGGTCTGAGCATTGTGGTCCACGACTACGGCCGCTTCACGCACTTCTCTGTGCCGCTGCAACACCAGTTCGACCTCATCCAGCTCGATACGGAAGCCGCGCAGTTTGATCTGGCGGTCTGCACGGCCGCGCAGCCAGATGGTGCCATCTGCGCCCCGGTCCACAAGATCACCGGTACGGTAGAACCGCAGGTCCCGGCCCTCATGCGGCAGGGTCACAAATGCTTCCTGCGTGCGCTCCGGGTCATTCCAGTATCCGGTCATCAGCTGATCAGAGGCGATCAGAAGCTCGCCGGTGTCCACAATCCGTGCCACCACGCCCACGTCAGGCAGCCCGATGGGCAAAGCGCTTTTGCCGTCAATCAGATCGGGTGGCAGCAGGGCGGTGGTGCAGTGGTTTGTCTCTGTGGGCCCGTAGGCGTTCAGAAACGAGGCCTGGGGCACGTGATGCGAAAAGGACTGAAGCACATCAGGTGGCATGGCCTCGCCGGCGTACATAACCAGCCTCAGACCTGAGAGATCGTGTTTGTGTAACGCTCCACGCGTTGTCAGCTGTGCGAGAGCAAAAGGAACAGAATACCAGACGGTTATGCCTTCTTTCTCAACCAGCGAAGACAGGCTGGCGGGGATTTTCGCATAGATCTCGGGGATGACAACGATGGTGCCGCCGGCCTCGATGGTCGAGAAGATGTCGAAAACCGACATATCGAAGTGCAGAGGGGTGTGATGACTGACCCGGTCGTGGGGGGTCAGCGCACAGAGCGCCGCCGTTTTGCATGCATAGGCCAGACCGCTTTTGTGCGTGTGACAGATGCCCTTTGGTTTGCCGGTCGAGCCGGACGTGTAGAGGATATAGGCCAGATCATCGGCATGGCGGGTAAGCTTTGGTAAAGGCGCATCTGACTGCAGCGTATGCTCCAGCAGCAGCAGGGGCGTCTCTCCGGAGAAGCGTTCAGCGCAGAGCGGATCGGTCAGGATCAGGGAAAGGGTGCAGTCGTCTGCAATATCCCGGACGCGGGACGCGGGTGCTGCGGGATCAATCGGGACATAGGCCGCCCCCGCGCGCATCACCCCAAAGACGGCGGCGATGGTTTCGAACCCCTTCTGCGCATAAATCCCGACCCGGTCTCCGGCGCCGATGCCTCGGGCAGCGAGGCAACCGGCGATGCGGTCTGCGGTGGCATGTGTTCTGGCATAGCTGAAAGACTGACCATTAAAGCGGATGGCCGTCGCGTCGGGCCTGTGGCGGGCGTGTGCGGCCAGAGCGGTATCGAGCAGGCGGGGCGTCACGTCAGCCTCCTGCCAGTGCTACGCTGGCCGGGGCGAAAGCACCCAGCGTGCGTTCAGCAAACCAGAAGATGGCCACAGCGATCAGCGCCACGGATCCCGCCTGCAGGGCGACAAGGCGGTAGGACGCCAGTTGCCGCAGCGCAAAGAGCACGGGGAAGAGCAAGATGACAATCGCCAGTTGCCCAAGTTCGACACCGATGTTGAAGGCAACAAGGCCAAGGGCCTTGCGGGCCGGGTCCAGGCCCAGGGGCTCCAGCACGTTGGCGAAACCGAACCCGTGGAACAGACCAAAGATGAAAACGACTTTCCACGACTGGGCGTGAAATCTGGGAAAGAGATTGCCCAGAGCGACCACGGCGATGGAGAGCGCAATCACCGCCTCTACAAGAACAACGGGCAGGGTGATGATCCCGAAAGTCGCGAGGCTCAGCGTGATCGTATGCGCGATGGTGAAGACGGTTACAATTGTGACTGTCCTCTTCAGGCTTTCACGCAGGCTCGGCGCGGGTTCCCACCGGCCTGCGCTGATCAACATCACTGCCGAGACCAGCAGCGTCACCAGAAACAGAACGTGATCAAACCCCAGCCAGATGTGCCAGACACCGTGTTCAAGGAATGCCATGGCCACGCGGCTGGATTTCTCGTCGTTGAGGTAAAGCGTCTGCGCGCCATCGCCTGGTGCGAAGATCAGCGAGATATAGGATTCATTCACTTCCATCCCGTTGCGGGTGTTCGTGCTGATCAGCGCATAGCCGCGATGTTCGGGATCAATGTCGGAAAAGATCGCGTCATAGGACATCTGCAGCGTGACAGGGGTTTGTCCGATCCCCTGCACGTCAAACATCAGCTGCGAGAAAATGCCCGCATCGGAGGCAAAGAAGGTCAGGTCCGTGAAGGTGACGTCAAGCGGCTGGCCGCCGTCGCTGAGCCGGAGGTGTTCGGCAAAATAGGCGCCGAGCGCTGGCAGATTCTCCTGCGCCTCCGCCTGCGTCAGCGGGGCTTCAACGTCGGCGCGGCCATACAACACTTTGGCCAGTTCGTTCAGCGTCACCTCGATGCGACCGCTCAGCGTGGTGTCGGTCACGTCGAAATAAACGTAGCTTTCGTTGAAGCTGTGTGCCTTTGCCGGGCCTGAGGATGCCAGCGCAAACACTGCGATAACCAGCCCGCACAGGATGGCTGTCAGACCCCGTGCTCTGAGCGCATGTGTCATTGGATCTTCCCCGTATTCTGCGCTGTGAGACGCGCTATTATTTGTCTTTGTACGTCTGATGTGCCCGAGTAGATCACTCCGCCGAGCGCATCGGTGAGGTCGGTGCCGGCCTGGGAAGAGGCGAGGTAACCTGCGCCCCCGAATGTTCTGACCGCATCCGTGCTGGAGGCAAGAAAGGCTTCGGACACATGCAGGTTGGTCATTGCCGCAAGGCGTGAGAGCGGTTTGCCCGCGTCGTAAGCCCGTGCCGCCTGTTCCATCATCAGGCGCGAGGTTTCGAGGCGCACGGACATATCCGCCAGCCTGTTGGCCACTGACTGATGTTCAATGATCGGTCTGCCAAACGTTTTGCGCGCGGTCGCAAATTCGGTGCATTCGCGCAGCTGCCGCGCCATTGCGCCCACATGCGGTGCCAGGATAAACGCGCGCTCCCAGTCGAGCGTTGCCTGAAAAATCCGCGCGCCTGTGCCTTCGGCTCCCAGCAGCCGGTCGGCAGGTATCCAGCAGTCCTGCAGGGTGATCCGACCCATAGGCAGCGTCGTCAGTCCTATTTTTTCCTGCTTGTTATCTGTGTGAAACCCGGGGTCATCGCGGTGCACGAGGAACACCGACACGCCCCATGATTTCCGCTCCGGCGCTGTGCTTGCGAATACGAGTGCGACGTCACAGTCCGGCGCCATGCCCACATAGGTTTTCGCGCCGTTCAGCAGGTACCCGCCGTCCTGTGCTTGCGCGCGCGATTCCAGCGCCATCGCATCAGACCCTGACTGTTCTTCCGTCAGCGCGTAGGCCCCGATTTTGCGCCCGCTCTCAAGGGCTGGCAGCCAGTCCGCTTTCTGATCGGCTGATCCAAAGGCAGCGATCGGTTGCTGCACCGTCCAGATGTGGGAATTCAGCCCCATTGTGAATCCGTTGTCCGTACAGGCCGTACCGATTTCGGCCATTGCCCGGACACATCCGAGCGCATCAGCCGGCGCATCCATGCCAGCATCCTGGGCCATCAGCCGCAGCGCACCCGCGTCAGCTGCTCTGTGCCAGGCGGCGCGCCAGTCAGTAGGGATGTCAGGTGTGAGTTTTTCGATTGCACAGGCCAGACCGGCGTGATCGTTCCGGGCGGGCTCGGGTTCTCTGGCCTGTGAATTCATAGAGCTGATCCGCCCGCGTCCGGCTTTTTCTTTGTGTTGCCAGTCCCATAGGTCCAGAGGATGGCGTCGGTTAAGCGGGCAGATAGAGCCTCCGGAGAGGCCGGCAAGACGCGGCGCATCCCGGTTCCCGACCCGCGCTGTGTCCGGGGACGGGCAGGATGCCAGGCCGCGGACTGCCGGTGAACCTGTTAAGAAATTGATTTAATTTGATGAAACTTTTTGGTGATCATTTCCGTGGGTGACGGCGCGTCGGAACCTGCGCCCCCAAAAAAATTATTCTGAAACCGGTAACCCTTATGAATGAATTCCCGTTAATCTAGAGGATATTAGCCTGCGGTCCCTTTAAGCGCGGGTGATCCCGGGTTGCATTCGCAGCGATCGGAACGCATCCGGTCCGGGCGCGAAGGTCCAATGCTGTGAAGGTTCAGAGGCATGTGCTGCGCTCTTTCAGTATTGCATGCTGCAATTTTCCGAAAATTGCTCGCTTTCGTCTCTTCACAGCTAGAACGATGTTAATCCTTTGGAGGTCATAGACAGGAGAAACAACGCAAAGTCTGAACGTGATACCTGCCCGGATATTGAATCAGATAGACGACAAGGCATCCGAAGGTCTGGTGCTCGCAAAGGCGTCGCCAGACGACGGTGCGGTCATGCAGGTACAGTGGTGCAACCCGGCCTTCACCAGGATCACCGGGCATGAAGAATCCGAAGCGCTGGGCCAGCGTGGAACGATCCTGATCGGTCCTGACACGGAACAGGGCGTACACCTCCACATCATCGAAAAACTGATGAACTGGGAGAATTTCTCCATCCGGACCCGGAACAACCGCAGAAACGGTGAACTTTACTGGCAGCGGATGAACTGGACCCATCTTTCGGACGCGGTAACGGGTGATCACTGGTGGCTGTGTTCCATCATTGAACTGGACGAACAGCCAGCAGGAGCAAAACAGCCCGGTCAAGCTGAAACCGCAGCCGCGGATCAGGAAAGCTATGACAGGGTCATGGCGAAAGTGCACCGCCTTGAAAAAGAGAACGCCAGACTTCTGGAGCTTGCGCGATCTGTTGCGAAAGATGCAAACGAGGATGCGCTCACGGGCCTGTCCAACCGCCGCCATTTTGAGGTGGAACTGAAAACCTGGATCGGCAGGCTGAAGGAAAGCGGCTCAGAGTTTGCTGTCCTCTATATCGATCTCGACAGGTTCAAGTTTGTGAATGACACGCTCGGGCATGATGCCGGTGACCGGCTTCTTGTTTCTGTCGCAACGATGCTGAGAGACCTTTCTGATGAAGATGATCTGGTAGCCCGTCTGGGCGGGGATGAATTCGTTATTCTGAAACCACTGGCGACAAGCGCGCTCAACATCAGCAGTCTTGCCGATGAAATCGTTCAGAGAATGCGCGCGCCGGTTACCTGTGACGGCAAATCCACTGCCTGCAGCGCCAGCGTGGGTGTGGCCATCGCGGGTGCGGGCATGGATGATCCGGAAAATGTCATCGCAGATGCAGACGCGGCGCTCTACCACGCAAAGTCGCAAGGCAAGGGGAGGTGGTCATTCTTTACCGAACAGATGCATGCGCAGTCTATCGCGACCAAACAACTTGCATCAGACCTGCTTCTTGCCTGCGAGCGCCAGGAGTTTATACCGTATTTTCAGCCGCTTATTGATGCGCGAACCGGCATGATCGCCAGCGCGGAGATGCTGGTGCGGTGGAATCACCCCACCCGCGGAATACTGGCCCCGGGTCAGTTCCTCGATACTGCTGCCAACATGGGCATTCTGAAGCAGATCGATGAGATCATTTTTAATAGCGTTCATGGCGCGATGACCCGACTTGATGAAGCCGGCGCAGACCTGCCACGCATCGCCGTGAATGTGTCTGCGGCCCGGCTGGCGGACCCGACATTCATTCACGACATAAAAAGTTCGGGCATTCCGCCCGAAAGGCTGACCGTGGAAATTCTGGAATCGGTCTATCTGGACCGGATCGGGGATGTTGTCCGCTGGACGATTGATGAACTGGATGAGCTGGGTGTGACGATTGCCCTGGACGATTTCGGTACGGGCCACGCGTCGGTGCGGGGATTGCTGGAGATCCGGCCATCGGTTCTGAAGATTGACAGGCATTTCATCCAGCTTGTGGTCGATGACGAAAGTGCCAGACCGCTGGTCGCGTCTATCATTGGTATTGGCAAAAGCCTCGGGATGCGCGTGGTTGCTGAGGGCGTCGAAACAGAAGAACACGCAACAATCGTGGGAGATATGGGCAGCGATTACCTGCAGGGTTTCTATTTTGGTAAACCGATGAGCGAGGACGATCTGCGCAGAAAGCTGCTGGCAAATGGTGGGCAGTTCTGGCCGTGCCGGTCTGACGGCGATGCAGACCCTCTCGCAGAACAAAAGGCCGGCTAGGGTCCGGGCGTCCGGGCTATTTCACCTGATGCGGCAAGGGGGCGCAGGTCAGGAATACGAGGCTCTGATCGCCTGGTGCGCTTCGGGCTACATGGGAATGGCACCTGCCGGATCAGGCGGCCGCGGTCTCCGCAAGTTCAATTGCGCGCATCATGGCCTCTTCGGCGCAGGGCGTGGGGGACGTTGCGGAGCAGACCTGACGCTTGCCGGGCCCAACTTCAAAGATACAGGACAGGAAGACGCCGCCGCTGATCGCAGATGTGCAGGGGATCCAGCGACCGCCCGGACCTTCGACCGCATCTGCTCTGCACACGTTTACCGCGCCCGGCGGAGGGCAGGACACCGGAAACGAATCGTCAAAGATCGCGTGAATACTCATAAACATCCCCTTTTGACCGGTACTATCCGAAGTGCGTCTGACCAGAGTATGGCCACCTCGGTAGCAATGCCCTGGATGCGCCGCAATTCGCTGAATCCGGGCAGTGCAGATGTGCGGGCGATCCAACACACCAATTGCAACCGGAAGGTGCAGTGGGAGAAAAACTAATATAAATCAATTGGCTGTGCGGCTTTGTTGTTGCGTTGTTAAGATAGGTTAAATTCTATTCTTTTTTCCAGGTTTTGTCATTTTCAATCCGGTGGTTTGCGGATCGGCCTCCTGCTGTCGGGCGCTTCAGCTGCCTGTGATCTTTCGTTTTTCAATCCCCGATTGCAGATCGTCGACGAGTAGACAGCCGAGATGTGCTGGCGTTTTCATGTGTGCGCCACAGGCTTAGGCCATCCGGGGCGAAATCCCTGTTTTCAGGGAATCTGGGGCAGCGATAGGGCGGTCACGCCCAGTTGAGCACACCCGGTTCGTTAACCGGAAAGGTGGAAAAATGACTGACTCACAAAAAATCATGCGAAACATCAATCATGGCTAACCGGTCATTAACCATATGGTGGGACGGTGCAGCCGAGTTTGGGTAGAGAGGGAAACTGGATGGGTATGTTACCGGGTAAACTGTTTGAGATGACATCGCGTTTGGCAGCAATTCTGCGTGCACTTGAAGCATCGGGAATCCGAATTGAAATCGGCGATGATTTTGCAAAGTATCGTGCACTGCGCAGCCAGCAGGCTGACAGGGGTGGCATTTACCCGATGTTTGATGTGGCAAGCTCCTATGTCGATCGGTCGAATGCTTTCTGGCTCTGCGGATATGATGGCGACGGGGCGCTCATGCACACGCAGGCCGTGCGACTGCTGGATCTGGAAGGCGTTTCGCTGGCAAACCACCTTGATGCGCACCGGCACAAATATATTACGCCAGACACCACACCGGACCCGGATCTGACTTTTTACAACGGGCCGGATGCCCTGAAAACCATAACGGGCCAAGTCTGTTACCAGGGCGATTTCTGGTTGCGGGCGCGGGGCCTTGGTGGGCCGCGCAGTCAGGGCGCCACTGCTCTGCTGTCACGCGTTCTGCTTGAGGTGATGGCCGGGGCGTGGAACCCATCCTATGTCTTTGCTTTTGTTCCCAAGAGGCTGGGCGCGAAGGGCGCGCATCTGCGGTATGGGTACAATCACTGCGAGCCCGGACGCTGGATCGGCCCGGACCGGCAGGTGACAGAAGAAGATTACTTCATCTGGATGAACGCCAGCGACATCGCCGGTCTGATGGGACGCGAAGCCGTGGAAGTTCAGTATTCGGCGGACGTGTCCGGAAAAAGATCAACGGCACCTGCGAAATCAGATGCGCCCGCCGGTGCCACAGCAGATGCATAAAAGACAGTAGGAGAACATGGGCTCTCACACACCTGACCTGGACAGCAGCCCTTCGATCGCCGTCGCGTCACGGGCGGCGATCCTGGGCCCCATCGCAGCCAATATTGCGTTTGTGATGGAGCTGACCCTGGTGCCGCTTCTTTTGCCGGCGATCCAGGTGCAGTTCGGTCTGTCTGTCAGCGACCTTGCGTGGGTGTTCAATTCCTACGGTATTGCGGTGGCCGCTGGAGTGCTCTTTGGCGGGTGGCTGGGCGACGCCTTTGACACGCGCAAGGTTTTTGGCTGCGGCGTGGCGCTTTTCGCGGCAGGCTCGCTGATGGTGTCAGCGTCCGAGAGTTACGAAGCGCTCATATCAGGGCGGGTTCTGCAGGGGCTGGGCGGTGGTATCTTTTCACCGTTGATCCCGCTTCTCCTGACAAGGGCATCGCCGCACAGACCGGGGCGGGTTCTGATCGTCTGGGGAAGCATCGCAGGATATGTCGCGGCTTTTGCACCCATGCTCTACAGCGGGCTGCTTGACGGTTCAAACTGGCAGAATGCCTTTGTCCTGAACGCGGTTATTGCCATTGTCGCACTTGCGGTTCTCATCGGCACATCCATCGCGGATGAACCCACTCAGGTGGTGCGGGAAAAAAGAAAGTACACCGCGCTGTTCCGGGCAAAGGATCTCTGGATCACGTTTGTCTATGTCTTCTGCACCTATGGGTGCATTACCTATTTTCTGTTCCGTCTGCCGGTCTGGCTGACAGGCAATGAGGTCGGGACGGTCGGTGTCGGTTTCCTTCTGTCGGTGATGTGGCTGACCTTCTCCGGTTCCAGCACTCTGTTGCGGAACCTCGTGGACAAGCCGCACATCCGGACTGTGATGCTGGCCGCACCGGTACTGATCGCCGCTGCAATGCCTCTGCTTTTCTATACGGATCAACTGCCGCTGCTGGTGCTGTCGGCTATTCTTGTCGGAACGGGCTTGGCCTGCAGCAACGCGCCCTCGACCCAGCTGATCCTCCGTTTCGCGCCAGAGGGCATGAGCGCAATTTCGACAAGTCTGGACATTACTTTTGCGCGTCTTGGTGGCATCGCAACTGTTGCTGTACTGGCCGACACCCGACCGGAGATTGCCACGCCGGTTATTGTGCTTTTGTCCGTGATCGCGGCGCTGTGCACGCTGGCGGTGCGCAGGCGCCTCGCCGAAGGGCGCTGAGCATCCGGAACTGCGGGGACACGAACAGCGTCAGACACAAAACCTCACCCTACCCGCGGGGCAAAGACAGCATCATGATTTTGAGAGACCCTTTGGAGCGGGCGAGGCGATTCGAACGCCCGACCCTAACCTTGGCAAGGTTATGCTCTACCCCTGAGCTACGCCCGCTTCCTTAGGTGCGCGTGGAATAACTTTGCTGACGCGGCTCTGCAAGGGAAAAATCGGGTGCTGTGCAAATAATTTGTGTCATTTTGCGGCGGGTGCAGCGTTCATCCGCCAGCCCGGGCAGGAGTGCGGCGGATCAGGTCCCAGCGGTTGCCAAACGGATCCCGGAAGACGGCGACCCGTCCATAAGGTTCGTCGCGTGGCTCTTCCTCGAAATCGATACCCGCCTGGGTCAACCGGGCGTGGTCCCGCGAGAAATCATCGGTTTCCAGAAACAGCCAGACACGGCCACCGGCCTGTTGGCCCAGTGCGGCCTTTTGCGCGGGCGTATCGGCCCGGGCCAGCACAATCTGTGTGTCCGAACCGGGGGCGCTGACAGTGATCCAGCGTTTCCGGCCCTGATCAATGTCCTCGCAGAGTTCAAAACCAAGGGTGCCACAGAAAAAAGAAAGCCCGGCATCATAATTCGGGACCAGGACGGAAAAGGCAGCAAGTTTCATGCGTCGTTCATGACAGGAAATGCCTGCAGGAAACAGTGGGCAATCGTCGGTTTTGCAGACCTGGAATGGTGACGGTCCCGGATTGAAAATACCTGAACAAGCGATGCCGACTCGCTTTCCCGATGCCTGTGACACCTGTTTCAGGTGCCCCCGAACCGTGATTTTCCAATGGATTTCAGGTGTTTGTTGCGTTGTTTGTTCGCGCTTTGCGGGAACATTCCGGCAAATATGGCAAAATCGTGACAATTATTTTGATCTGATGCGCGGTCGATGCAGTCATCGGGGTATTGCATAGCGGGTGGGGTACCCGAACTGAATTGACGATGGACCGGGGGAAGCGGTCGTTGGGTGAACGGAGTTTCAAATGAACAATAGGATTATTCTGGCTGCATCTGCTGCCTGCCTTTCGGTTGGACTGGCGACGGCGTCGTCAGCGGCGAGCTACACATACTTTGACGATCTGTTTGCAGTCAGCACAGAAGACTTCGGCTCGGGCCTGCTCGGCTATGTGGATGGAAACGACTGTCAGGGTGACGGTGGCACCGTCGGTGGTTTCGGGACCGACCCGGTGTGCTCGCTGGGCGGCTCGCCATATATCGTGAAACTCGACGCGAGAGACTTTAACGACAGCGGAGATCCAGTAGGCTCTTTAAGCGCAGGAAGCGAATGGAACTCCGACTTCGGCCTCTTCAGCGATTTTGGCGGTATTATCATCGCCGAAGACGACACGATGGGCTGGTACTTCGAGTATCTGAACGATGGCGACGATCCAGGAATTACCGGATTTACAGCGAAAGGCGGCAACCCGGACGGACCAAGGCCGCCCGCTTCGGGCTTCTTTGTCTATAACTATGTCGGGCCAGGCGATTCATTCCTCGGGGGAGCAGGGAACCGCGTTCTGTTCGATTTCGCTCAGGGCTCTTCTCACGTCACCTTCTTTGACAGCGACTCAGGAGTGTCGACGGTTCCGATTCCCGCAGCTGGCTGGATGCTGATCGCCGGTCTTGGTGGGCTGGGTGTGATGCGCCGGTTCCGTCGGTCGTAGGCCAACGCCTTACAAACGGCAAAACGGCTCTCCTGTCAGGAGGGCCGTTTTTCGTTGAGACCTGAACAACGCCCCGGAAGCTGATTGCTCCGGGGCGGTTTTTTTCAGCATCAGGCGCCGCGCAGGGTCACTCCAGCTCGACCAGCAGGTCCTTGGCGTCGATCTGCCCGCCCGGCTGAACATGCACGGCTTTCACGACCGCCGCGCGTTCTGCGTGGATGCCCGTTTCCATCTTCATCGCCTCGATGGTCAGGAGCAGATCGCCTGCATTCACCTTTGCACCGGTCTGGGCCGCAACAGAGGCCACAACCCCGGGCATCGGGGCGCCGATGTGGTTGGCGTTTCCGGCTTCGGCTTTGGGGCGCTGAGCGGTCGATGCTTTGACCATCCGGTTGGGCACGCGGATGACACGGGGCTGGCCGTTGAGCTCAAAGAAGACTTTGACCTCGCCATCCTCGTTGGTCTCGCCCACGGCCTGCAGGCGGATTTCCAGCGTTTTGCCCGGATCGATTTCGGCGGTGATCTCTTCGCCCGGCTCCATGCCATAAAAGAAGGTGCGGGTGGGCAGGGTGCGCACCGGGCCATAGGTACGGTGACGCCCCATGTAGTCGAGGAAGACCTTGGGATACATCAGGTAACCGCTCAGGTCCTCATCATCCACGTCCTTGCCTTCGAGTGCCTCGCGCACCTCTGTGCGGACTTTTTCCAGATCAGTCGCGGGCAGGTGTTTGCCGGGGCGTTCCAGGTTGGGTTTTTCGTCCTTGAGCACCTTGTTCAGGATCGTGCCCGGGAAACCACCCGGGGGCTGGCCAAGGTTCCCGCGCATCATATCCACGACGCTGTCCGGGAAGGACACCTCTGTACCCGGGTCCTCGACTTCGGCGCGGGTCAGGCCCTGGGCCACCATCATCAGGGCCATGTCACCCACCACTTTGGACGAGGGTGTGACTTTGACGATGTCACCGAACATCTGGTTCACATCCGCATAGGTGCGGGCCACTTCCGGCCAGCGGTCTTCGAGGCCGAGCGAGGCGGCCTGCGCCTTGAGGTTGGTGAACTGCCCGCCGGGCATCTCGTGCAGGTACACCTCGGAGGAGGGCGCCTGCATACCGGTCTCAAAGGCCGCGTAATGGCCGCGGACCTCTTCCCAGTAATCGGAGATTTCGCGCACAGCCGCCATGTCCAGTCCGGTGTCCCGGTCGGTATGGCGCAGTGCCGAGACAACGGTGCCAAGCGTGGCCTGGCTGGTATTGCCGGAGAGCGCGTCCATCGCGCAGTCCACCGCATCCACACCGGCCTCGGAGGCGGCAAGGATCGTGGCACAGGCCACGCCGGCGGTGTCATGGGTATGGAAGTGGATCGGCAGACCGACCTCGGTTTTCAGCGCTTTGATCAGCTGGCGTGCGGCCCCGGGTTTCAGCAGACCGGCCATATCCTTGAGGCCCAGTACATGGGCGCCCGCGTCGCGCAGCTCTTTGCCCATATCCACATAATACTGCAGGTTATATTTCGCGCGGTCCGGGTCGTTGATGTCTCCGGTGTAGCAGATCGTGCCCTCACAGACCTTGTCCGCCTCAATAACTGCATCCATCGCGACGCGCATATTCTCAACCCAGTTCAGGCTGTCGAACACGCGGAAGACATCGACGCCTGTGTTGGCGGCGACCCGCACAAATTCCTGCACGACATTATCGGGATAGTTTGTATAGCCCACACCGTTGGAGGCGCGCAGCAGCATCTGTGTCATCAGGTTAGGCATCGCCGCGCGCAGATCGCGCAGACGCTGCCAGGGGCATTCCTGCAGGAACCGGTAGGCCACATCGAAGGTGGCGCCGCCCCAGCATTCCACGCTGAAGAGTTGCGGCAGGTTGGCCGAATAGGCTGGTGCGACCTTGATCATATCGTGGCTGCGCATCCGGGTTGCCAGCAGGGACTGGTGACCGTCGCGCATGGTGGTGTCGGTGATCAGCAGCTGGCGCTGCTGTTTCATCCAGTCGGCAACGGCCTGCGGGCCCTTCTGTTCCAGCAGGTTGCGCGTGCCCATCATGGGTTCTGCGCGCAGGGCAGGCGGTTTCGGGTCCCGGACGTGGGCCGCGGGACGCGGGTGGTCCTTGGTTTCCGGGTGTCCGTTCACCGTGATGTCGGCGATATAGGTCAGCACCTTGGTGCCGCGGTCGCGGCGGCGGCTGAACTGGAAGAGATCCGGCGTCTGGTCGATGAACTTGGTGTGATAGGTGTTATCGAGGAAAGTCGGGTGCTTCAGCAGGTTTTCGACGAAGGCGATGTTGGTGCTGACGCCCCGGATGCGGAACTCGCGCAGCGCTCGGTCCATCCGGGCAATCGCGGCCTCGGGCGTCTGCGCCTTGGCCGTTACCTTGACCAGCAGGCTGTCATAGTAGCGCGTGATCACGCCGCCTGAATAAGCGGTGCCACCATCAAGGCGGATGCCCATGCCGGTTGCTTCGCGGAACGCGGTGATGCGGCCGTAATCCGGGATAAAGTTGTTCTGCGGATCCTCGGTTGTGATCCGGGTTTGCAGCGCATGCCCGTTCAGGCGCACATCGTCCTGGGTCGGTTTGTTGGTGGCTTCGGCGATCGGCTTGCCTTCGGCGATCAGGATCTGCGCCTGGACAATATCAATGCCTGTGACTTCCTCGGTGACCGTATGTTCCACCTGGACGCGCGGGTTTACTTCGATGAAGTAGAATTTCCCGTCGGCCATATCCATCAGGAATTCAACGGTGCCCGCACATTCATAATTCACGTGTTTGCAGATTTTGTAGCCCAGCTCGCAGACTTCGGCGCGCTGTTCTTCGGTCAGATAGGGGGCAGGCGCGCGTTCAACGACTTTCTGGTTGCGGCGCTGGACCGAGCAGTCGCGTTCATAGAGGTGGTACATGCCGCCGTGTTTGTCGCCCAGAATCTGTACCTCGACGTGGCGGGCTTTCATGATCATCTTTTCCAGATAACCTTCGCCGTTGCCAAAGGCGGCTTCGGCTTCGCGCCGGCCTTCGCGCACTTTTTCTTCGAGTTCGCCCTCTGCTTCGATGGGGCGCATGCCCCGGCCGCCGCCGCCCCAGGAGGCTTTGAGCATCAGCGGGTAACCGATTTCCTTTGCTTCAGCCTTAATCGCCTTCATGTCGTCGCCCAGCACTTCGGTGGCTGGAATGACAGGAACACCGGCCTCAATCGCCACGCGGCGGGCGGATGCCTTGTCACCGAGCGCGCGCATGGTTTCGGCGCGCGGACCGATAAAGGTGATCCCGTTCTGATCACAGGCGTCGACAAATTCGGGATTTTCGCTGAGCAGGCCGTAACCGGGGTGGATCGCATCTGCGCCGGAGGCTTTGGCGACGCGGATCATCTCGTCAATGCTCAGATAGGCGGCAACAGGCCCCAGTCCTTCGCCGATGCGGTAGGCCTCATCCGCCTTGAACCGGTGCAGCCCGAGTTTGTCTTCCTCGGCATAGACGGCGACCGTTTTCTTTCCCATCTCGTTGGCGGCCCGCATGATGCGGATGGCGATTTCGCCGCGGTTGGCGATCAGGATTTTCTTGAAGTCTGGCATTTGGGCCTCGTGCATTCTGGCAGTGGCGTCTGTGTAGGCGCTTTGGGGACGCGCGTAAACGCGTAGTACTGGGTAGACGCGCGCACTATGCCGCGCTGCGGCAAGAAAGGCAATTTGTTCGGAAGCGGGTGCGCAGCACCCCTGATTTCAGGCCTCCGGCGGGGATATTTCCGGCCAGAAGAAGCCGGTGTCAGTCAAGGGTGAAGGGTGCGGGCAGCTGCGACAGATCCCGCACGCCAAGCTGTCCCATATTTGCCTCAAGGTCTTTGCGCAGCATGTCGACGAGGTGGTCCACGCCGGGTGGTCCGAGGGCAGCGAGGGCGTAGTGGAATGCGCGGCCCAGCATGACAAAATCGGCACCTGAAGCAAGGGCACGCAGCATATCGAGACCGCCTTCGACGCCGGAATCAAAGATCAGTGGCAGTTTCGTGGCCGCGCGGACCTGTGGCAGAACCTCGATGCTGGCAGGGGCGGCATCAAACTGGCGGCCTGCGTGGTTGGAAACCCAAAGCGCATCAACGCCGCGTTTTTCCAGCGGTTCGGCGTCTTCGGCGCGCAGAACCCCTTTGATAACCAGCGGGCCTTCCCAGGCATCCCGCAACCAGCTGACATAATCCGCGTCCGGTGAGGTGCGCAGGAGGTAGCCTGCATGCTGGGTGGAGGACAGGGATGTCGTCGTCTTCGGCGTGTATTTTTCCAGCCCGCGCATCCGGGGCATGCCGCGTTGAGCCATCCCCAGCGCCCAGGCGGGCCGCATGGCGACCTGCGCCAGCAGGCGCGGTGTCAGGCGGGGCGGCTGGGTCAGGCCGGAGCGGGTCTGGCGTTCCCGGCGGGAGGCCACCGGTACATCGACCGTCAGGACCAGCGTGGAAAATCCGGCATCGCGGGCACGCGCCAGCATGTCCCGGCGGATGTCCTCGTCACGCGGCGCGTACATCTGAAACCAGGCTTCTGGTCCGAGATAGGGTTTGAGGTCTTCGGGTGACTGGCTGGCGACGGTGGACAGCGTATAGGGGATACCGGCTCCGGCCGCAGCGCGGGCAAGGTGGCCTTCGGCGTCGGGCCACATCAGGCCGGACATGCCAACCGGCGCCACCCCGAAAGGCAGCGGCAGGTCGCGCCCCAGCAGGTGGCAGCTGAGATCCGGCGTGAATTCACCATGCAGGACCGAGGGCATCAGCCCCACGCGGTCAAGGGCTGTGCGGTTGCGATGTCTGGTGGCCTCTGATCCGGTGGCCGAGTCGAGATATTCCCACACGAATTTCGGGATGCGGCGGCGGGCTTTTGCGCGCAGATCGCTGAGGCCCGGATAGGTGCTGTGCAGGTCCATGCCCTGTATTTGCCCGTCAGATCAGGCAATTGTCCAGCCCTGTGCGCGAGGCGGAACATTGTGTGAACGTCTCTTTAACTTTCCGGCAGTGCAGAGTAGGATCGCAGCATGAGCAGTTTTGACGAAATGGATGCCTTTGAAGGCGCTTCGCTGAGCGCACGTGCGATGGCCGCGCGGCCTCAGCCGTATCTTGACGGGCTCAATCCCGCGCAGCGCGCCGCTGTTGAGCAGCTGGAGGGGCCGGTGCTCATGCTGGCGGGCGCGGGCACGGGCAAGACCCGGGCTTTGACGGCGCGGATCGTGCATCTGCTGAACCGTGGCACTGCAAGGCCCAATGAGATCCTCGCGGTGACCTTTACGAACAAAGCCGCGCGCGAAATGAAGATCCGCGTAGCGCAGATGCTGGGGCAGCCGGTGGAGGGCATGCCATGGCTGGGCACCTTCCACGCGATCTGTGTCAAACTGCTGCGGCGGCATGCGGAACTGGCGGGGCTGAAGTCGAACTTCACTATTCTGGACACGGATGATCAGCTGCGGCTGCTCAAACAGCTGGTGGTCGCCGATGGCATCGATGACAAACGCTGGCCGGCGCGGCAGCTGTCCTCGATCATAGATGGCTGGAAGAACCGCGCGCTGACGCCTGACAAAGTGCCGGCCGCCGATGCGGGTGCCTACAATCACCGCGGTGTTGAGATTTACGCGCAGTACCAGGCACGGCTCAAAGAACTGAACGCGGTCGATTTCGGCGATCTGCTGCTGCATATGGTAACGATTTTCCAGAACCACCCGGATGTGCTGGAGCAGTATCAGCGCTGGTTCCGGTACATTCTGGTGGACGAATATCAGGATACCAATGTCGCCCAGTATCTGTGGCTGCGGCTGCTGGCGGGCGGGCACAAAAACATCTGCTGTGTCGGTGACGATGACCAGTCGATCTATGGCTGGCGTGGTGCCGAGGTGGGCAATATCCTGCGGTTTGAAAAGGATTTTCCGGGCGCCCATGTTGTGCGGTTGGAACAGAACTACCGCTCGACCCCGCATATTCTGCAGGCGGCTTCCGGTGTGATCCGGGGCAATCAGGGACGCCTGGGCAAGGAGCTGTGGACCGACCGGGAAGAGGGCGAAAAAGTCCGGCTGATCGGACACTGGGACGGCGACGAGGAAGCCCGATGGATCGGTGATGAGATTGAGGCGACCCAGCGGGGGACGCGGGGGCGTGCGCCGGAAAGCCTGAACAATATGGCGATCCTGGTGCGCGCGTCACATCAGATGCGTGCCTTTGAGGACCGGTTTCTGACCATCGGGCTGCCGTATCGCGTGATAGGCGGGCCGCGCTTTTACGAGCGCATGGAGATCCGCGATGCCATGGCCTATTTCCGCGTGGTGGTCAGCCCGGACGATGATCTGGCCTTTGAGCGGATCGTGAATACGCCCAAACGGGGGCTGGGCGACAAGGCGCAGCAGACCATCCAGCGTATGGCGCGCGACAACGGGGTGAGCCTGTTTGAAGGCGCGCGGCTTGTCACGCAGGTCAAGGCGATCGGCGGCAAAGGCGGTGCGGCGCTGGCCAGACTGGTGGCGTCTGTTGACCGTTGGCGCGGGCAGATGCAGGCGCGCATTCTGCTGGACGATGACGCGGTGCTGGACGCTGGCGGTGAGGGCCGCCCGGAGATCAGCCACGTGGAACTGGCCGAGATCATTCTGGACGAGAGCGGCTACACAGAGCACTGGCAGAACGACAAAACACCGGAGGCGCCGGGGCGTCTTGAAAACCTCAAGGAACTGGTCAAAGCGCTGGAAAGTTTTGAAAATCTGCAGGGGTTCCTGGAGCACGTCAGCCTGATCATGGACAACGAAAGCGAAAACGCTGAGGAAAAAGTCTCGATCATGACGCTGCATGCGGCGAAGGGTCTGGAGTTCCCGGTGGTGTTTCTGCCGGGCTGGGAGGACGGGCTGTTCCCATCGCAGCGGTCCATGGATGAAAGCGGCGTGAAGGGGCTCGAGGAAGAGCGGCGTCTGGCCTATGTCGGCATCACGCGGGCCGAGGAAGTCTGCACGATTTCCTTTGCGGCCAACCGGCGGGTGTTTGGCCAGTGGCAGAACTCCATGCCCTCACGGTTCATTGATGAGCTGCCCGAAGAACATGTGGATGTGCTGACCCCGCCGGGGCTTTACGGCGGCGGCTATGGGGCTGCGGCGCCGTCCTCGACCCTGCATGACGCAGCGGCGGAGGCGAATGTCTACAACTCTCCCGGCTGGCGGCGTCTGCAGGCCAGGTCACAGGAGCGGCCCATGAGCCAGCCGCGCGAGAGCCGGAATACGGTGATCGACATGAATGCTGTGTCCAGCTTCACCGTGGGCGAGCGGGTTTTTCACCAGAAATTCGGCTACGGCGCGGTGCAGGCCATCGAGGGCGATAAACTTGAGATTGCCTTTGAGAAAGCAGGCACCAAGAAGGTTGTCGCGAAGTTCGTCAATGCGGCGGATGATATTCCGTTCTGACCGCCGCGGGCATCAGAGGGCGATGGGGTCGATCCGCTCGGCGGCCATCGCATAACCCACCTCTGCCAGCTGGGTGGAGACGGTGGTCACACCGAACCTGCCGGTCACGCGCACGGGCTCAAACATGCCGCCGCTTTCATAGGGCGTGTCGGGCGTGACAAAAACAAGCTGATTGGCGGGCGGGGGCGGGACATGGATGCAGGCCCCCACGTAAGGTACCAGAATAAAAGCCGAAACACCGGTGCCCCGGTGTTCGATGGGCAGCACAAAGCCTGGTATCCGCACGGTCTGTCCGTTCCAGTCGGTGCGCACACCCGTCGAGGCAGGCTGCTGATCCGACATCGAAGGTCCGGAATGATCGATGAATTCCTGTAACAGCGGCGGCACGAAAACCTGACCCTCGGGCAACAGGTCAGCCCAGGAAAGATCGACGACTTCTGCGGCAACGCCAGGTCTCGGCAACAGCACCGATGCCGCAAGCCCCGTCAGAAGCCCGCGCCGTGTCACCATTCGTAGACTTCCATTTTGTCTGCCACCAGCGCATATCCGGTTTCGCCCAGCTCGGTGGACTGCAGTTCGGTGCGCATGATGCCCGTCACCCAGACTGGGTCCCACAGCCCGTCGGTGGGCCAGGGCGTTTTCGTGCGGCACATCACCAGCTGGTTGGCGGGCGGGGGCGGAACATGGATGCAGGCCCCGACATAGGGCACGAGCATAAATTCGGTCACGCCCTGCGCGGAGAAATCAAATGGAATGATATAACCGGGCATCCGGATATAGGCGCCATCCAGCGTTTCGTTCAGTTTGGTCGCATTGGCGTCATAGATCGGGGCCCAGAAATCGTTGATCTCGTCAATCTCGCCTTCACCGATGATCTCTGAATAGGGCACGCCCGGCGGGATCAGATCGTCCCACATGACCTCCCGCGGCGCATTGGCCAGCGCAGCACCAGGGACTGTGGCACCAGCGGAAAGAAGCCCGAGTGCGGCGCGCCGGTTGAACATTGTCTGCTCCGTCATCTGTGTCACGTCCGCACCATCATACCATCCGCCAGCGAGAGTTTGTAGGCGTGAAGCGCGGGCAGGGCGCTCACAATTGCGCCAGCGGCGGTGACGCCTGCCAGCACCAGCAACTCGTCCGCCCCGGGTGCCGTGATCGGCAGCCACAGGCCGAATTCTGCGTCAATCATTGGCTGGGCCACGAACAGCGCCGCATAGACCAGTGCCAGGCCCAGCATGGCACCTGCCGCGGCGGTCAGCGCAGCCTCCAGCACCAGCAGGCCGAAAATCGTGGACGGCCGCGCCCCCATCGCCCGGAAAATCGCCATTTCACGCCGTCGTTCGCTGAGGCTGGAAAACACTGTCGCCATCATGCCGATCAGCGCTGTGACAACGACCATGCCGGACACGGCAAGCAATGCCGTTTCGGCAATCCCGACGATGGACCACAGCTCCTGAAGGGCCACGCCTGGCAGGATCGCCAGCAGCGGTTCGGCCGGATATTCATTGATGGCGCGCTGCAGCGCAAAGGTCTGCAGCGGGCTTTTGACACCAACCAGCGCTGCCGTAACCGCCTGCGGCGTCAGGTCCATGCCGCGGATCACCTCCGGCGGCGTGGATTGCCCCGGGATCTGCGCGCCGCTGCGCCAGTCGACGTGAATGGCCTCGATGGCTTCCATGCTGACGATGACCGTCCGGTCCACGGGTGTACCGGTGCGTGCCAGGATGCCCGATATCCGGAACGGCTGATCCTTGTGTTCAGTAAAGGACGCAAGACCATGCGCCACGACAATCGGATCGTCCACATCATAACCAAGCGTTTCGGCGACATCCGCACCGATGACCGCATCGAAAAGGTCATCCATCATCAGGCCGTGGGCCACTTCGATCTGCCGGTCCTGCCGGTACCGGTAGTGTTCAAAGAAACCCAGGGTGGTCCCCATGACCCTGAATTGCCGGTGACTGTCGCCCAGCGAAATGGGTACAATCCAGTCGACTTCGGGCCGTGCGGCAATGTCTTTGTAGCTTTCCCAGCTGACATTGTTGGTCGCATTGCCGATGCGGAACACCGAATAGAGCAGCAGCTGTACCGAGCCCGAGCGCGCGCCCACGATCAGGTTGGTGCCGGAAATTGTATCCGCAAAACTCGCCTTCGCACCCGTCCGGACCTTTTCCACACCCAGAAACAGCGCGACAGACAATGCGATGGCCAGAATGGTCATGCCCACGGTCAGCGCCCGTGCAAACAGCGATGCCATGGCCAGACGCAGGATCATGCCGCGGGTCTTTCGGTGTGGGCGATGTCTTCGATACGCAGGGCGCGGTCAAAGCGCGGCGCGAGGCGCGCGTCATGGCTGACCATCAGCAGGGCAGAGCCCTGTGCGGCGGCCTGACCGAAAAGCAGGTCCAGAAAAGCGGCCTGGCTGTCTGCATCCAGCGCCGAAGTGGGCTCATCCGCGATGATCAGCGGGGGCTGACCTATCAGCGCTCTGGCAACGGCCACGCGCTGCTGTTGTCCGACGCTCAGAGTGCCGGCCCGGGCCTGCAATACATCTTTGGGCAGTCCCAGCCGGTCACATAGTTCCGCCGCCGTTTGCCGGGCATCGCCCGCCCGGGCGCGTCGTTCCGGCGCAAACCGCAGGGGCAGCAGAATATTGTCCGCAACGGTGCCGAATGGCAGCAGATTGAACTGTTGGAAAATCACCCCGATCTGTTCGGCGCGGAACCGGTCGCGGGCCCCGCCCGACAGCGCGCTGATATCGGTGTCCGCAATGCGGACGCTGCCCTGTTCCGGCTGCACCGTGCCGCATATCAGCGACAGCAGCGTGGACTTGCCCGATCCGCTTTCGCCCAGCAGCAGCACTTTTTCGCCCGCAGACAGCGAAAACGCTGGCACAGACAGCGAAAAGCCGGCCCGTCCGGGCCAGCCGAAAACAACGCCTGAAAGGGTCAGGACGGGATCTGTCATCCCGTTGTCCTGTCAGAACAGGTTGCGCAGATCAAGAACGGGATCCTCGCGGGTGACCTCAAAAGCCTGTGCGCCGGAGCCTGTCACGATCTGAACCTCAAGCTCCAGAGCATTCTCAAACCGGTCGAAATAGGCGAATTCGATCTGGTCCAGCGCCTGCGGATCGGCGCATGTCAGACGGTATGTGGCGTGGAATTCAGAATGCGTGGCCTCATTGGCGTGGTCATGATCATCGTCATGCGCGGCATGGTCGTGATCATGGTCATCGTCATGGGCATGTTCGTCCTTGTGCTCGGCATGATCATCGTCATGCGCGGCATGGTCGTGATCATGGTCATCATCATGGGCATGTTCGGCCTTGTGCGCGGCATGATCGTCATCATGCTTGTGCTCATCATGCCCATGTTCCTCATGATCGTGATCGTCGTGGCCATGTTCCGCGTGCTCGTCTTCCATTTCCAGCGCGGCGCGTGCCTCGGTTACAGAGCATCCCGCCGCGGCTGGCAGGACAAAGAGATCAAGAGGTGTGGCCAGCGTGGCCACCGCCGCGTCAACGGCCTTGCGGTCCGCATCGGTTTTGGCCGCATATTCAAAACCCACGATGTCCGCGCCGGGCACTTCCAGTTCCATCAGCACGTCGGATCCCTCAGCCGCGATGTTCAGCGCGCCGACGCCATGTTCATGCGCGTCCAGCTGACGGGTTTCATCAGCCAGTGCAGGCACGGCGGCCAGAAGAGCGATGATCGAAAGGGTGTTTTTCATGGGTTATCCTGTTTTTCTGAAAAGGGTTGTCAGGCGGCGCAGCTGCTGCAGCGGCCGTGAATTTCGACGATATGGCGTTCAGTCCGGAACTGGCTTGGATCAGTCAGCCGGTCCAGCATCGGCAGCAGCTCTCCGCCGTCATGCTCTTCGACAGCGCCACAGTCGCCACAGATGGCGAGGACGGGCACGCTGTTTTTGTGAGTGCAGGTGCAGGGCACAAAGGCCCGGATCGATTCAAGCCTGTGCGCGCGGCCCTGGTCTGTCAGCGACGACAGAGTCCTGTAAACGGTCGGGGGCGCAATATCCGGTTCGCTGGCCTGGAGGCGTTCCAGGATCTGGTAGGCGGTCATGGGCCGGTCGCATGCTTTCAGCACGCTGAGCACATCATCCTGCCGGGCCGTTGCGGGTTTTCTCACTGGGTGGCCTCCTTTGCCTGCGATTTTGTTACTTTATAAAATAAGCAGCATCAAGAAGCGGGTGGCGGGCTTCCGCCTGCGCCGTGTCAATCATGAAAAAGCACAAAAAAAGCGGCCCCCGGGAGGAGTGGGGACCGCTTTCTGTTTCCGGCGACGTTTTTCAGGGAGGAAATATGCCTGCCGGTCGTGTCCGGCCATTCTGGCCTTCTGTAAAAGGGACGGTGGCATCCGGGAGGAGGATGAATGCCACCGCCTTGGTTCAGCCTGGCCCGGGAGGAGGTGGACCCGGCTGAAAGTCGTTCCGGGATCTGATCCCGGTGCCCGGTTTGCGGGCGGTGTTACAAACGACGGCATCCGGGAGGAGGATAGATGCCGCCGCTTCTGTTCAGGTTCCCCGGGAGGAGGTGGGGAACCCGATCTCTGTGGTTACACAGAAACTTTCTCGCAGGCGGTTTCCCACGCCAGATTGCGGAATCCGGAGCGGTGCAGGCCGAGGTCTGCGGCTTCCCGGTCGCTGAGTGTGTTCAGCTCGGCAAGCGTGTGCCGGTACAGGCTGTAGCGGGCGTAACGCGCTGTTGCGGTTGCGAAGAATCCTGTGGCTGCGGCCAGTGCACGCACGCCGAAGCTTTCGGATTTTGCGAATGTCTGATCCATAAAGGCCATTGTGTTTGCTTTCGTGTTTCGTCTCTTGTGACCCATACTTAGGGAATTGCTGCGCGTGCACAATAACCAGAAATTCAATGCTGCTATGCAGCATCTGCATAGGCGACGTATGGTTAATTTTCACATAATGCTAATGGTTTAGGCATTTCAGCGGTGCCGCTGGTGTTCCGCTGCAACTGTGCTATCTCAACAGGCGGGAACGAGGAGTTTTTGAGCATGTCTGTAACACAGGCCGATATTGAGGCCGCTCTCAGCCGGGTGGCGCTGCCCGATGGACGCAGCCTGATCGAGCACGATCTGATTCGTGCGCTGACTGTTGATGGCGGGGTTGTCCGCTTTGTCATTGAGGCACCAAGCCCGGAGGTCGCACGCCAGATGGGGCCGCTGCGGGACGCGGCGGAAAAGGTCGTGTCGGAACTGCCCGGGGTGACCCAGGCGACGGTTGCACTCACTGCGCACGGCCCGGCGGCCAGCAAACCGGAGCCACCGTCGCTCAAGGTCGGCGGGCACCCGAAACCGCAGGCAGGCCCGACAAAACCGGCGGGCGTGAAGCGCATTCTGGCCATCGGGTCCGGCAAGGGCGGCGTGGGCAAATCCACGGTCTCGTCAAACCTCGCCGTGGCGCTGGCAAAGGCCGGTCGCAAAGTCGGCCTGCTGGACGCTGATATATACGGTCCCTCTCAGCCGCGCATGATGGGCATTAATAAACGTCCCGCCAGCCCGGATGGTAAAACCATCATTCCACTGCACGCGCATGGCGTCACGCTGATGTCGATCGGCTTTATGCTCGAGGACGGCAAGGCGGTGGTCTGGCGCGGGCCGATGCTGATGGGAGCGCTGCAGCAGATGCTGGGGCAGGTGGAATGGGGCGGGCTTGATGTGCTGCTCGTTGATCTGCCGCCAGGCACCGGGGATGTGCAGCTGACACTGTGCACGAAGTCCGAACTCAGCGGTGCGATTGTGGTGTCCACGCCGCAGGACGTGGCGCTGATCGACGCGCGCAAGGCGCTCGACATGTTTGACACGCTGAAAACACCTGTGCTCGGCCTGATCGAGAACATGTCCATGTTTGTCTGCCCGGACTGCGGCTCGGAGCACCAGATCTTCGGGCAGGGCGGTGTCGCCGCCGAGGCGGAGAAACTGGGTGTCCCGCTGCTGGGCGCGCTGCCGATTGATCTGGAGACCCGCCTTGCGGGCGACGGTGGCACCCCCATCGCCGCCGGGGATGGCCCGATGGCCGAGGCCTATGCGCGCATTGCGGACGGGCTGATCCGGGGCGGCATGGCATAAAGCCGCTCTGGTCCGACGGAAGGCGTTCAGCCAGACTGGATATCGCTGCCCGCAGGTGATTGCCGGCGGATGGCGGTTCTGATCACTCCGGCAGCAGGTTGCGGGCTGCCACTATATATGCAGTCATTGTCTGAACGGGGCTACGCTCTCAGCGGGTCATGGGAATTCATGGGCCGTGCCGTGGGAATCTATGGGCCGAAACGGGCGTCAGGGCGAATCAAACAGGTTCTGCGGGTACTTTTTTGCGTCTTTATAGCTGTCTGACCTTCGAACATAAGTAGAACATCTCTGTGTGGCACAGCATGCGGGCAAAAAATCGGGAAATTATGGGAAATTTCCCGACCGGCGCGACTTGTCTATATATAGTGTTTTTCTGACAGTCAGTGCCAATTTGTTGATATTTTTCAACCAAACTGCTACCAGATGTTGTTTTCCTTAACACTGAAAAACAAGATTTAGCAATTTGGTAACCAAAAATCCCTTGCTGTGCCATGATTTCCCACGTTATACCTTTCTACATCAGATGAGAACGAGCCCGGGGCACCAAACGACCCTACGCAAACAAAAACTCTAGCAGGTTTCATACAGGCACCTCGCTTTCATCAGACCAAGAGATCCGGCGCGCGAGCGAGCAGACATCCCCCCAGGTGGCGCGCGCGACTGGACTTCCCCGCAAAGTCGGGACGAGGGCGGCGGGTTGATCAGTGGCAGCAGATCAACCCGCCGTTTCCATTTCAGGGACGGGGGAAGCGCAGACGAGGGCGCGCAAGAGATTGGGATAAGGCAGTGAGCCGCAGGTTCAGAGGCGAAAGCCATCACAAGGTCGATACAAAGGGGCGGGTCTCGATACCGGCCTCTTTCCGCCGTGTGATTGAGGCTGCTGATCCCAACTGGACCTCCGGTGATGCGCCCGAGCTTGTCATTGTTTATGGCGATCACCGCCGCAGCTACCTTGAATGCTACACGATGGAAGCCATCACCGAGGTGGACGACAAGATCGACGCCCTGCCGCGCGGGTCCATCGAGCGCAAAATGCTGCAACGTCTTTTTCACGGCCAGTCGTTCCCCACGTCGGTGGACGAAACCGGCCGCCTCGTGCTGCCTGCAAAGCTGCGCCAGAAGATCGGCCTCGACAAAGAGGCTTTCTTTATCGCCGCCGGTGATACCTTTCAGATCTGGCAGCCCGAGACCTATGAGGCCGAAGAGGCCGCCAAAACGGACGCATGGCTGGACGATCTGCCCGAGGATTTTGACCCGCTGGTGTTCCTGGACGGCCAGCAGGGGGAGTAGGACATGGCTGCTGCGGCCACCTCTGACACGTCTGCGCCTCACATCCCCGTTCTGTTGTCTGCAATTCTTGATGCTGTGTCTCCGGTGCGGGGCACCTGGCTCGATGGCACCTTTGGCGCGGGCGGGTATACGCGCGGGCTGCTGGAGGCCGGCGCGGACCGGGTGATCGCCGTGGACCGTGATCCGCTGGCCTTTGAGATGGCCGCAGGCTGGGCAGGCGCCTGGGGCGACCGCCTTGTGCAGCAGCGTGGTGTCTTCTCGGCGATGGACAGTTATGCGACCGATCTGGACGGGGTTGTGCTGGATCTCGGTGTCTCTTCGATGCAGCTGGATCTCGCGGAACGTGGCTTTTCCTTCATGCGGGATGGCCCGCTGGACATGCGCATGAGCCAGGAGGGTCTCTCGGCCGCAGATATCGTGAATGAGGCCGCCGAAGAGGTCATTGCGAACATCCTTTTTCAGTATGGCGAGGAACGCGCCAGCCGCCGCATTGCAAAGGCAATCGTGCGGGAACGCGCGCTGGAGCCGATCACAACGACGCTGCGCCTTGCGGGCATCATCGAAGGCTGTCTGCCGCGTGCAAAACCCGGTCAGTCGCACCTGGCTACCCGCAGCTTTCAGGCGCTGCGCATTGCCGTAAACGACGAATACGGCGAGCTTTTTCAGGGGCTTATGGCCGCAGAGCGCGCGCTGGCTGAGGGCGGCTGGCTCGCCGTTGTGACCTTTCATTCGGTTGAGGACCGGATGGTCAAACGCTTTCTCACAGCGCGCTCAGGCGGGGGTGGCAACCCAAACCGGTTTGCGCCCGAGGTGCAGCGCGACGCACCGCAGTTCACTCAGGCCAGCCGCAAGGCCATTTCCGCCGATGCCACCGAGATCGCGGCAAACCCGCGGGCCCGCTCGGCGCGGCTGCGCGTAGCGGTCCGTACCGACGCGCCCGCAGGCGATATTGATGCAAAATCCATCGGTATGCCGGTGGTCAGAGAGGTTATCTGATGCGCACTTTCCTCTATATCCTTACCACGATCAGTGTGATCGGACTGGCCTTCTGGGCGTACCGCGAAAATTACGCGACCCAGGCGGCACTGGCCGAGACGCGTGAGCTGCGCACCGACATCCGGCAGGCCCATGAACGCCTCGCGGTGCTGCGTGCCGAATGGGCGTACCTGAACCGCCCCGACCGTCTGCGTGATCTGGCGGACATCAATTTCGACCGGCTGGGCCTGCTTCCGCTGCGGCCCGACCAGTTCGGTCACGCCGACCAGGTCGCCCTGCCGCCGGACCCGATCATTGAATTTGAAAATGCTGTGGATGTCTCCAGCCTCGGCGACGCGCAGCCCGGGGAGGTGGTGCAATGATCCGCACGCCGCTGCGCCCGCTGGCCCGTATCCTCGATGCCCGCGAAAAGGGCGAGAACCCGGACGCGATCGAGCGGGAGAACATCCGCATCCGCCACGAACAGATGCGCGACGCCGCCCGCCAGCGGGCCGAAGGCCGCCTGCTGATCCTCGGCGTCTTCTTTCTGTGCGCGTTCCTCGTTGTCGGGGGCCGCATGGGCATGATGGCAACCTCTGAGCCGCGTGAGCCGCGCGCTGAGGCACCGGGCTCCGTGATCCATGCCGCGCGCGCCGATATCGTTGACCGGCACGGCAACCTGCTGGCCACGAATTTCGAAACACACGCGCTTTATGCCCAGCCGCCCCACATGGTCGATCCGGCCCATGCAGCAAAGGGTCTGGCGCAGATTTTCCCCGATCTCGATGAAAAGGAGCTGCTGGCGGATTTCACCGGCAGCCGCAAATTCCTCTGGATCAAACGCCGCATCAGCCCCGAGCAGATGCAGGCCGTGCATGAAATCGGCGACCCGGGCCTGCTCTTTGGGGCGCGGGACATGCGGCTTTATCCCAACGGTTCTCTGGGGGCCCACGTGCTGGGCGGGGCCAGCTACGGCAAAGAGGGTGTGAACGCTGCCGAAGTGATCGGTGTGGCGGGGGTCGAGAAGTATTTCGATGATTACCTGCGCGACCCGGCCAATGACGAACTGCGCCTCTCGCTCGATCTGACCGTCCAGGCGGCAGCCGAACGGGTGCTGTACGGCGGTATGAAGCTGATGAATGCCAAAGGGGCCACGTCCGTGCTGATGGATGTGCACACCGGTGAGGTGATCAGCGTGGTTTCGCTGCCGACCTTCGATCCGAACAAACGGCCGCGCCCTCAGGTGACGGGCGATGCCTCGGACAGCCCGCTCTTTAACCGGTCGGTGCAGGGCGTCTATGAGCTCGGTTCCGTCTTCAAGATTTTCACCGCAGCCCAGGCGATGGACCTTGGCATTGTGAACCCGGAAACGGTGATCGACACCCGCGGCCCGCTGCGCTGGGGCAAGTTCCGCATCCGGGATTTCCGTAACTATGGCAATGAGATGACCGTCTCCAAGGTCATCGTGAAAAGCTCCAACATCGGCACCGCGCGCATCGCTCAGGACATCGGCGTGCAGCGCCAGCGTGACCTGATGAAAAAACTTGGCATGCTGGAGGCGACGAATTTTGAGATCGTCGAGGCCGCCGGCGGACGTCCGCTGCTGCCGGCCAACTGGTCCGAACTGAGCGCCATGACCATCTCCTACGGACACGGGCTGTCGACATCGCCTATGCATCTGGCCGCGGGCTACGCTGCCCTGGCCAACGGCGGGTTCAGAGTGGAGCCGACCATCCTCAAACAGAACGGGCCGCGCCTGGGCGACCGCGTCTTCAGCGAGAAGGCATCGCGCGAAGCGCTGCGCATGCTGCGCCGTGTGGTCACAGAAGGCACCGCCAGTTTCGGCGATGTCAAAGGCTACGCTGTGGGCGGCAAGACCGGCACGGCAGACAAGCCGCGCCCGCAGGGAGGGTATTACGAGGACAAGGTGCTGGCCACTTTTGCCTCCGTCTTTCCCGCGCATGACCCACGTTATGTGCTGGTTGTGACCCTCGATGAGCCCATCGACACCACCGGTGACGAACCGCGCCGTACGGCAGGCTGGACAGCCGTGCCCGTGGCCGCCGAGATGATCCGCCGTGTTGCTCCGCTGCTGGGACTGCGGCCGACCGTTGAACCCGGCCCCGTGACGGATATAAAGCTGACCTCAAACTGATCGCAGAGGTGGGGGCCATGCACGACGATCAAAAACAGCTTTCTGCACTCGGCCTGACCGCTGCCCGTGGGCGCAATCCGATGATCACCGGTCTCGCATCCGACAGTCGCGATGTGGCTGCGGGGACGCTCTTTGCGGCACTGCCCGGCAGCACTGTGCATGGGGCGCGTTTTATCCCTTCGGCACTTGAGGCCGGGGCTGCCGCCATTCTGACCGATGCCGAAGGGGCCGAACTGGCGCGCGACGCGCTGGAGGCCAGCGAGGCCGCGCTGATTGTCACGCAGGCCCCGCGCGAAACACTTGCCCGGACCGCAGCGCTCTGGTTCGGGGCGCAGCCGGAAACGCTTGTGGCGGTGACCGGCACGAACGGCAAAACCTCCGTGACCAGCTTTGTGCGCCAGATCTGGACGCTGCTGGGCCACAGCGCCGTCAATCTCGGCACCACCGGGGTCGAAGGGGCCTGGGCGGCGCCGCTGGCCCATACAACGCCTGATCCGATCACCCTGCACCGCGCGCTGGCCGATGCGGTCACGAACGGTGTCACACATGCTGCGATGGAGGCCTCCAGCCACGGGCTCGACCAGCGGCGGCTGGACGGTGTGACGCTTAAGGCGGCGGGTTTCACCAACTTCACCCAGGACCACCTCGATTATCATGAGACCTTCGAGGATTATTTTGCCGCCAAAGCAGGTCTCTTTGCCCGCGTGCTGCCCGAGGACGCCAAAGCGGTCATCAACATCGAGGCAGACCGCGGCACAGATATGGTCGCCATCGCCTCCGCACGGAACTGCCCGGTGGTCAGTGTCGGGCGCGGTATCGGGGATTTTCATCTGGGTAACATTCAGGTGGATGCCACCGGCCAGACGGTCGCCTTCCGGCACATCGACAAGACTTATGTCCGCAGGCTGGGGCTGATCGGTGATTTTCAGGCAGAGAACGTGATGATGGCCGCCGCCCTTGTAATCGCCTGTGGCGCGGATCCGGCGGATGTTTTTGACACGCTGGGCGATCTGACAACCGTGCGGGGCCGGATGCAGCTGGCCGCCACCCGCGAAAACGGTGCGACAGTTTTTGTCGACTACGCACATACGCCCGACGCGGTGGCGACCGCCTGTCAGGCACTGCGCCCGCATGTGCTGGGCCGGCTTATTGTGATTGTGGGTGCCGGGGGCGACCGGGACGCGACCAAACGTCCACTGATGGGGCAGGCGGCGGCCGAGAACGCGGATCTGGTGATCGTGACCGATGACAACCCGCGCAGCGAGGACCCGGCGGCGATCCGTGCTTCGGTGCTGCTGGGCGCACCGGATGCGATGGAGGTGGGTGACAGGGCCGAAGCGATCCTGCGCGGTGTCGATGCGCTGGGGCCGGGGGATGCCCTGCTGATCGCGGGCAAGGGGCATGAAACGGGTCAGATCGTGGGCGACGATGTGCTGCCCTTTGATGACGCGGAACAGGCCAGTGTCGCGGTTTCCGCCCTCGACGGGAGGTTCGCATGACACTCTGGACTGCTGAAGAAGCCGCGACAGCCACCGGTGGCAGCACCACAACCGACTGGGCCGCAACGGGCGTGTCGATTGACACCCGTACGCTGGAGCCCGGTGATCTCTTTGTGGCGCTTAAGGATGTACGTGACGGGCACGATTTCGTGGCCCAGGCGCTGGAAAAGGGGGCTGCAGCCGCTCTTGTGTCGCATGTGCCGGATGATGTCCCGGCCGATGCGCCGCTGCTGGTGGTGGATGATGTGCTGGCGGGTCTTGAGGCGCTGGGCCGGGCCGGCCGCGCGCGGATGACCGGCCAGGTAGTGGGCATTACCGGCAGTGTCGGCAAAACCTCGACCAAGGAAATGCTACTGGCGATGCTGTCAGATCAGGGGCGGGCGCATGCCTCTGTGGCGAGCTACAACAACCACTGGGGCGTGCCGCTCACGCTGGCGCGGATGCCGGCGGACACCGAGTTTGCGGTGATCGAGATCGGGATGAACCACCCCGGCGAGATTGCGCCGCTCTCGAAAATGGCGCAACCCCATGTGGCGATGATCACCACAGTCGCCGCGGCGCACCTTGAGGCCTTCAGTGATATCACCGGGATTGCGGTGGAAAAGGCTTCGATCCTCGAAGGGGTCGTGCCCAACGGCATTGCCGTTCTGAACAGCGATATTGAGACCGCCGCGATCCTGATGGCCAAGGCCGAGGACTGCAAACTGCGCGATATCGCGTTCGGTGAGCATGGCTATGATTTCCGCCTCAACCGCGTGACCGTCCAGGGTGACAGCACCGTGGTGCAGGCGACAATGGGTCAGGAGCCGCTGCTCTATAAGCTGAGCACGCCGGGGCGGCACTTTGCGATGAATGCGCTGGGGGCGCTCGCTGTCATGGCGGCCCTCCGGCTGGACATGGCACTGGCGGTCGGCTCCATCGGGCGATGGACGCCCTACAAAGGGCGCGGCGTGCGCGAAAAGATCACGCTCGACCCGGTCGATACCCGTATGACGCTCGACCTGATTGACGACAGCTACAACGCCAACCCGACCTCAATGGCGGCAGCACTTGAGGTGCTGGCGGCGGCAGAGGTGAAACATGACATTGGCCGCGTCTCCAAGGGCCGGCGCATCGCCTGGCTGGGCGACATGAAAGAACTGGGCGCCGATGAGATTGCCCTGCACGCAGGTCTGGCCCACCTGGACGCCATGAAAGAGATCGACGTGGTTCACTGCATCGGCCCGCTGATGAAATCGCTGCACTACCTGATGCCCGAGGCACAGCGCGGTGAATGGTTTGAAACCGCCGAAGAGGCTGTCCCGCGCGTGAAGCACCTGCTCGACAGCGGGGACGTGGTGCTGGCCAAGGGCTCGCTCAGCATGAAACTGGCGCTGATCGTTGACGCCATCCGCAAAATGGGACATGCCCCGCTGGACGTGGAATAGGGGAAACCGATGCTATACTGGCTTACGCTGCTGTCAGACGGGGGGGACGTGTTCAACCTCTTCCGCTATATTACGTTCCGCGCAGGCGGGGCCTTTCTGACGGCACTGGTGTTCGGGTTTCTCTTTGGCAAACCGCTGATTGCCGTGCTGCGCCGCCGCCAGGGAAAAGGCCAGCCAATCCGTGATGACGGGCCGGAGGGGCATTTTGCCAAGGCCGGCACGCCCACCATGGGCGGTCTGTTGATTGTGGGCGCGCTGCTGACCTCGACCCTGCTCTGGGCGCGGCTCGACAACCCCTTTGTCTGGATCGTGCTTGGCGTCACCCTGGCCTTTGCCGCTATCGGGTTTGCCGACGATTTCGCCAAGGTGTCCAAGGGCAACCACAAGGGCGTGCCGGGGCGCGTGCGCCTGCTCGCAGGGTTTATCATTGCGGGCGTGGCAACGGCTGCGGCGATGTATGTGCACGGCCTGGCAGATGCCGATCTGGCCGCCCGGGTCGAAGGCTATGAGCCGCTTTCTGCGCGTCTGGCCCTGCCGGTATTCAAGGATGTGCTGCTCAATCTGGGTCTTCTGTTCATTCCCTTCGGCATGATCGTGATCGTGGGCTCCGCCAACGCGGTGAACCTCACGGACGGGCTCGACGGGTTGGCCATCATGCCGGTGATGATCGCCGCAGGCACCCTGGGTGTGATTGCCTATGCCGTGGGCCGGGTCGATTTTACCGAATACCTCGATGTGCATTACGTGCCGGGCACGGGGGAAATCCTGATCTTTACCGCGGGGCTGTTCGGCGGTGGTCTGGGGTTCCTGTGGTACAACGCGCCGCCCGCTGCTGTCTTCATGGGTGACACCGGTTCACTGGCGCTGGGCGGCGCGCTGGGGGCGATTGCGGTCAGCACCAAACACGAGATCGTACTGGCCGTTGTGGGCGGTCTTTTCGTGGTCGAAGCGCTCAGCGTGATCATCCAGGTCGCCTATTTCAAAGCCACCGGCAAACGCGTGTTCCTGATGGCCCCCATCCACCACCATTATGAGAAAAAGGGCTGGTCCGAGAGCACCATCGTGATCCGGTTCTGGATCATCTCCCTGATCCTCGCAATGATCGGACTGGCCACGCTCAAGGTGCGCTGACGCGCACTGGCTGCCCGGCAAACGCCCACCCACCCACCCCGTTCGCCGGGCAGCCGCGGCTCTCTAACTGTCCGGGCGCATGGGTGACACTTCGGCCAGAAATCCGTTCAGGAAGTCTTCGACGACGCCATGACGGGCTTTTGCCAGAGCCTGGCCGGTTTCGGTCTGAAAACTTCCTGAAAGTTTCAGCAGCTTGGACCTAAAATGATCAATGGCGAATTTCAGGTCGTTCAGGTCCCGGTTTGAGGCATCGGGATCTTCCGGGTCATAAAGTGCACGTCCGAGACGGCCTGAAACATAAAAGCATCTGGCCACGCCGGTGTATCCTATGGCGTCCAGGCGATCGGCGTCCTGGAGGATTCGTGCTTCGGTTGAGACCGGTCTGATCTGAGCAGAAAAACTGTGCGCTTCAATGGCGTGGGTCACCGCGGCGATTGTGATGTCGCACCAGCCGCACCGGTGCAGAATGCCCGCGGCTTTGTCTGCCGCCAGTCGTGAAGCAACGGGCCTTTCAGGGGAGTCTTTGGGGACATTCACGCAGTCATGAAGCAGCGTTGCGGCTGCCAGAACTTTCAGGGTGCCGCCTTCTTTTGCGCTGATGGCGCGCACATTGTCCCAGACGCGCACCAGATGCGCCGCGTCATGGGCAGCATCGTCCACGCCGTCAGACACCAAAGGCAGCAGGTCGTTCGCCAGTTTCTGAAAGGGTGCAAAACGCGCAGAGATGTCCATGATCATTGCCTAGCGGAAAAGCGGTTTCGCGGCAACGCGGCATGATCCTGCGCGGGGTGGCGAGGGGGCAGGCGCCGGTCAGCAGCGCGCCCCGATGAGGCTTTATCCTGCCGGTGATCTGCCGTGATAGGATTGCCCGCGTTTCGGGACCCTGCGACCGGGTGCCTTCAGCAGGCGGCCTTTGCCTTTCAGTCCTCCCCTCCACCCGCAAACCTTAACAAACCCCACCGTGCGCGCTGTTAACCCGCCCCCGAACCGACCCGTCCACCGACGCAATACCGACAAAATACCGACGTTATACCGACGTGCCAAAACCGCCCCGGCCCCCTTTTAACTATGATGACCTGGGTGAGTCGCCGCTTCAGGCCCCTGGCGCATCCGAGCGCCCCATTAACCACCTTGCCCCCGGCCGCCCGGCACGGCACTGTCGCGCCGGACAAACAGGGGAGATGCCGCGTGATTCCGGTCGCAGGTGTAACAGGGCAGACCATCGCCGTTCTGGGGCTCGGTCGCAGCGGGCTGAGTGCTGCGCGTGCGCTGGAGGCGGGCGGTGCCACCCCCGTCTGCTGGGATGACAACGCTGAGGCACGCGCCCGCGCCGAGGCCGAGGGGTTCGCCTGTAAACACCTGAAAACGCCACAGCATTTTGACGGCGTGGACCGGCTGATCGTCAGCCCCGGAATCCCGCATCTCTATCCCGCGCCGAACCCCGTTGTGGCCGCAGCCCTGGCCGCCGGTGTACCGGTGGACAATGACATCGGTCTCTTTTTCCAGTCATTTGCCACCGGGGACTGGCACCGCTTTGATACTGCCCCGCGGGTGGTGGCGGTCACAGGTTCCAACGGAAAATCAACGACTTCGGCCCTGATCCATCATGTGCTGTCCGAGGCCGGGCGACCCTGCCAGCTGGCTGGAAACATCGGGCGCGGCGTGCTGGATCTCGACCCGCCGTACGACGGCGAAGTGGTGGTGCTGGAGTTGTCCAGCTACCAGACCGAACTGGCGCGCAGCCTGACGCCTGATATCGCGGTTTTCACGAACCTGAGCCCGGATCATCTTGACCGGCATGGCGGGATGGGCGGGTATTTCGCGGCCAAACGCCGGCTGTTCGCCGAAGGAGGACCGGACCGGGCCGTCATTGGCATTGATGAGGACGAAGGCCTTTTTCTCGCCGGGCAGCTGTCAGAGGGGCGCGGAGACGAGCGGGTGATCCGTATGTCGGTTGCACAAAAGCTGACAGGACCCGGCTGGCATGTCTTTGCGCGCAAAGGGTTTTTGTCCGAATATCGCAAGGAGCGCCAGGTTGCCTCGGCTGACCTGCGCGGCGTGCCGGGTCTGCCCGGAGCGCATAATCATCAGAACGCCTGTGCTGCCTGGGCGGTCTGCCGGGCGCTGGGTCTGGCCCCGCGTGTGATCGAAGCTGCCTTTCACAGCTTTGGCGGGTTGCCGCACCGCAGCCAGCTGGTGGCAGAAAAGTACGGCGTGCGGTTTGTGAACGACAGCAAGGCTACGAACGCGGACGCAGCGGCGAAGGCCTTGTCAGCGTTCAGAAATATCCGCTGGATCTGCGGTGGGCTTGCTAAGGAAGGTGGTCTGCCGGGGCTCGAAGGCGCGGCAGAAACAGTGCGCAAGGCCTATGTGATCGGCCGGGAAGCGGCCGGGTTCGCTCTGCAGCTGCCTGTTGAGGCTGAGGTCTGCACAAGTATGGCAGAGGCCGTTGCGCGCGCCACATCCGATGCTGAAGAAGGTGATGTGGTACTGCTGGCGCCTGCGGCGGCGAGCTTTGATCAGTACGACAATTTCGAACAACGCGGCGATGATTTTGTGGCCGAAGTCCGGAAACATCTCTGACAGCGCAAGGCTGTCAGGGGGCACCCATCGCGCGGGCGGCCGCCATGCCCGAGGCCCAGGCCCACTGAAAATTATACCCGCCCAGCCAGCCGGTGACATCAACGGCTTCGCCAATGAAATACAGGCCGGGGACACTGCGGGCCCCCATCGTGCGGGAGGACAGCGCATCTGTGTCGATGCCGCCGAGGGTCACCTCTGCGGTCCGGTACCCTTCGGTGCCGGACGGGTGCAGGGTCCAGCGCTCCAGGTGGTTCGCAATGTCAGTCAGCCGCTGATCTGACTGATCAGCCAGGTTGCCGCTCAGGTCCATTTCGCCCGCGAGGAAATCGACCAGCCGTGCAGGCAGGAAAGTCGCAAGTTCAGTGGTCAGGTTGCGCCGGCCTGACGCCTGCCGCTTTTTACGCAGCGCGTCCGTGAAGCGCCCCGCAGGCGTCAGGTTGACCGTGACGGGCTCCCCTTCGCGCCAGTAGCTGGACGCCTGGAGTACCGCAGGACCTGACAGGCCGCGATGCGTAAACAGCAGCGCTTCGTCAAAGGATGCGTCCCCGGCCTGCACCCGTGCCGGGGTGGAGACGCCGGAAATGCCGGCAAACCGCTGGTCCGAAAAGGTAAATGGCACCAGCGCGGGACGTGTTTCCGTCACCTTCAGACCGAAATGGCCGGCGACCTCATAGGCAAAGCCGGTTGCGCCCATTTTGGGAATGGATTTCCCGCCCGTCGCAATGACGAGGCTGCGCGCCTGTACCTGCTGTTGCCTGCCGTCCTGTTCCAGCGTCAGCGAGAAACCTTCGGGTATCTTTGCAAATGAACTCACAGAGGTTTGCAAATGCAGTTCAGCACCGTTTTCCTGCATCAGACGGTGCAGCATGGCGATGATATCCTTTGCGGAATTGTCGCAGAACAGCTGCCCCAGTGTCTTTTCGTGCCATGCGATGCCGTACCGGTCGACAAGATCGATGAAATCCCACTGTGTGTACCGGGCCAACGCGGATTTTGCGAAATGCGGGTTCTCTGAGAGGAATGCTCCGGGCGCACAGTGCAGGTTGGTAAAGTTGCACCGCCCGCCGCCCGAGATGCGGATTTTCTCCCCCGGCGCCTTTGCATGATCGACAATCAGGACCCGCCCGGGCGCATGGGCTGCGCACATCATGCCCGCAGCACCCGCCCCAATGATTGCGATATCGTATTCCATGCCCGCGAACTGGCCTGATTTCCCCTTAAAGGCAAGGGTTCAGGCTGGTCTGAAAGTCCGTTTCAGGTTACACTGCGCAAATCAGACCCCGAAAAGGGGCGTATCGGCAGTGTAACAATCAAGGCAGGCTTCCATGACGGAAATGGTCTATGGTGCGGTCCCGGTTCGCGATGGCGAGCCGATCCTCCCCAAATGGTGGCGGACAATCGACAAATGGGCGATGTCCTGCGTTCTCATTCTTTTTGCGATCGGACTGTTGCTGGGGCTTGCTGCCTCGCCGCCGCTGGCGGACAAAAACGGATTTGAGGCCTTTCACTATGTACAGCGGCAGGCGCTGTTCGGCACGCTGGCGCTGGTCGCGATGCTGATCACTTCGATGATGTCACCGGTGCTGGTGCGGCGGCTGGCTGTGCTGGGGTTTCTGGTTGCCTTTGTGGCGCTCGCTCTGCTGCCGTTTTTCGGCACTGATTTTGGCAAGGGGGCCGTGCGCTGGTACCGCCTCGGCTTTGCATCGCTGCAGCCTTCAGAATTCCTCAAGCCGGGGTTTGTTGTGGTGGCGGCCTGGATGATGGCGGCATCGGCGGATCTGAATGGCCCGCCTGGCAAGACCTGGTCCTTTGCCCTTTGTATTTCCATCGTGCTGATGCTGGCGCTGCAACCTGACTTTGGCCAGGCCTGTCTGGTGCTTTTCGCCTGGGGCGTGATGTACTTTGTGGCCGGAGCGCCGATGGTGCTTCTGGTTGGCATGGCGTTGCTGGTGGTGGCTGGTGGCACACTGGCCTATGCCAATTCTGAACACTTCGCGCGCCGCATCGACGGCTTTCTCAGCACGGAGATCGACCCCACCACCCAGCTGGGATACGCCGAGAACGCGATCCGCGAGGGTGGTCTGTTCGGTGTCGGCGTGGGCGAGGGGACCGTGAAATGGTCACTGCCGGACGCGCACACTGACTTTATTATTGCTGTCGCAGCAGAGGAATACGGGCTGATCCTCGTCCTCGTCATCATCGCGCTTTATGCCACGGTGGTGATCCGCTCGCTGATGCGTCTGGTGCGGGAGCGTGACACCTTTATCCGGCTTGCGGGCACCGGGCTGGCCTGCACGCTGGGGGTTCAGGCGATGATCAACATGGGCGTCGCCGTGCGGCTGCTGCCGGCCAAAGGCATGACGCTGCCGTTCGTCAGCTATGGCGGGTCCTCGGTGATTGCGTCCGGGATTGCTGTGGGGATGCTTCTGGCCTTTACCAGGACGCGTCCGCAGGGCGAGATCAGTGACCTTCTGACACGCGGACGGGGACGATGACGGGCAAACCACTTCTGCTGATCGCGGCCGGCGGCACCGGCGGGCATATGTTCCCGGCGCAGGCGCTGGCCGAGGCCATGCTGTCGCGCGGCTGGCGCGTCAAGCTGTCGACCGATCCGCGGGGCGCACGCTACACCGGCGCGTTCCCGGAAGGTACTGAAATCGAAGTCATCAGCAGTGCGACTTTTGCGCGGGGCGGGCTGGCTGCCAAACTGGCGGCACCGTTCCGTATCGGGGCTGGCGTGCTCGGCGCTTTGCTGAAGATGCGGCGTGACAGGCCCGCTGTTGTCGTGGGTTTTGGCGGGTATCCGACGATCCCCGCAATGTCGGCGGCGTTTGTGATGAAACTGCCGCGCATGATCCATGAGCAAAACGGTGTTCTGGGGCGGGTCAACGAATTCTTTGCGACGCGCGTCGAGGGGATTGCCTGCGGGACCTGGCCCACCGAACTGCCACAGGGCGTGGCGGGCGAACATACCGGTAATCCGGTGCGCGGCGCGGTGCTGGAGCGGGCCGAAGCAGGCTATATCTCGCCGGGCGATTATCCGATGGAACTGCTGGTGATCGGGGGCAGCCAGGGCGCGCGTATTCTGAGCGACGTCGTTCCCCCCGCTGTGGCGGCCCTGCCGATGAACATCCTTGAGAACATACGCGTCAGTCACCAGGCCCGCGAGGAAGACCTCGAACGGGTCGAAGGGTTCTACCGCGATCACAATATCCGGGCAGAGGTTCTGCCGTTTTTTGACGATGTCCCGCGCCGCATGTCCGAGGCGCAGCTGGTGATCAGCCGGTCCGGGGCGTCCTCCGTGGCCGACATTTCGGTGATTGGCCGGCCCTCTGTGCTGATCCCCTTTGCGGCGGCAACAGGCGATCACCAGACAGCCAATGCGCGAGGCCTTGTTGAGGCCGGGGGCGCGATTATGGTGCCTGAATCCATGGCCAGTGTGGAAACCCTGGCCGAGATGATCACTTCGGTGCTGGACAATCCGGACGGCGCGATGCAAATGGCGCGCTCGGCGGCCAGGTTTGGCAAGCCGGAAGCGACAGAGCTGCTGGCCGGTATGGTCGAACGGCTTGCCGCGAGGGGATATGAGACATGAGCGCAGCAACCAAACTGCCCGGGGACGTGGGCCCCATTCATTTCGTCGGGATCGGCGGGATCGGCATGTCGGGCATTGCCGAAGTGCTTCTGAACCACGGCTATACCGTGCAGGGGTCAGACCTTAAAGCGACGCCCATTACCCGCCGTCTGGAAGAATTGGGTGCGACGGTGTTCGAGGGTCAGTCCGCTGATAATATCGCCAATGCAGAGGTGGTGGTGATCTCGTCCGCCATCAAACCCGGCAACGCGGAGCTGGACGCGGCACGGGCGCAGGGCCTGCCGATTGTCCGGCGCGCGGAAATGCTGGCGGAGCTGATGCGCCTGAAATCCAACATTGCGGTTGCGGGAACCCACGGCAAAACCACCACCACAACGATGGTGGCCACACTGCTGGATGCCGGTGACTTTGATCCGACTGTTGTGAACGGCGGCATTATTCATGCCTATGGCTCGAACGCCCGCGCAGGCGAGGGTGAATGGATGGTGGTCGAGGCCGACGAGAGCGACGGAACATTTAACCGCCTGCCTGCAACGATCGCCATTGTGACCAACATAGACCCCGAGCATATGGAGCACTGGGGTACCGAAGAAGCGTTGCATCAGGGCTTTTACGACTTCGTGTCGAACATTCCGTTTTATGGCCTGGCCGTCTGCTGCACCGATGATCCGGATGTTCAGGCGCTCGTGGGCCGGATCAGCGACCGCCGGGTTGTGACCTATGGCTTTAATGCCCAGGCCGATGTGCGCGCAGTCAACCTCAGCTACAAAGCCGGTGTTGCCCATTTCGATATTGCGCTGCAGGCCGAGGGTATCGTCATCGAAGACTGCAGCCTGCCGATGCCTGGTGATCACAACGTCTCGAATGCGCTCTCTGCCGTCGCGGTGGCGCGCCATCTCGGGATGAAAGGCGAAGAAATTAAGAAAGCGTTAGCCGCTTTCGGAGGTGTTAACCGCCGCTTTACCCGTGTGGGCGAAGTTGATGGTGTGACAATTATCGATGATTACGGCCACCATCCGGTTGAGATTGCCGCCGTGCTCAAAGCAGCGCGCCAGGCCACCGACGGCCGTGTGATCGCTGTGCACCAGCCGCACCGGTACAGCCGCCTGAGCCACCATTTCGATGCCTTCTGTGCCTGTTTCAATGACGCGGATGTGGTTGGCATAGCCGAAGTGTTTGCGGCAGGTGAGGAGCCTGTGGAGGGCGCATCCCGCGATGATCTGGTTGCCGGGCTGATCCGGCACGGACACCGCCATGCACGCGCGGTCGTCGGCGAAGACGACCTTGAACGCCTCGTGCGCGAACAGGCACGTCCGGGCGATATGGTCGTCTGTCTTGGGGCAGGCACCATCAGCGCCTGGGCAAACGGTCTGCCGCAGCGGTTGCAGAAAGGGGCGGCGTGATGCTGCTATGGGCCTGTATTTTCTGGGTTCTGGCTTCAGCGGCGGTGGCGATGCTGCCGATGCGTCTTCAGTATGTCCCGGGTATTGCGTTGCTTGTCGCGGCGCCGGTGCTGATCGTGCTCGCAGGTCTGACCTGGGGGTGGTGGGTCGCAGCGCTGGCCCTGTTTGCTTTTGTTTCTATGTTCCGCAATCCGCTGCGCTATTTCCTGGCTCGCGCGCGCGGTGAACGTCCGGAGATCCCCCGATGAGTACCGCGCTGATCCTTGCCGCCGTCTGGGCGCTTGTGGCCAATGTTCTGGCAATGACCCCCAGCCGTGACCACCACTGGCGCAACGCCTATATGCTGATTGCGGTCGGTATCCCGATTGTCGGCCTTGTGACCTGGACACATGGGCCATGGGTTGGCCTGCTGGTGCTGGCGGGCGGTATGTCAGTGCTGCGCTGGCCGGTCATTTATCTGGGCCGCTGGATCAGGCGGGTCTCTCTGCGCCAGGAAAAGGTCCATGACCAGGATGCCTGAAGTCCGCGGTCGTCTGACCCCGGACCGCCCGCTGAATGAACTGACCTGGCTGCGCGTTGGCGGCCCTGCGGACTGGTTGTTTCAGCCTGCTGACGAGGACGACCTGAGCGCGTTTCTGGCTGATCTGCCGGCTGACGTGCCGGTGTTCCCAATGGGTGTCGGGTCCAACCTGATCGTGCGGGACGGTGGGCTGCATGCGGTCGTGATCCGTCTGGGCCGGGGGTTCAATGACATTTCCTGCGAAGGTACCCGCGTGACGGCAGGTGCGGCGGCACTGGATGCGCATGTGGCGCGCCGCGCGGCGGATGCCGGGCTTGATCTGACATTTCTGCGCACGATCCCGGGCAGCATTGGCGGCGCCGTGCGGATGAACGCCGGGTGCTATGGCAGCTACACCGCGGATGTGCTGACAGAGGTGCGCGCGGTATCGCGTGACGGAGAGCGCCATACGATCCCGGTGGCAGATCTGCACCTTGCCTATCGCAGCAGCCGGATTGACCCGGGGATGGTCATAACGTCAGCTGTTTTTGAGGCGCCGCGCGGAGACCCGGAAGAGCTGCATGCGCGTATGGAGGAACAGCTCGCAAAACGAGATGCCACCCAGCCGACCAAAGACCGCAGTGCAGGGTCGACATTCCGGAATCCTGCTGGCTTTTCCTCCACCGGGCGGGACGATGATGTACATGATCTCAAAGCCTGGAAGGTGATTGACGAGGCCGGTTTGCGGGGCGCGCGCCTGGGCGGTGCCCAGATGAGCGAAAAACACCCAAACTTTCTGATCAATGCAGGCGGTGCCACTGCTGCTGACCTCGAAGGTCTGGGCGAAGAGGTGCGAAAAAAGGTTTACGCCAAAAGCGGTATCACGCTAGAATGGGAAATCATGCGGGTTGGCGAAAAGTGAGGGGAATTAACCCCCGTTTAACTATAAACCGCCACGCTCGCCTGACATAAAAACAGACGGTGAACCGGCGCAAAAGCCGGGCATAACACAAACAGAAGGGGCCAAAGGCCCCAGCAGAGGCACCAAGGTGGGTCAGTCGGGCAGGACACCCTCCAAAGTGGCAGTTTTAATGGGCGGACCTTCGGCTGAGCGCGAAGTGTCGCTGTCCAGCGGGCAAGCCTGCGCTGACGCTTTGCGGGAAGAAGGATACAACGTCATCACTGTTGATGCGGGCGCGGATCTGTGCGCCGTGCTGACCGGTATTGCGCCGGATGCGGTGCTTAACTGTCTGCACGGTCGCTGGGGCGAGGATGGCTGTGTGCAGGGGCTGCTGGAATGGATGCGGATCCCGTATTCTCATTCCGGTGTGCTTGCCTCTGCACTGGCAATGGACAAACAGCGCAGCAAGGCGGCCTTCGGGGCGGCTGGCCTGCCGACGGTACACAGCGTAATCGCTCCTGCGGATAATGTGCGCGCGGCGCACGTGATGGAACCACCCTATGTGGTCAAGCCAAACAACGAAGGGTCGTCTGTCGGCATCTATCTGGTGCACGAAGAAGCCAACGGGCCGCCACAACTGAGCGATGACATGCCGGACCATGTCATGGTCGAGAAATTCGTGCCGGGCCGGGAGCTGACAGTCACCGTCATGGGGGACCGGCCGCTGGCTGTGACGGATATCCTGACCGACGGCTGGTACGACTACGATGCAAAATACAAACCCGGTGGGTCCCGCCATGTTGTGCCGGCTGATCTGCCCGAAGAAATAACAGAGCTGTGCCTCGGCTATGCCCTGCGGGCGCATCAGGTGCTGGGATGTCGCGGTGTGAGCCGCACGGATTTCCGGTGGGATGAAGCGCAGGGAGCAGATGGGCTGATCCTGCTGGAGACCAATACCCAGCCTGGTATGACCGCGACGTCCCTGTCGCCGGAGCACGCGCAGGCAGTCGGGATCAGTTTCGGCCAGCTCTGTGCCTGGATGGTGGAGGACGCCTCATGCGATCGCTGATCAGACGCCCGCGCCGGCAGGTTGCAGATCCGGCACCCTCGCGCTGGTCCTGGCGCATGCAGCGCCTGATGCTGACACCGGCCTTCCGGCTGATGCTGCGCGCGGGACTGCCGATGGCGCTGGCATTCGGAGCCGGTACTGCGTGGCTGGCCGATGAAAACAACCGCCAGATGGTGCGGGACACCGTTTTTGAGGCCCGCGCCAGTTTCGAGGCGCGTCCGGAGTTCATGGTGCATCTTATGGCCGTTGACGGTGCCGGCGATGCGCTGGTGGAAGAAATCCGCGAAGTGGTGCCGCAGGATTTTCCGATCAGTTCATTCGATCTGGATCTGCCTGAAATCCGTGGGGCGATCACTGGCCTCAGCCCCGTTAAGTCGGCCACGGTCCGGATACGGCCAGGTGGGGTGCTGCAGGTGGATGTCGAACCAAGACGCCCCGTGGTGATCTGGCGTACAGCTGAGGGGCTGGCGCTGATTGACGTGACGGGCGCGCATGTATCGCGCATTCCGAAACGGATGGATCGGCCGGACCTGCCGCTGATTGCGGGAGAGAGCGCTGACAAAAACGTCAAAGAGGCGCTGAGCCTGTATCGCGCTGCGGCACCGCTTGGCGACCGCCTGCGCGGCATTGTGCGCATGGGCGACCGCCGCTGGGACGTGGTGCTCGACCGCGACCAGCGCATTCTGCTGCCCGAGGAAAACGCCATTGAGGCGCTTGACCGTGTGATTGCGATGGACGGTGCGCAGGACGTGCTGGCCCGCGACATCCGGCGGATTGACCTGCGGCTGGGGACCCGCCCGACCGTTCAGATGACAGAATACGCCACCGGACAATGGTGGGAAATACGACAGGTATCAGGGCAGTAAATGATGAACGATCTGTACGAAAACCAGCGCCAGATGCGCCAGATGCGCAAAGCTGCAATGCAGCGGGGCGTTGTAGCCATTCTGGATGTGGGCAGTTCCAAGATTTCCTGCCTTGTGCTGCGGTTTGATGGCGCTGGTCCGGTGGGCGAAGAAGGCGAAATCGGCTCGCTTGCGGGGCAGTCAGCGTTTCGTGTGATCGGTGCCGCGACCACACGGTCGCGCGGTGTGCGGTTTGGTGAAATCTGCGCCATGCAGGAGACGGAACGCGCCATCCGGACAGCGTTGCAGGGCGCGCAGAAAATGGCAGGGATCCGCGTGGATCACGTCATCGCTTGTTTTGCCGGGGCGGGGCCGCGATCCTATGGTCTGGATGCGCAGGTGGCCCTCGACGGGCGCGAGGTCACCGAAGAAGACGTGGCGCGCGTGATGGCGGCCTGTGATGTGCCGGACTATGGCGCGGGGCGCGAGGTGCTGCACGCGCAGCCTGTGAATTTTGCCATTGATCACCGGTCAGGGCTTGTCGATCCGCGCGGCCAGATGGGCAACAACCTGTCGGTTGATATGCACATGCTGACCGTGGATGGGCAGGCGGTTCAGCATCTGGCCCATTGTATCAAGCGCTGTGATCTCGAACTGGCGGGCATCGCCTCGTCGGCCTATGTCAGCGGGTATTCGTCGCTGGTGGAGGACGAGCAGGAACTTGGGGCGGCCTGCATTGATCTGGGCGGCGGCAGTACGGGCGTGTCGATCTTCATCAAAAAGCACATGATCTTTGCGGATACGGTCCGAATGGGCGGCGATCATGTGACCTCCGACATTTCCATGGGCCTGCAGATCCCGACAGCAAATGCGGAGCGGATCAAGACGTTCTATGGCGGCGTACATGCGACCGGCGTGGACGACCGGGAGCTGATCGAAATTGGTGGGGACACCGGTGACTACGAACACGACAGACGCACCGCCAGCCGTGCGGAAGTGATCGGCATCATGCGTCCGCGCGTCGAGGAAATCCTGGAAGAAGTGCGCGCGCGGCTGGATGCGGCAGGTTTTGATCATCTGCCAAGCCAGCAGATCGTTCTGACAGGTGGTGGCAGCCAGATCCCGGGACTGGATGGTCTGGCGAGCAAAATCCTGGGCCAGCAGGTGAGGCTTGGTCGTCCCCTGCGTGTGCATGGGCTGCCTCAGGCGGCGACAGGGCCTGCCTTTTCTTCGGTGGTTGGCCTGTCACTTTTTGCGGCACACCCGCAGGATGAGTGGTGGGACTTCGATATTCCGGCGGACAGCTACCCCAACCGCTCGTTGCGCCGGGCCGTGAAGTGGTTCCGGGACAACTGGTAAGATGCGGGCCCCGTTCTGGCTTCTGATTTTTCTGGCCGGGGCAGGGGCCGCCGGCGCGCAGACGCGCATTCCGCCTGAGACGTTTCTGGATGAGGCCGTCGGCAGAACCCTGACCTTCAGCATGCTTGGAACGGGCGAAATTGTCGGCACGGAATTCTTTCTCTCGCGCGAACAGTCCGTCTGGGAACAGGCAGACGGGACCTGCACGCGGGGCCGCATCACCACGCCGGATGGTAAAATCTGTTTTCTGTACGATCACCAGCCGGAGCGGGGACCTGTCTGCTGGTGGACCTTCCGGTATGAGGGCCGCCTGATGGTGCGCATTGCGAGCTTCAGTGACAATGAAGTGCAGATCGTCTCCGAAGTGTCGGATACGCCGTTTTTCTGTGGTGGCGCGCCGATCAGCTGAGAACCGCCGCAGGCGGCCCCGCCCAAAGAATCAGGTGACCCTGCCGCTGCAGCGTGGTACCATATAGCCAAGGCCCGACAGAGGCCCAATGGCGATCGAGCAGGCGTCACACATCGATGAATCACCAGCGTCACACGCGTATTTTCTGCGGCGTGCACAACTGGAGTTTGTGTGCGCCCAGGCGATTGCGGCGCGCGCTACGCAACATCTTGCCGGAAACACCTGCCTGAAGCGGCCAGAGCGCGCCGAAACCCTACATTTTGTGGCAAATTTGCGTTTTTTGCGTGACCCTTTCTTTACCAGCGGGTATTGTTTGCGCGGAACAGCATGAAAAAAAACCACCCGCGAATGCGGGCTTTCAGCACAGGCGGATTACACAATGGCTCTTACTCTCACGATGCCCGGGCAGGGCGATCTGAAACCCAGGATCACCGTTTTCGGTGTCGGGGGCGCTGGCGGCAATGCTGTCAACAACATGATCGAGAAAGAGCTTGATGGCGTGGAATTCGTCGTTGCGAACACAGACGCCCAGGCGCTGCAGCAGGCCAAGTCGGACAACCGGGTGCAGCTGGGTGTGAAAGTGACCGAAGGTCTGGGTGCCGGTGCACGTGCAAGCGTAGGTGCGGCAGCGGCCGAAGAAAGCATCGAAGAGATCGTAGATCACCTGGCCGGTGCGCATATGTGCTTTATCACGGCCGGTATGGGCGGCGGCACGGGCACGGGTGCGGCACCGATCATTGCGCAGGCAGCGCGTGAACTGGGTGTGCTGACCGTAGGTGTTGTGACCAAGCCCTTCCAGTTCGAAGGCGCTAAACGCATGCGTCAGGCCGAAGACGGTGTGGAAGCACTGCAGAAGGTCGTTGATACGCTGATCATCATCCCCAACCAGAACCTGTTCCGCCTGGCCAATGAGAAAACCACCTTTACCGAGGCGTTCTCGATGGCAGACGATGTGCTGTACCAGGGCGTGAAAGGCGTCACAGATCTGATGGTCCGTCCGGGCCTCATCAACCTCGACTTTGCCGATGTCCGCGCTGTGATGGACGAAATGGGCAAGGCGATGATGGGTACAGGCGAGTCCGATGGCGAAGACCGGGCGATCCAGGCGGCTGAAAAGGCAATTGCCAACCCGCTGCTCGACGAGATCAGCCTGCGCGGCGCCAAGGGCGTTCTGATTAACATCACCGGCGGGCACGACCTGACGCTGTTCGAACTGGACGAAGCCGCGAACCGCATTCGCGAAGAGGTGGATCCGGAGGCGAACATCATTGTGGGTTCCACACTGGACACCGACATGGGCGGTCTGATGCGGGTGAGTGTCGTTGCAACAGGCATCGATGCTTCTGACGTCAATACGGAAATGCCTGTTCCGCGCCGCTCGATGTCTCAGCCCCTGCGTCCTGCCGCTGAAGCAGTTGAAGAGGTCGCATCAGTTGCTGCCACCGCGGCGGCTGCGGCACCTGAATACCCTGAACCGGTCGAAGCACAGGTTGCGGAAGCTGCTGAAGAACCATCGCTTTTCCGCGAACTGGATGCGGAAGTTCAGCCCGAATCTGATGCGGATGTGTTCGCAGACAGCCGCGCTGTGGCAGCGGAAGATGATCTGCCGGCACCGGCGTACCAGCCGGAAGTTGCAGCCTTTGAGCCAACCCGCGAGGAAGAGCCTGCGGCGGAGAGCTTTGTTGCCCCCCGCGCACCGGCACCCGGAACACCGTCACCTGAAGCCATGGCGCGCCTGCGCGCGGCAGCGGAAAAGGCAGCACCCTATCCTGCACGTCAGCAGCCTGCAGCAGAAGCAGACCCGCAGGGTGAGCGCCCGCGCTTTGGGATCAATTCGCTGATCAACCGGATGACCGGACAGGCCGAAGGCGGAGCCCCCGCTGCACCGCGGCAACAGCCGCAGGTCCAGCAGCGGACCGCAGCACCGGCGCCAGTGCCTCAGGAGCAGGCCGACCCGGACCAGGAGCGGATCGAAATTCCGGCATTCCTGCGCCGTCAGGCCAACTGACCGCATCACATTCCCTTTCGAACGGGCTGCCAGTTGGCGGCCCGTTCTCTTTTGTTTACAAGGCGTTAAGATGGCTGCGGCGTGTTTCTGCCGAATTGTAACAGGAGTGTTTCAGTCCGTTGCAAAGATTGAGTTGAGGCTTGACTGTGGTGTGATTAGTTAGCGCTCAACCGGAGTTAATCCGTCTTTCTTGAGGGTCACGTGCAGACAACGATCAAATCGCCAGTCAGCTTTTCAGGTACCGGGTTGCACTCGGGCAAGAAGGCTGTTGTTACGGTCCGCCCTGCAGGCGCGGAGCATGGTATCTGGTTTTCGCGCACGGATGTGGCCTCCGGCGATCGTCTGATCCCGGCACGCTGGGACGCTGTACTGCGGTCGCCTCTCTGTACCCGCATTCAGAACAACGCGGGCCTCGAAGTTTCCACTGTTGAGCACATCATGGCGGCGCTCGCCGGCTGCGGTGTCCACAACGCTCTGGTCGAGATCGATGGCCCCGAAGTGCCGATCCTTGATGGGTCGGCGGCGCCTTTTGTCCGGGGTATCATGCAGCGCGGTCTGCGCACACTGCCTGCTCCGGTGCGTGCTTTCGAAGTCCTGAAGCAGGTCACTGTCCGTGATGGTGAGGCCACTGCCACGCTGGCGCCGGCGGACACACTGCGCATCGATTTCGAGATTGATTTTACAGACCGTGCCATCGGCCACCAGAGCAAGTCGCTGGTCATGAATAATGGCAGCTTTGCCCGTGAACTCTGCGACAGCCGTACATTCTGCCGCCAGTCCGACGTGGACGCCATGCGCGCGAATGGTCTGGCGCTCGGTGGCAACGCCGGTGAAAACGCCGTTGTGTTTGACGGCGACCGCGTTCTGAGCCCGGGCGGTCTGCGCCACCGGGACGAACCCGTCCGGCACAAAATGCTGGACGCGCTGGGGGATCTGGCGCTGGCCGGTGCCCCACTGATCGGACACTACACAGGCGTGCGGGCAGGGCACTCTCTGACCAACACACTGCTGCGCGAACTTTTCGCCACGCCGGGTGCATTCCGTATGCTGATCTGCACGGATGATCAGGTCTCGCGCCTTCCGGGCTATGGCCTTGTCTGGGATGAAATTCCCGCAGTTGCCTGAGCTTGCACGGCATCTCTTCATCACAAACGGCGGATGTTGTGCAAAGGGCGTTTTGCATGGCAATTTTCTGTGCTAGGACCATCGGGTAGCGGGGAAAACCGGTGCACGGGGTAACGAAAAGGGTGTCTGGCGTGGGTCTGTTCAGCGCACAAAAACTAAAATACGGCGCGGTTCTTGTGAGTGTGATCCTGGCCGGGTGTGGTGGGAATGATGGCCGCACCGACGGCAGCTTTTTCAACCCTCAGGAAATCCCGCTGGAGACCTACAGTCCGGAACAGATTTTCGAGCGCGGCGAGTTTGAGCTGAACCGGTCCGACCCTGAAGAGGCCGCTTTCTATTTCTCAGAAATCGAGCGTCTCTATCCCTATTCTGACTGGGCACGCCGGGCGCTGATCATGCAGGCCTTTGCCTACCATTCGGATGAAGATTACCCGAACAGCCGTTCTGCCGCCCAGCGGTTCATCGATTTTTACCCGGATGATGATGATGCGGCCTATGCCCAGTATCTGCTGGCGCTGAGCTATTACGACCAGATTGACGAGGTCGGGCGGGATCAGGGGCTGACCTTCCAGGCGCTGCAGGCCCTGCGGGAGGTGATCGAGCGCTATCCGGACAGCGAATATGCTCGGTCCTCTATCCTGAAGTTCGACCTTGCGTTTGACCACCTTGCTGCCAAGGAAATGGAAATCGGGCGGTACTATCTGCGCCGCAACCACTACACGGCGGCCATTAACCGGTTCCGTGTCGTAGTCGAAGACTTCCAGACCACGACGCAGACGCCGGAAGCGCTGCACCGCCTTGTGGAAGCTTATCTGTCGCTTGGGCTTGAGGATGAGGCGCGCACAGCCGGTGCAATCCTGGGTTTCAACTACCGGTCCACAGACTGGTATGAAGACAGTTACGCGCTGCTGACAGGGCAGGGGCTGACACTTGAAGCGGCGGGAGATGGATGGCTGCGCCAGGTGTATCGCCAGACAATCAAAGGCGACTGGCTCTGACGGCGGGGCGCCGGGATACGGGATAACGCCTATGCTGCGCGGGCTTGATATTTCGGATATGCTGATCATCGACCGGCTGGAACTTGCCTTTCAGCCGGGGCTGAATGTGCTGACCGGTGAGACAGGTGCCGGCAAGTCGATCCTTCTGGATTCCTTAGGTTTTGTGCTGGGCTGGCGGGGCCGCGCCGATCTGGTGCGCAAGGGCGCATCTCAGGGTGAGGTGACGGCCTGGTTCGATCTGAGCGCCGGTCACCCGGCCCGTGCTGTTCTGGAAGAAGCGGGCCTTCCGGTCTCCGACGAGTTGATCCTGCGGCGGGTCAATACGCTGGACGGGCGCAAAACGGCCTGGGTCAATGATCGCCGCTGTTCAGGCGATGTGCTGCGCCAGTTGTCTGCGACGCTCGTGGAGCTGCACGGCCAGCACGATGACCGGGGCCTTCTGGATCAGAAAGGCCACCGCGCGATCCTGGATGATTTTGGCGGGCTGGACACGCGCAAAGCGGCAACCCGCAGGGCCTGGACAGAGAAGGGCCGGACAGCGAAGACGCTTGCTGCGGCAGAAGCCGCAATTGCCGATATCCGGGAAGAGGAAGAGTTCCTGCGCCATGCCGTGGCAGAGCTTGATGCTCTGTCGCCTGAGGCCGGTGAAGAGGCCGCGCTGGATGCGCAGCGCCGGCTGATGCAGGGGGCGGAAAAGATCCGCAGTGATGTTATCCGGGCGCACGAACTGCTCGGCCATCAGGGGGCCGAGGCCGCAATGGGTGAGGCGCTGCGTTGGCTGGAGGGGGCCGCAACACATGCTGAAGGGCGTCTTGAGGCCCCGCTGGCGGCATTATCACGCGCAATGGTGGAACTGGACGAAGCGGCGGGCGGCATTACCGCCGCGATTGACGATCTGTCCTTTAACCCCGCTGAACTTGAGGAAGCCGAGGAACGGCTCTTTGCAATCCGGGCGCTTGCCCGCAAACATGATGTGTTGCCGGATGAGCTTGCAGGTTTTGGCGATACACTGCGCGCCCGGTTGGCCGCTCTGGATGCAGGCGACGTGGAGCTGGCCGGGTTGCGCAAAGCCCTGGGTGATGCGGAAGCAAAGTATGACGCGGCCGCTGCCGCGCTCAGTGAAGGCCGCAGAAAGGCCGCGAAATCGCTGGATCGGGCGGTGGGCAAAGAACTCGCGCCCCTGCGCATGGAGCGCGCCGTTTTTGAAACCATCATCACAGATGAAACACCCGGTCCGGACGGATGGGATACGGTTGCCTTCTGCGTGGCCACGAACCCTGGCGCACCGGCCGGGCCCATCAACCGCATTGCGTCGGGTGGCGAGTTGAGCCGGTTCCTGCTGGCACTGAAGGTCTGTCTGACGCGCGGTCAGGATGGTCTGACCATGATCTTTGATGAAATTGACCGTGGCGTTGGCGGTGCGACTGCCGATGCGGTGGGGCGGCGTCTGTCAGACCTCGCGCGCGGCGGGCAGGTTCTTGTCGTGACCCATTCCCCGCAGGTTGCAGCACTTGGTGCCCATCACTGGCGCGTGGAAAAACAGGTACACGCAGGCATGACAACCTCGACTGTGACGGCTCTGCCGGGGGCGGACCGGGTCGACGAAATCGCCCGCATGCTGTCGGGCGACACAATAACCGAAGAAGCCCGGGGCGCTGCCCGGGCGCTGCTGGCGGGCTGACCGCTCATCCGGCGATGACCGGACAAACGAAACGAAGGACCCGAGTGCACGCATGCCGCCGCCAGACCGTTCCATGATTTCACGGCAGCTGGACCATGCGGTATCTTCGTGCCGCCACGGGCTTGAGGTTTTGCGCAAACAGGGGCCCGGACAGATCCAGTTCTGGTTTATCGCGCTTGCGGTCGGGATTGCGGCGGGGTTCGCAGCATTATTTTTCCGCAAGGGAATCAACGCGCTGCAGACCTTTCTTTATGGTACCGAAGACGTGCGTCTGCTTCACAGCTTTGCGGAATCGCTGCCCTGGTACATGATCCTGATCATCCCGGTCTGCGGGGGGCTGGTTGTCGGTGTCATCCTGAACAGGTTCACGAATGATGGCCGGGCGCGGTCCGTCGCGGATGTAATTCACGGGGCCGCCATGCACGATGGCCGGGTTGAGACGCGCGCTGGTCTGGCATCGGCGCTGGCCTCAATGATCACGCTGGGCACAGGTGGATCGAGCGGCAGGGAAGGTCCGGTTGTGCACCTTGCGGCGGTTATTTCGACCTGGGTGAACCGCAGAATGCATGCGGACGGGATCACCGGACGCGACCTGCTGGGCTGTGCTGTGGCGGCTGCGGTCTCTGCCAGCTTCAATGCCCCCATAGCCGGTGCACTTTTTGCTCTGGAGGTCGTCCTGCGCCATTTTGCGGTGCACGCCTTTGCCCCGATTGTGATCGCAAGTGCTGCGGGAACAGTCATCAACCGTCTGGAATTTGGCGGGGTCACGGAATTCACTCTCGCGACTACCGGAGAGGTGCAGTTTTACCAGGAAATGCCCGCGTTTCTGCTGCTTGGACTGATGTCGGGCGTTGTGGCGGTCGCGCTGATGAAAGCGATTTTCTGGTCTGATGATTTCGGCACCGTTCTGCAGAACCGACTGCGCATCCCCGGCTGGCTGCGGCCTGCGGTGGCCGGCGCAATGCTGGGCGGGATTGCCATCTGGTTTCCCCATATCATCGGTGTTGGCTATGAGACGACGTCGCTGGCGCTGACTGGTCAGCTTGGTCTCTGGGATGCCATCGTGTTTGCCATTCTGAAAACAGTGGCCGTGGCGATCACTATGGCCGGCCGGATGGGCGGCGGTGTTTTCTCACCCTCTCTGATGGTCGGAGCGCTGACGGGGCTCAGCTTTGGCCTTATTGCAACGGGGATTTTCCCTGATGTGTCCGGGTCCTATACGCTTTATGCCCTAGCAGGCATGGGCGCCGTGGCCGCAGCAGTTCTGGGCGCGCCCATTTCCACCACACTGATTGTTTTTGAGCTGACAGGAGACTGGCAAACGGGGCTGGCGGTCATGGTTGCTGTGTCTATGTCTACCGCACTAGCGTCGCGCCTCGTGGACCGCAGTTTCTTTCTGACCCAGCTGGAGCGGCGGGGCATCCATCTTGCGGCAGGGCCCCAGGCCTATCTGCTCGCGATGTTCCGGGTGGGCAGCGTGATGCGTACGCCGGACGATCCGCGTGCGGCCAGCGAGGAGGCCTGCTGGGAGATGATCGGTGAGGGGATCTACATCGATGCGACTGCTACTCTTGAGGCCGCAATGCCGATTTTTGACACTGGCCAGAACTTCATTCCGGTTGTGACGCTCAGCGCGGACGCCACGCCGCCGCAACTTCTGGGCGCTGTGTTCCACGTTGATGCGCTCAAGGTCTATAACCGTGCGCTCGCCGCGACAGCGGCCGAAGAGCACTCGTGATCCGGAATCAGATCTGTTCGACGGTCACGTCGCCATTTGTATAAAACGCAAGGTGGCCCTTGATGCGGGCCACGTCTTCGATGGGCGCTTCATAGGACCATGCCACATCGGTCAGCGTCGTGCTTTTGGTGACCACAGAAAAGTAGCTGGCGTCGCCCTTGTAGGGGCAGTGCGTGGACTTGTCCGTCCCATCCAGAAAAGCCATCGCGATATCGTCACGCGGGAAATAAATGACAGGCGGGTAATCGCCCTCAATGAGTTCCAGAGCATTGTCGCTTTCGCCCAGAACAGCGCCACCGGCGCGGACAGACCATGTGCCTTCGGCTTTGCGGATTGTGATATGTGCGGCCATGTTCCGTGTCTCCCCTGATGCGTCAGACGGCGTTTCAGCGCCGGTCCGGAACACCCGTCGGGGCGCTGCCCAAAGGTCAGATCGGCGCAGTTGCGGTATCCAACCACGTTTTTGCAGCGGGGGATAGGCGCGGGCCGATCTTTTCTGCAACTTCAGCGTGGTAGCTGTTGAGCCAGTCACGTTCTGCGGGTGTGAGCATGCCGGAAACCACAAGCCGCCGGTCGATAGGTGCAAACGTCAGTGTGCGCCAGTCGAGCATCGCCCGGTGATCGTCACCGCCTTCCAGCGGCTGCGCTTCCTGCGCGACCACCAGGTTTTCGATGCGAATGCCAAAAGCCCCTTCGCGGTAATACCCTGGCTCATTCGACAGGATCATGCCCGGTTCGATGGGCACATGGCTGATACGGCTCAGGCGCTGCGGCCCTTCGTGCACACTCAGATAGGCGCCGACCCCGTGGCCCAGCCCGTGGTCAAAGTCCTGCCCCGCGAGCCACAGCGGCAGGCGGCCAATGGCCTCGATATCGCGTCCCGCCAGCCCCGCCGGCCAGCGCAGCCGGCTCATCCCGATCATGCCTTGCAGCACGCGGGTAAAGGCCTGCGCCGCTTCTTCGGGCGGAGTACCGATGGCGATTGTGCGGGTGATATCCGTCGTCCCGTCAAGGTACTGGCCGCCACTGTCCAGAACGATCAGATGCCCGTCTTCCAGCGTTGCATCGGTTTCCTCAGTCACGCGGTAATGCATGATCGCACCGTGTGGGCCGGTGCCGGCGATGGTCTCAAAACTGATATCCTGCAGCGCATTGTCATTGCGCCGCTGCGCTTCAAGTTTTGTGACAACCTGCGTTTCTGTCAGCGTCCCCGGTGCCTGATCATCCAGCCAAGCGAGGAGTTCCACAACGGCCGCCCCATCGCGCAGATGCGCCGCCGCTGACCCCGCGATTTCAGCTTCATTTTTACGGGCCTTGGGCAGCGCACAGGGCTCATCGCCCCAGACTGTCGCAGTGCCAGCCGCAGCCGCGACGGCCACCGGGACCGAGCCCTTGTCCAGACGCACCGGTCCTTCGAGCCCGCTGACAAAATTCACCAGGTGTTCCGGCGCATGCACAGTCACTTCCGGGCCAAGGTGGTCACGCACATCCTCCAGTTTTTCCGCAGCCATGAAAAGGTGCACAAGTCCGGTATCCGTCAGCACCGCAAAACCCTGGGCAATCGGGTTGCGTGGTATGTCCGCCCCGCGAATATTCAGCAGCCAGCAGGCGGAATCGGGCAGTGTGATGACCGCAGAGCGGTGCCCTGCCTTTGCCAGAGCCTTCCCCAGCCGCTGGCGCTTGCTTTCATGGCTTTCGCCTGCGAATTCAAGTGGATGAACCCGCGCAGGCTCCATTGGCGGCGGGGGCTGATCTTCCCATATCCGGTCTACCAGATTGGCAACAGGGCGCATGTCAATGCCGCTGCCGTCCAGATCCTTGCGCAGTGTTTCCAGCTGGCCTGCCGTGTGAAGCCAGGGATCAAACCCGACCACACCACCCTGTGGGAGTTGTTCGCTCAGCCATGCTCCAGGTTTTACGTCAGGCCATGGCACAGGCGTGTAGTCTGCTGCGACCTGCGACTTCACCTGCGTGCGGTAACGGCCATCTATGAATACACCGGCAACATCCTTCAGCGCGATACAGAACCCGGCGGACCCGGTGAAACCGGTCAGCCAGGCCAGCCGCTCATCATGTGCGGCGACATACTCACCCTGATGGGCATCCGCGCGCGGCACAAAAAAACCGTCCAGATTTTCCGCGTCCAGTGCGGCCCGAAGGGCCGCCAGCCTTGGCGGGCCCTGTTCCGGGCGCGCCGTCACCTCAAACGTCTGGAACATGTCTCCGCCCTCTTGTTTCTTCTGGCCCCAAATATCCCCCGCGGAGCGTCCCGCGGGTGTCAGCCCGCGCGCCGGATCCCCATGATGCGCGCGCGTGCACGGGGATTGCTGTCAAAAAGTGCTGCCAGCTGCTCGGTCATGGCACCGGCCAGCTGGTCCACATCCGTGATGGTCACCGCCCGGTCATAATAGCGCGTCACATCATGACCGATCCCGATCGCGAGCAGTTCAACCGCGCGCCGTTTCTCGACCATCGCGATCACATCGCGCAGGTGTTTCTCGAGATAGTTTGCCGGGTTCACCGACAGGGTGCTGTCATCCACCGGCGCGCCGTCCGAAATCACCATCAGGATTTTGCGCGCCTCGCTGCGCATCAGCATCCGGCGGTGCGCCCACTCCAGCGCTTCACCGTCGATATTTTCTTTCAGCAGACCTTCCTTCATCATCAGGCCCAGGTTGGGCCGGGTCCGGCGCCAGGGGGCGTCGGCAGATTTATAGATGATGTGGCGCAGATCGTTCAGCCTTCCGGGCTGCTGCGGTCGTCCCTCATTCAGCCAGGCCTCCCGCGCCTGACCGCCCTTCCACGCCCGGGTGGTAAAGCCCAGGATCTCAACCTTGACGTTGCAGCGTTCCAGAGTACGCGCCAGAACATCCGCACAGATCGCGGCGATGGAAATGGGCCGCCCGCGCATGGACCCGGAATTGTCCAGCAGCAGCGTGACAACCGTGTCGCGGAACTCGGTGTCTTTTTCGACTTTAAAGGACAGCGGCGTGGTCGGGTTGGCCACCACACGGGCCAGGCGCCCGGCGTCCAGCATGCCTTCTTCCAGATCAAATTCCCAGGAGCGGTTCTGTTGCGCCTGCAGGCGGCGCTGCAGCTTGTTGGCCAGACGGCTTACCGCCCCTTTGAGCGGTTCCAGCTGCTGATCCAGATAGGCCCGCAGACGCTCCAGCTCCACAGGTTCGGCCAGCTCTTCGGCACCAATCTCTTCGTCGTGGTCGTTCATATAGACCAGGTAATCCGGGTCAGCCTCAGAAGCAGGCTGCGGGGCAGGAGGCTCCATCGGGGCCTCGCCCTCCGGCATCTCTGCCTCGTCGCCCATTTCCTGGTCAGCCATGTCATCCATAGAGACCTGGGCCTGAGCGGCATCCTGCTGCTCTTCCTGGCTTTGTTCGGGCGAGCCTTCGGCTTCCTCCTCGTCCTGATCGTCCTGACCGGTGCTGTCGGGCTCGGAATCGTCGTCGGTGCCTTCCTCGGCCTCGTCTTCCTGGTCCTCGTCAATCTGGTCGGGGTCGTCACCCAGCTGATCGCCATAGCCCAGATCGGAAATCATCTGGCGGGCAAATTTCGCAAAAGCGGACTGGTCGCTGAGCGTTTCATCCAGGTTTTCCAGTGTGCCACCACACTGATCCTCGATAAACCCCCGCCACAACTCCATGACGTTCTGGGCGTCGGGCGGCAGATCACGCCCGGTCGCCAGATGGCGGATCAGATACCCCGCCGCGACGGACAATGGTACATCTGCCGCCTGGGACACCTGACCATAACCGCGGCGCATGGCCTCATGCCCGATTTTGGCGTCAATATTACCCGCAGTGCCCGGCATATCGCGGGCGCCCATCGCCTCGCAACGCGCAGTTTCCATCGCCTCATAGAGATCGCGGGCCATATCGCCCTGTGGCTGGTATTTCGAGTGGGTCTGACCGTTGTGATACCGACGGTGAAGCGCCAGCGCGTCGGCGGTACCACGGGCCAGCAGCACCTCTTCGCGGGTCATACGTCGGCTGACCTGAGGCAGACGCATCGCGTCGCCCGACATGCCCGCAGGATCGACGGAATAGCTGACCGTCAGCTCGGGATCATGGGCCATGACCTTGGTCGCCTCGCCAAGCGCCTTTTTGAACGCGTCAGCCGGATTGTCAGAGGGTTTGCTCATTTGTCCGTTCCCATCAGGTCAGCGACCGTTTGCCGGTTGCAAGATCGGCCAGCAGGGCCACATGCACGTCCAGTGCGTCTATTACTTTATACCCCGGATCGTGGCCGTCAAACGCGAGACCCAGATCCGTCCCGGCGAGCACGATGGCATCCGCGCCCTGTTCCAATACCAGGCGCTGTCCCGCGTCAAAGAAAATGGCCCGGTCGTCAGGTGTACACGCGCCGCGCAGCGCCATGTCCAGATAGGTCTGCGCGACCCGGTCAAGATCGTTCTGCGGTGCCACGGCCCGTGTTTTGTCCAGCTGCCCGTAAAGGCCAGTGCGCATGACCACACTGGTGCCCAGGAGCCCAACTGTCTTCAACCCGTGTTCCGCGAAATACGCATCAAGCGGCGTCACACCACTGACCAGCGGCAGCACACTCAGCGCTTCGGTTTCGGCGTAGCAGAAATGCCCCCCCAGCGAGGTTATCGCGGCGCAATCAGCACCGGCTGCTTTCAGGCGTTCGATCAGCCTCGCGTATATCCCGGCCTGTGCCGCGCGGTTGTCCGCAAGGTTGTTTGCGACCAGCTCATCCGCGCTGGCCTGAACGATTGTAAGTTCCAGTTTAGTGGTGCGTTCCCGCATCAGCGCCGTCAGCCGCTGATAGTAAACCACCGTGGCTGCCGGGCCGATGCCTCCGATCAACCCGATGTGCATGGGATCACCCCAGGCTCACGCTTGCGGCACTCTCAGGCAGTTCCTCGTCAAAGAGGCGCTGATAGAACTCAGCCACGGTCTGCCGTTCCAGCTCGTCACACTTGTTGAGGAACGACAGCCGGAAAGCATAGCCCACGTTGCGGAAAATCTCGGCGTTCTGCGCCCAGGCGATCACCGTCCGCGGTGACATCACCGTGGACAGATCCCCATTCATGAAGGCTGTGCGCGTGAGGTCCGCGACCGTCACCATCTGCTTGACGATTTTGCGGCCTTTTTCGGTGTTATAATGCGGGTTCTTGCTGAGCACGATCGCGGTCTCGGCATCAATGCTGAGATAGTTCAGCGTGGCGACCAGCGACCAGCGGTCCATCTGGCCCTGGTTGATCTGCTGGGTGCCGTGATAAAGGCCGGTGGTGTCGCCAAGGCCCACGGTGTTTGCCGTCGCAAAAATGCGGAAATACGGGTGCGGCGTGATCACCTGGTTCTGATCGAGCAGGGTGAGTTTGCCGTCCACTTCCAGCACCCGCTGGATCACGAACATCACATCTGCGCGGCCCGCGTCGTATTCATCAAACACGATTGCCGTCGGGTTCCGCAGAGCCCAGGGCAGGATGCCTTCCTGGAAATCGGTGACCTGTTTGCCATCTTTGAGCTTGATCGCATCCTTACCGATCAGGTCAATCCGGCTGATGTGGCTGTCGAGGTTCACACGGACGGCCGGCCAGTTCAGGCGGGATGCCACCTGTTCGATGTGCGTCGACTTACCTGTACCGTGGTAGCCCTGGATCATCACGCGCCGGTTGTGCGCAAAACCTGCAAGGATCGCCAGCGTCGTATCGGGATCAAACTTGTAGGTGCTGTCCATGTCCGGCACCCGGTCGCTGCCGTCGGCAAAACCCTTGACCACCATATCCGTGTCAATGCCGAACACTTCGCGAACGCTGATTTCTTCGGTGGGTTTCGTGTTGATGTCCAGTGCGCCGTCGGCCATGGGTTTCGTCCTTCAAACAATAGGGGCGGGCGTCGGATTACGCCCGGCTCACCTCGTGCAACATATTGCGGCGGGGTGCAAGGGAAAGGGCCTGTCCAGTTATGCTGAAACCTTAGGCCATCAGTCTTTGAAGTTACGGCTGCCTTTGATCTGATCCCAGGCCCAGACAACTTCCTGAAGCTGCTCTTCCTGGCTGCGGTCACCGCCGTTCATGTCAGGATGCAGCACCTTGATAAGCGCCTTGTAGGCCTTGCGCACCTCTGGTTTGGTCCAGGTGTCTTTGGCCTCCAGAATTTCCAGTGCCCGACGCTCGGTGGGGGGCAGGCGGCGCCCTCCCTGGCTGCCCCGGCCCGGGTTCTGTGTGGCATTGGCACCCAGCACCTGATGGGGGTCTTCGATGCCCAGTCTGGCCCAGGCCCGCGCCTCCGGATCACCCATTGGCTTAGTGTTGCGCTCCCAGACCTTGTCCTTGGACATCTGGGCGTTCAACTCGGCCTCTGTGGTGCCGTCAAAGAAATTCCATTTCAGGTTATATTCCCGCACATGCGTCTGACAGAACCAGAAAAAGTCATCCAGAACGTCGGGCGCCTTTGGGGCTCTGAACTTTCCCGGTTCCTCGCAGCCTTCGTGATCGCAGATGCGCGTTGATGTCTCTGAGGCACCTGACATCCCCCTGCGCCCGCGCGGGTTTTTCTTTTTTGAGGAGGAGACGGACATGTCGAATCCGAAAGGATCGGGTTTACGCATTTTGGCACCTATACGAGTCGAGGCCGCCTAGTTTAGACTGTGCTCGGAAAGATTGAAGGGGGCTGAGCCAAAAAAATGTCTAAACGTCTGGAGATTGAGGAACGTCTTCGTGAGGCTTTCAGCCCCGGCGAGCTCGAAGTTGTTGATGACACCGAAAGCCATCGTGGACACGCCGGATTCACCGAAGGAGTGGAAAGCCATTTCAATGTGATGATCCGGGCAGAAACCTTCCAGGGGATGTCCCGTGTGGCGCGCCACCGTGCCATTCACACAGCGCTGGGTGCTGACCTCATCAGCCGGATACATGCACTCGCAATTGATGCATCACCTGAAGAATGACGTTCAAGTCTTTGATCCCGATGCTTTTCTTGAGGCTGCCAGTTGCAGCAGAGAATTCGTCAGGCCGGACACCTCGCTGAAATCCTCGACACCGTTGTCCTGTAACATACGTGTGGCACCCTCACTGCCCGAGGCATCGTCTTCGGGGTCTTTAGGCTTTGTGTACGCGGTTACGGGCGCGGGCGGACGCGCTTTCGCGATGACTTCGGGTATTTTGTCATCCTGTGGCATTGGCACGGGCACGGGACCGGTGCGCGGCGGAGGTGTCGGCAGTCTTTCAGCAGCCCGAAGCACCAGCGGGGAACGCTCGGGAACCGGGCGTCGGAAAACCAGCATGACCTCAGCCGTGGAAGGGCCGTTGCCCGCGCCGGGCAGAGCCTCGGCGCGCTGGTATTCCCAGCCACGCATGCCCATGTCATTCATCAGCGTTTGCAGCGCTGTTGCCAGGCGGTTATCGGCCGTCCCGGTCGCCCGGGCACCCTGACCCTGCAGCGGGGCGGGCACAACCCTGTATTCATATTGTGGCATAGGCTTCGTCTCCGTCAGCTTTTTATAACAGTTTCAGGAGCCTGAGCAAAGGTGCGCGCCCCAAGTGCACGCTGAGCGGGAGTTCAGGTTCTGCGGGGAATTCCGATCCGGCGTCCGGCGCGTTCCGGTCGCGGCAACTTGCTGTGATCTGCGTGCATCTGTTCAAGACGCGCCAAGATCTCGGGAGGCATGGGCGCTACGTTTGGCCCGGACTGATCAATGTGGAGTCCCAGCGTTTCGCCGGTGGCGGCACACCATCCGTCCACATGCCAGATTTCCTGCCACGTATGGAAGCGTTTCTCATCAAAATCAAGAAGCTGTAGCGTGATGTTAACCTTATCCCCTTCATGCAGTTCGCGCAGGTAGCAGATGTGAAATTCGGCAGTATAGGTTGTGAAGCCGGTCTTCTGATACGCGGGGCCAAACCCAATCTGCGGATAAATCTCGTCAGCGGCCTCGTCGAACAGCACTCCATAGTAGGCCATGTTCATATGCCCGTTGTAATCCGTCCACTCCGGCCTGACGGGCATCAGAGAGGATCGGAAAGGTGCAGGTTTCATGGTCGGTACTTTCAGGATCAATAACCGGTCTTCACGTCTGTACCATTCTTTCGGGTAGTGCGAAAAGAACTGGGATGGCAACGACGCGATATTCACCAGAATACATATATACTTGACAGAATATGCACCCGGATATATATAAGCGATACCAGAAACGGGAAATCCGTTACCCGGAAGGGTTTGAGGCGGAACTCGTTGGCGGCATCAGGCACCTGTCCATACCGTGCCGTGAAAACATTCTGATGCTCGAAAAGGAGTTCAGATCGAATGACCCGGACACTTCAGAACGTTGTGGACGCCTTGCCGGCGGTTATGTGGTCTGTGCGGTGATGATACCGGAGTGCAAAGCACACAGACTGGTGGTGTCCCTGGAAGTGGCGGCGTCCGGACCGCCGCCGCTGATGATCCACGGCGCTGTTCCCGCCGATGACAGCTGTGCCGCTGCACGTGACATGGTGATCCGGCACCGAAATCTTGATGTAACTGAATGGGAGTGATCCTGTGATAACGCTCAAAGACCTTCTGATTGCTGATGATCCGGCCCTTGCGGAGTCCTGGGACAGGAACAAGGCGAAACGCGATATGGCTCTGCTGTTTCGTTCGTTACGCAAGAAAGCCGGGCTGACACAGACCGAACTGGCTGAACGTTCCGGTCTGTCGCAGTCTCATATTTCCAAGATGGAATCCGCGACAGGAGCGTTACCTGAAATCCAGTCGTGTTCACGGTATTTTCACGCCTGTGGTGCCCGTCTGAAGATCACACCCTTTGTCGATGAGGCCGAGGAAGCTGTCGGGGATGAAGTGTGTGCGGTGATCTGATCGCCTGCACCGGCGGATATCTCACGCATCCCACATTTCTGAACGCAGCAGGGGCATTGGGCATAGGCCTTCTGGCCGTTCCCGCGTTCTCTCTCAATTTCAACAAAAAGACTCTCGCCCGGATCGAAGACCTCGTGCAGTCCCGCCGCGAACAGGGGGACAGCAGTGCGCTGGATGTCATCGCGCAGGAGCTGGAGCAGGATGCCGCCTTCCGGGTAGCCCGCTGGCGACGTGCTGATGAGATCTGTCTTAAGGTCGGCTACGGTCTGCTGCTGGGCTCGGCCGTTCTGCGGATTTTTACGCCCGTGACCTGATCAGCCCTTGAGTTTTTGCGCAACCAGCTGGTTCACAGCCTTGGGGTTGGCTTTGCCACCCGTCGCCTTCATCACCTGACCCACAAACCAGCCCGCCAGCTTCGGGTTTTCCTGCGCCTTGGCCACCTGTTCCGGATTGGCTGCGATGATCTCGTCCACAGCGGCTTCGATGGCACCTGTGTCCGTCACCTGCTTCATGCCGCGCGCTTCAACAATCTCTGCGGGGTCGCCACCTTCGGTGTAAACGATTTCAAAGAGGTCCTTGGCGATTTTGCCGGAAATCGCATCTGATGCGATGAGGTCGATGATGCCGCCCAGCTGTGCAGGGCTCACCGGACTGTCCGTGATGTCGCGGTCGTCCTTTTTCAGCCGTCCAAAGAGTTCGTTGATCACCCAGTTCGCCGCGGATTTGCCATCGCGCCCCTGAGCGACCGCTTCAAAGTAGCCTGCGCTGTCCAGGTCCGCCGTCAGCACGGAGGCATCATAGTCGCTCAGGCCGAAGTCATTGATGAAACGGGCTTTCTTGGCATCCGGCAGTTCCGGCAGATTCGCCGCGATGTCGTCCACCCAGGCCTGCTCGATTTCCAGAGGCAGAAGGTCAGGGTCGGGGAAATAGCGGTAGTCGTGCGCTTCCTCCTTGGACCGCATGGATCGCGTTTCATTCCTGTCGGGATCGTACAGGCGGGTTTCCTGCTCAACTTCACCGCCAGCCTCAACAATTGCGATCTGGCGGCGCGCCTCAACTTCGATGGCCTGCTGGATGAACCGCATGGAATTCATGTTCTTGATCTCGCAGCGCGTGCCAAGGTGGCTGAAATCCTGTGTCGCCTGGTATTTCTCATAGGCACCGGGGCGGCAGACCGACACGTTCACGTCCGCGCGCATGGATCCGGATTGCATGTTGCCGTCACAGGTGCCCAGGTATCGCAGGATCTGGCGCAGCTTCGCCAGATAGGCGGCGGCCTCTTCGGGGCCGCGGATGTCGGGGCGCGACACGATCTCCATCAGCGCCACACCGGTACGGTTCAGGTCCACAAAGGACATGTTCGGGTCCATATCATGGATCGATTTGCCCGCATCCTGTTCCAGGTGGATGCGCTCGACCCGCACGAGGCGGGCTGTGCCGTCACCCATTTCGACCAGGACTTCGCCTTCGCCAACGATAGGGTGATAGAGCTGGCTGATCTGATATCCCTGTGGCAGGTCCGGATAGAAATAGTTCTTGCGGTCAAATGCAGAGGTCAGGTTGATCTCTGCCTTCAGGCCCAGGCCCGTTCGAACCGCCTGCTCGACGCAGAACTCATTGATCGTGGGCAGCATGCCGGGCATGGCCGCATCCACAAAGGAAACGTTATTGTTGGGTTCGGCGCCAAACGTGGTGGACGCCGGCGAGAAGAGTTTTGCATTCGACGTGACCTGGGCATGAACCTCCATGCCGATCACCAGTTCCCAGTCGTCTTTTGCTCCGGCAATGACTTTTGGCTTTGGTGTGTCGTAGGTCAGATCGAGCATGGCGCAGCGTTCCCGCAGTTCAGTTCAGACTGCAAGCGTCTTAGGCCAGGCGGGGAAAGGTCGCAAGTCCTGCTATGTCAGTGGATCTCGGGCAGGGCGGCCCAGCTCAGGTCGAGGGTGGTCGCACCGGCGGGCGTCCGCAGGTTGCGCCGCAGACACATACGCGAGTCGGATGTGAAATTGTCACGGATGCGCACCACCACAAGCGTGCTGAAGGTATGGTTCAGATCAACGGAAACAACATTGTCCGGCCCCATGGGGGGGAGGACCAGGGTCAGCACGTCACTGGCGCGGGTCCCGTCGAGCGGCACGTTGTAGTTCAGCGCTGCGTGAACGCGGGCGATTGCATCGTAGACGGGGAGGTGTTCGCCGGTCAGGTGGTAGTGCACGCGGGCGCAGCGCAGCAGGCTGACCTCGAGCGCCATGAGGCGGGCCTCATTGTCGCTGGTTGCGGAGCATGGTGCGGCCTGCACGGAGTCCGCTGTGCGGTGCCATTCGATCCAGTCACCGGTGTCCCAGTGCGCGGCGTCTGCGGGTATCGTCGTCATCATGTCCTCCCTTCCTGCCCTGCGTTCGTTTACGCCTGTTTTGTAACAGGTCCTTTGGGGGTAAACGTAATCTGTAGCCCTTCATTGATCTCATGACGGAACACGTGTCGCAAGAGTCTGAGCGCGTCTTCTCGCCCGGAAGCGGCAAAGCGTCGCGTTGAATTCACGCATAGGTTGTTGTCAAATCCCCGTGCGGCATGTGCCCAGATCAGCGGATGCAGTTCTGTCATGTGATTCCTGACAATCCAGCCGGCGCAGGCAGCAATTTTGCGGCGGGTGATGCGCGTATCTTCATCCGCACTCTGGTGTCGTGCAAAGCTGTTCATACACCATGCTGCGAGCAGGTTGGCGGTATACTGATCGGAACGGCGTTCCAGAATGTCGCCCAGGCCTTCGATAAAGAAATCCGTATCGAGCGCCGCGCAGACAGTTTCATCGCCCGACAGCGCGTCCATCATCACCCAGGTGTATCCACCGGCCCCCCAGTGCGGGAGCAGCCGTGCTGCAGTACGCCGTGCCTCAAGCTCCAGTGCCTGTCCGGACCCGAACCAGCGCGGCGACGCGTAATTGCCCAGAGACCGCAGTGGTGCGGGGTTCATTGGGTTCAGGTCGATCAGTTGTTCGAAATCGCGTGTCAGTGTGTCGAGGTGTTGGCCCCCGGCGCCGTGCAGGGCGCAAAACGCACCGCTCACAAAGGGCGATGTCTTCCGCGTCGGTGCGAAACGATCAAGAATATCCCGCGCACGGTCGAAATGGGCGGAAAAGGCTTCGAGGTTACGGTCCGGTACCTGGGATTCCCAACCGGTGCCACGCCAGAACCAGCCGGTGTCCGTATGTGCCATCGCCACGGTCGCCCCGCGCCATGGGCAGGCAGGATCTTCGGCAAGCATCTCCTCCAGCGCTTCGATCCCGGACATCAGCGCCGGGCTGCCCGCGCGCCGTCCATCGGTGAGCGCATGTTCAACCGCCAGAACGACGTCCGACCGGGCCCCGAAACTGAGCAGATCCGCAACCGGCATGCCGCCGGGTGTTGTTGCCCGTGTCCTGTCTGCCTCGCACATCAGATCCGCGAGGTCCTGCCAGCGGTCCTGTCGCGCAAGAAACTGCCCGCGCTGCTGGTGCTGATCCCGTATTCTGTCCTCGTCGGAGGGCATTGGGCAGGGGATCTGCAGAATTGAGTCGTCGGTCCCTTCTGCGGGAGTGGACTCACCGATAGCCCCCCGTTCACGCCGCCGCAGGACGGTCGTCAGAGGTTGCACGGGGTCGGACTGCAGGCCACGGCCGGTTTTGCCGGCGTTGCGTGCGCGGTGCCCGGGAAACAGGGACAGGATCGACATTTACTCATTCCGGAAACATTACACAGGCTCAGCATGGCGTCCCATTCCGGCTGAAACAAGGCGTCGCAGCGGAGATATCCCGGTATTTCAGCGCTCAGGGTCCGGCAGCATTCTGTATTGTTTCCCATAGGTAAACTGTGCTCCGTATCAGCCGCATATTGTCGGCACAAAAGCGCGTGGCCGCTGGTGGGCTCTTGCGCGCAAAGGTCAGGTCAGCGAAGAGTGAGCGCATGAAAACACTGCTTGCTGTCTCCTTCGCCGCTCTCCTGAGCATTTCCGCCTGCTCAGATGTCGCCCCAGTTGTCGAGGAGGAAGCAGGCCTTCCACCGATGCAATGGGCGCACAAGGAACAGAAAGACGATTGGAACGCAGCTGCACTGGACGCGCTTCGCTCGCATGGGCAGCCGCTGGTGGCGGTGGTCCCGTCCGATATTGCAGATTGGTGTCCTGCCTATCCCGATGCAGACACAGCAGACCGGGAAGCGTTCTGGATCGGTTTCATGTCCGCTCTGGCCGGGCATGAAAGCACATGGAAACCGCGGGCGGTGAACCCGAATGGCAAGTGGTTTGGCCTGCTGCAGATTTCACCGGCCACAGCGCGGGGCTACGGGTGTCGGGCCGGATCCGGTGAAGCGCTGAAAGATGGCGGTGAGAACCTCAGCTGTGCGATCCGTATCATGGCAGTAACCGTACCGCGTGACGGCGTCGTTGATGCGCGCGACTCGCGCTGGCGCGGTGTGGCCGCTGACTGGGGGCCATTGCGGCGCCAGTCCAAAACCAGCGAAATGTCTGCGTGGCTGCGTCAGCAACCTTATTGCGTCGCTGACTGAGCACGTAACCCTGTTGCCGGATACCTGATGCCGCGTCCTCAGCCGATCAGGGAGAAATGGTGCCTTTCGGTGCGAATCCCGCGCCGGTTCAGCAGCTCTTCAAAGGCTTTGTGCGGTGGCGTGCATTCATAAGGCAGACGCAGCTTTGTGCCCGCCGTCAGGATCAGTGTCACACGCACCGAAAAATCGAGGCGCGTATCGAGCCGGACCCGTTCCAGTTCTGAGAGGTTCACGTCGGCGCTGCGGCGTCCGGTCTGCCAGTGGATACTGGCGTCATCGAGCGTGAGGGTCGCCAGCGGGTTCTGCAGTATTTCCCAGAGCGCGGGCAGGGTGAACGCGCCCAGCAACAGCATGAGCCAGGGTGCGGCCTCCAGGAAAACAGCCGCCAGAGCGAGTGCGGACCAGATGGCCGCAACAGCGACGATACCGGTCCGGCTGCGCCCGCTCCGTTCAAAGTGAAACGGCTCAGCGCCCACCCGTGACGTCCAGCGTCGATCCGGTAACATAGCCCGCCTCGTCGGATACCAGCCACATGATGGCCGTCGCCACTTCGGCCGCAGAGCCCTTGCGTTTCATCGGCACCATGTGTGCCAGACGATCTGCCCGGCCCGGCTCACCGCCCTTGGCATGAAGTTCGGTTTCGATCAGACCCGGCCTCACGGCCATCACGCGGATGTTGTCCGCAGCAACTTCGTCGGACAAGCCTTTGGTAAAGCAGTCAATCGCAGCTTTGGAGGCCGCGTAGTCGACGTACTGGTTGCCCGAGCCTAGCCGGGCCGCGGCGGATGAGATATTCACAATCGCACCGCCCTGGCCTGCTGCCTGCATCCGCAGAACGGCCTCTTTCGCCACCAGCATCGCACCGATGACATTCACACGGAACATCCGGTCCAGCCGCGCGTAATCCATGTCGACCAGTTTTGCGGTCTGATCCACGATGCCGGCGTTGTTGATCAGAGCATTGAGACGTCCGAAATGATCGTCAATCTGTGCATACATCGCGGTGATTGCGTCCGGGTCCGCGACGTCGGCCTGACAGAGAAGCACATCTGCACCTGCTGCGCGGCAACGCCCGGCGACGGCTTCGGCGTCTGCGGTGCTGCTGCGGTAGTTCAGGGCAATGTCATAGCCGCGCGCGGCGGCGATGTCTGCACAGGCGGCTCCAATGCCGCTGGATCCGCCTGTGATCAGCAATACGGGTTTCATTATTCAGTTCCTCTGATTCTGGTAATCATCTCGCAGGTGTCGCGCGACAGACCGTCCTGGGACAGAATGCGGTCCAGCTCGGCAGCAACAATGGCCTGCCGGTCTGTGTCGTACCGCCGCCATGTCTGAAAGGCCGAGCACATGCGCGCAGTTGTCTGCGGATTGACCGGGTCCAGGCGGATGAGCCAGTCGGTCAGCAGCCTGTAGCCCGCCCCGTCTGCTGCATGAAATCCTGCGTGGTGAATCGCCAGCGATCCGAAAACAGCGCGGAACCTGTTGGGGTTTTTCCAGTTGAAATCGGCATGCTCTGTGAGTTTTGCTGCCGTTTCGGCTGTCCTGTCCGGTTCAGACTGAATGACCTGCAGCCCGAACCATTTGTCCATCACCAGCCGGTCGTCTTTCCATTGTGCCTCAAAGGTGCCGAGCGCGTCGTCGCCATTGCCTGTCCGGAGCAGGGCACCCAGAGCGGCAAGCTGCTGGGTCATATTGTCCGCGGCTTCAAACTGTTGGGCAGCACGGGCGCCATCATCGAGCCGGGACAGAAGGCTGAGCATGCCGTTTGCGAGCGCACGTTTGCCCGATTGCTGAGCGTCGGGCGCATAAGGTTCTGTCACCTGGTGCGTGTCCATCAGCACAGGCAGCAGATCCGCCATGTGCATCGCCATTGCGGCGCGCAGGTTGTCAGTGGCTGACCAGATCGCGGCCGGGTCGGGGGTTGTACCTTCGTTGAACAGCGTTGTTGCCAGCTCATTCTGAGCAGGCAGCCCCAGCATCAGCGCGCGGTATGCCGGATCGAGGGCGTCATCCGCGAGTACTGTCCGGATGCCGTTCAGATAATCGGGATCGGGTGCCGCACCCGTCCGGATCGTATTCAGCAGGCTTTCGCGGGCGATACCGCGCCCGGCTTCCCAGCGGTTGAACGGGTCCGTGTCATGCGCCAGCAGAAAGGCCCTGCGGGTGGCGGGCATGTTGCTCTTCAGTACGACCGGCGCCGAGAACCCGCGCAGCACAGAGGGAAACGGCTGCTCTGCCAGACCCTCGAAGGAAAAGCTCTGCGTCGTCTCTGTCAGCTCCAGCACAGTTGTCGGGACCACCTCCTGCCCGTCCTGCGCCAGCAGCCCCGTTGCAATCGGGATTACCTGGGGTTTCGGGTCCGGAGTTGTTGCGGAGGGTTTGAGCGACTGCGTGAACGTCAGCGTATAGGTTCCTGCATCCCAGGCCTCCTCAACGGTCACTTCCGGCGTGCCCGCCTGACTGTACCAGCGCGCAAACTGGCTAAGATCCCGTCCGGTTGTGTCCTCGAACACCTTCAGCCAGTCCTCAATCGTGCAGGCCTCGCCGTCATGACGGTCGAAATAGAGCTGCAGCGCCTTGTTATAGGCCTCCGCGCCGACCAGGGCGCGCAGCATGCCGATGACCTCGGCCCCTTTTTCATAGACCGTGGCCGTATAGAAGTTGTTGATTTCCTGAAAGCTTTCCGGCCGGACCGGATGCGCCAGCGGGCCCTGATCCTCAGCGAACTGCCGGCCGCGCAGGTCAATCACATCGCTGATCCGTTTGACAGGTGCCGAGCGCATATCGGAGGTGAACTGGCTGTCGCGGTAGACTGTCAGCCCCTCTTTGAGGCAGAGCTGGAACCAGTCCCGGCAGGTGATCCGGTTGCCCGTCCAGTTGTGGAAATACTCATGGGCGATAATGGCTTCGATGCGTTCGAAATTGCCGTCTGTGGACGTCTCCGGCGATGCAAGCACAGCGGAGGAGTTGAAGATATTCAGCCCCTTGTTCTCCATCGCGCCCATGTTGAAGTCGTCAACAGCCACAATATTGAAGACATCCAGGTCATATTCCCGGCCGTAGACGTCCTCGTCCCATTTCATGCTGTCTTTCAGCGCCTGCATGCCGAAGGCGCATTTGCCCTCGTCGCCGGGACGCACCCAAAGGTTCAGTTCAACTTCTTTTCCGGAGGCCGTGGTGAATGATCCCGCGTGGTTGACGAGTTCACCGGCGACGAGCGCGAAAAGGTAAGCAGGCTTCGGCCAGGGATCATGCCACTCTGCAAAGCCTTCGGACTGATCAGTCGGGTTGCCGTTGGACAGCAGAACCGGGTGAGGGCCATGAATTTTCACTGTGAAGGTGCTCATCACATCCGGTCGGTCCGGATAATAAGTGATCTTGCGGAACCCTTCGGCTTCGCACTGGGTGCAGTACATGCCGTTCGACATATAAAGGCCTTCAAGTGCCGTGTTGTTGGCCGGGTCGATAATCACCTCGGCCTCCCACACAAAGGTCTGATCCGGCACGGTACAGGTCAGACCTTCTGGCGTGACATCGGGCGTCACAGGTGCACCATCAACAGAGGCCGACACCAGTTCCAGGTTCTCGCCGTGCAGGAAAAAAACCGGGTCCCCGCCGGGCTTTGGCTCAAAGACAATACGGCTGTTTACCCGTGTCCGGTTGGGGTGCAGGGTAAAGGTCAGGGCCACCTCTTTGACGTTGTAGCCGAAGGGCCTGTAATCCTTGAGGTAAATGGTATCGGGGGCAGCGTCGCGCATGAGAACCTGTCAGATAAATTGGAACGGAATTCGCAACCGGACGTTATGTTGACAGCAGGTCCGCTGCAAGGTGCGGTGGATCAATTGAAAGAAAACGGAGGAGTTATGTCCGCACCCGACACAAATATCGAACGTCAGAAAACACGTCATGTCACCATGCTGCACGGTCTCTGGATCGGCATTCTGATCGCAGCAGGTGTTGCCTTTGTCGCATTGTCAGGCGGCGCTTCTGATGAGGCGGCGGCGCCTGCGACGGTATCTGAGGCTGCGGGCTGATGGGCATGCGCCGGAAAGGCGATCTGCCACAGAAAACCTGTGTGGTCTGTGGCAGGCCATTTTCCTGGCGGAAAAAGTGGGAAAAAGTCTGGGATGAAGTGCGCTACTGCTCGGACGCCTGCCGCCGGAACAGGAACGTTGCAAAGTGACTGAACGCCGGGTCGGGGCGTAGAGTCCGTGGCCGGGGGGTCGAAATGCACGCTGAGGGGGAAAATCTCAGCATCTTCCGGCTTCCGGGAGGGTTATTCAGAAAACAAACAGATTTTCGTCTGATCTTTGGTTGCCGGCACGCCCGGCCCGGCCTAAATCGCTGGATGCAATAGTATACAGAGAGCGGACGGAGACAGAATGACAGAACGTGTGAACCGCAGCGGGTTGCAGGTCAGCAAAGAACTGGCAGCCTTCATAGAGACTGCGGCTTTGCCGGGCACGGGTGTGCAGGCAGAGGCTTTCTGGGAGGGGCTGTCGACCCTTGCGCATGACTTCGGCCCGGAAAACGCTGCACTTCTTGAGAAACGTGCGGCCATTCAGGAACAGATTGATCAGTGGCATCGCGACCGCGCGGGTCAGGCACATGATCACAACGCCTATTGCGAATTCCTGCGGGACATCGGCTATCTGCTGCCTGAGGGCGATACTTTTGAAATTGACACCGCAAATGTGGATGCGGAAATCGCGCGGGTTCCGGGGCCGCAGCTTGTGGTGCCGATCACCAATGCGCGCTACGCGCTGAATGCGGCCAACGCGCGCTGGGGCAGCCTATATGACGGTTTTTATGGCACCGACGCCATGGGATCGCAGGCGCAGCCCGGCGGATATGACCAGGGTCACGGCGCGCGCGTTGTCGCCCGGGCGCGGGTGTTTCTGGACGAAGCCTTCCCGATCAGCAGTCTGAGCCACGCCGATGCGCGGCGGTACTATGTCTCCGGCGGTGAGCTCCTGATAGATGATCAGCCGCTGCAGCAACCCGAGAAATTCGTGGGCTACACCGGGCACCCCAAGGCTCCGGACAGTGTCATGCTGCGCAACAACGGTCTGCACGTTCAGCTGGTGTTCGACAGGACGCATGTGATCGGCAGCCGTGATCAGGCGGGGCTTGCGGACGTGCAGATGGAAAGCGCTGTGTCCGCGATCATGGACTGCGAGGATTCCGTGGCCTGTGTGGATGCCGAGGACAAGGTTCTGGCGTATACCAACTGGCTGGGCCTGATGAAGGGTGATCTGGAGGAGACCTTTGAAAAGGGCGGGGCGCAGCTCACCCGCAAACTGAACGACGATCGCGTTGTGACAACCGCGGATGGCTCTGAGGTAGTGCTGAAGGGGCGCGCGCTGATGCTGGTGCGTAATGTCGGGCATCTGATGACGAACCCTGCGATCCTCGACCGGGACGGAAATGAGATTTTCGAAGGCCTGATGGATGCGATGGTCACCACGCTTATCGCCATGCATGATCTCGCGCGTGACGGTGGGAATTCGCTGACAGGGTCGGTCTATGTGGTCAAACCCAAGATGCACGGGCCTGAGGAAGTTGCCTTTGCCGACAAAACCTTCACCCACGTGGAAAAGGTGCTGGGTCTGCCGCAGTACACGGTCAAGCTGGGCATCATGGACGAAGAGCGGCGCACATCCGTGAACCTCAAGGAATGCATCCGCGCCGCGAAAAGTCGTGTTGCCTTTATCAACACCGGGTTCCTCGACCGGACCGGCGACGAAATTCATACGTCGATGGAAGCCGGCCCGTTCAGCCGCAAGGATTTCATCAAGCGCAAGGCTTGGATCGGGGCCTACGAAAACCAGAACGTTGATATCGGGCTGGAGTGCGGTCTGAGTGGCAGGGCGCAGATCGGCAAGGGCATGTGGGCGATGCCCGACATGATGGCCGCCATGCTGGAGCAGAAGATTGAACATCCGAAATCCGGTGCGAACTGTGCCTGGGTGCCGAGTCCGACCGCCGCGACACTGCATGCGCTGCACTATCACAGGGTCGACGTGTTTGCCGTTCAGGAAAAGCTGCGTAAAGGCGGGCGCCGGGCTTATGTGGATACTGTCCTGAACATTCCGCTGGCCGAATACCGCAAGTGGACGGATGCACAGAAAATCCGCGAGGTGGAGAATAATGCGCAGGGTATTCTGGGCTATGTCGTGCGCTGGGTGGATCAGGGCGTCGGGTGTTCCAAGGTGCCTGATATGAACGACGTGGGCCTGATGGAAGACCGGGCCACCTGCCGGATTTCCGCGCAACACATCGCCAACTGGCTGCACCATGGTGTTGTGGACGGCCAGCAGGTGATGGCGGCGATGCGCAAGATGGCCGCAGTGGTGGATGAACAGAACGCAGGTGATGCGACCTATGCGCCAATGGCGCCCGGCTATGACGGTATTGCGTTTCAGGCAGCCTGTGATCTGGTATTCAACGGCCGCGAGCAGCCGTCGGGGTATACGGAACCGGTGCTGCACGCGCGCCGTCTGGAACTTAAGGCCGCTCAGTAATCTGCCGCAGGGGGGGCTGCCTGCCCCCCGAACCCCCCGGGGATATTTTTCGCCAGAAGAAACAGGGACAGGACAATGACAATTTCTTTGAGAAAAGCTCGCACCATCATCCGCAAAACGCTGGAAAAGGGGCGGGAGATGGATTTCAAACCGCTTTCCGTTGTGGTGCTGGATGCGGGCGGCCATGTGCAGGCGTTTGAGCGTGAAGACGGAGCCTCCCCGGGGCGGTTCGGCATTGCGCACGGCAAAGCATACGGATCGGTGATGCTGGGGATACCCGGATCGGCGCAGATGGCGCGGGCCGAGCAGCAGGCCTATTTTCTGAATGCCATGAACGGTGTCTTCAGTGGGCATGTGGTGCCTGTACCTGGCGGCATTCTGCTGCGTGACCGCAAAGGCGCGGTGATTGGCGCGGTTGGTGTCACTGGCGACACTTCCGACAATGACGTCATTGCGGGCATGGCCGGTGTTGAGGCTGCAGGACTGACCGGCGAGGCCTGACCGCTCCGCCAAAAAAAGCGGCATATGCATGAACGCACAGGCGCTTGCGCGTCCACGGGTCTGTTTTCGGTAACTTTTCTCACCTATATACGGTCGGAAAGAACGGAAGGGACTTTGGATGGCGCGCCCCGTAGTCGGCATTATCGGCAACTCTTATCTGCTGCATGACGAGTATCCTGTGCATGCAGGCGGCACGATGAATTCCGAGGCAGTTGCGGAAGTGTCCGGCTGCATGCCGATGCTGATCCCGACGGACCCGCGGTTTGTGTCTGTTGACGATCTGATGGCGCGATGTGACGGATTTCTGTTCACGGGCGGCCGACCCAATGTTCATCCCGAAGAATATGGTGAGGATCCGACCGAAGCGCATGGCGAATTTGATCGCAGCCGGGATGCCGTTACGCTGCCGCTGATCCGTGCCTGTGTGGACCGGGGCATGCCTTTTCTTGGGATCTGCCGCGGATTTCAGGAAGTGAACGTGGCTATGGGCGGTTCGCTTTATCCCGAAATCCGGGATCTGCCCGGGCGGATGAACCACCGCATGCCACCGGATGGCACCCTGGAAGAAAAGTTCGAGCACCGGCATACGGTCCGTTTCTCCGAAGGTGGCGTTTTCCATCGTCTGATGGGCGCGCCGGAGGTCATGACAAATACGCTGCACGGGCAGGGCATCAAAACCTCAGGTGCCCGCGTTGTGATTGACGGGACCGCGCCCGATGGCACGCCGGAGGCGATTTATGTCGACGGTGCGCCCGGGTTCACGTTGTCAGTGCAGTGGCATCCGGAATACCGGGCCGCGTGTGATCCGGTATCCCGACCGCTTTTTGCGGCATTCGGCACGGCTGTGCATGACTGGGCCGAGAGCGGGACCCCGCGCGCAGTGCAGGTTGCCTGAACCAGATCAGATCTGACCGCCGGCGATCTCGATTGTCTGGCCGTTCACGCTTTCTGATCCCGGAGATACCAGCCAGAGCGCTGCCTTAGCGACTTCCTCAGGGGCGATCAGGCGGCCGTGTCTGTTTGCTGACACCATCATAGACAGCGCCTTGTCTTCTGATACGCCTGCACGCTCAGCGATCGACGTCGTGTTGCGGGTGACAATCGGCGTGTCCACATAGGCCGGACAGAGCGCGTTGAACGTGTAGGGTTTCCCGGCGTAGTCTTCGCTCAGGGCGCGGATCAACCCGATCAGCCCGTGTTTGCTGGCGGTATAACAGGCAGCTCCCTGAAGCCCGCGCACACCGGCGATCGAAGAGACCGCGATGACGCGTCCCCAGTCCGTTGTGCGCATGGATGAAAGACTTTCGCGGATTGTCAGAAAGGCACCGTCCAGATTGGTCGACATCATATTGCGCCAGAATGCCATGTCGGTTTTATGCAGCGCGCGCCCTTCGGCGATACCGGCATTGGCAACGCAGATCTGTATGGGTCCCCGTGCTTCTGTCGCGGCCGCAACCGAGCGGGCAACATCGGCCTCGTCCCGCACGTCCATCGCGATGCCCGTAATGCCGGCACCTGATACCTCGTCCAGCACAGACTGCCTGCGTCCGGTGATGGTGACAGCACAGCCTTCGGCTGCGAGCGTGCGCGCGATGGCAAGGCCGATACCTGTGCCGCCGCCTGTGACCAGCGCGTGTTTTCCCGTCAGTGACATTCTGCTCTCCCTGCCTTTGTCACGAACTATGGCGCGCGCCTGATGGCCGAGGCAAGCAGCTTGTGTTGAGCAGCGCTGCGACCTGTGCGACAGTTTCCGTGGGAGTGAAAGCTATGGCACAGGTAACAGGCATTGGTGGCGTGTTTTTCCGCGCAGACGCGCCGGCGGAGCTTGCCGCGTGGTATGAGACGCATCTTGGCGTAACGCCCGTACCCCGCGATTATGACCAGCCGGTCTGGGAACAGGCAGCAGGACCAACGGTTTTTGCGCCGTTTGCCGCGGACACCGAATACTTCGGGCGAAAGGAACAGGCCTTTATGATCAACTTTCGGGTCGACGATCTGGACGCGATGACCGCGACACTGCGGGCATCAGGCATAACAGTAGATGTTGACCCCGAGACTTACCCGAACGGCCGGTTCGCGCGGCTGCATGATCCTGAAGGCAATCCGGTGGAGCTCTGGCAACCTGCGGCGCCTGACACATGAAGTGGCTTGATCTGCCCCCTGTCTGGCTGATGTTCTTCGCTGCCTGCGCCTGGTGGCAGGCGCAAAATCTGAGCCTTGGGCTGAGCCTTGCGCATCCGGTCACCATGCTGCTGGCTGGCCTGCTGGTCGGTGGTGGCATCGTTCTGGCGGTGCTGGCTGTGATGGAATTCCGGAAACACAAAACAACGATCATTCCGCATCAGGACGCGGATACCCTGATCCAGAGCGGCATTTTCCGCCGAAGCCGCAACCCGATCTATCTCGCCGACGTGATGATCCTGGCCGGGCTGTGTCTCTACTGGGACGCCATACTGTCGCTGGTCCTTGTGCCGCTGCTGGTCTGGGTGCTGGAGCGCCGGTTTATCGTGCCCGAAGAGAACCGGCTGCGCCGCAAATTCCGGGTTGATTTTGCGCGATATGCTGAAAAAACACGCAGATGGGTCTGATTTCTGAGCACCTGTGAGCGTTCACAGCCTTTCGCGCGCTTGTACCTTGCGCCCCGAGACGTTAGTGGACATCGCAACTCTGTGCACCATTTTGCTCAAAACGTAAATTAACGGGGGAGCTTCCATTGAAGATCGGGACACCAAAAGAGAGCTTTGAGGGCGAAGCCCGCGTCGCCATGACGCCGGAAAGCGCCGCGCAACTTCAGAAACTGGGTCATGACTGCGTCATCGAAACCGGCGCGGGCGCGCTGGCGGGCTTTGCGGACGCGGACTACAAGGCCGCGGGTGTCGAAGTTGTCAAAACGGCTGCGGCGCTCTGGAAAGCTGCTGATGTGGTCGCCAAGGTGCGCGCACCGTCAGATGCTGAAATGAAGCGTCTGCGCGACGGACAGACCCTGATATCCTTCTTCAGCCCCGTGGCTGATGAGGCGAAAATGAAGGCGGCGGCGAAAAAAGGGGCTACCGTCATTGCGATGGAAATGATCCCGCGGATCAGCCGGGCGCAGAAAATGGATGCGCTGTCCTCCATGGCGAACATCGCCGGGTACCGGGCGGTCATCGAGGCGGGCAACAACTTCGGCCGCTTCTTTACCGGTCAGATCACAGCGGCGGGCAAGGTGCCACCGGCCAAAGTGCTCGTGGTCGGTGCGGGCGTTGCGGGACTTGCTGCGATCGGGACATCAACCTCACTGGGTGCGATCACCTATGCCTTTGATGTACGGCCGGAAGTGGCCGAACAGGTCGAGTCCATGGGCGCCGAATTCGTCTATCTCGACTTTGAGGAAGAGCAGCAGGATGGAGCCAGCTCCGGTGGCTATGCCTCTGTTTCTTCTCCGGAATTCCGTGAAGCGCAGCTGGCTAAGTTCCGCGAACTTGCTCCGGAAGTAGACATCGTTATCACCACAGCGCTGATCCCAAACCGCGAGGCACCGGAGCTCTGGACCGAGGACATGGTCAAATCCATGAAGCCCGGATCCGTTGTTGTCGACCTTGCCGCTGAAAAGGGTGGCAACTGTAAACTCACCGTCGCCGATGAGAAGATCGTGACAGACAATGGCGTCACCATCATCGGTTACACGGACTTCCCGAGCCGGATGGCGACGCAGTCGTCGAGCCTTTATGCTACGAACATCCGTCACCTGATGGCCGATCTGACACCGGAAAAAGACGGTGTCATCAATCACGACATGGAAGACGATGTGATCCGCGGTGCCACCATCGCGCATGCCAAAGAGGTCACGTTCCCGCCGCCACCTCCCAAGGTTGCGGCCATCGCGGCGGCACCCAAGAAGGAAGCGCCCAAAGAGCTGACAGCCGAAGAAAAGCGCGCGCAGGAGCTGGAAGAGTTCAAAACCCAGACCCGCAATCAGGTCGGCCTGCTGGCCGTTGGCGGCGCGCTGGTCCTGGCCGTCGGTCTGGTGGCCCCGGCAAGCTTTATGCAGCACTTCATCGTGTTCGTGCTGTCGGTCTTTATCGGGTTCCAAGTGATCTGGAACGTGGCGCATTCACTGCACACGCCGCTGATGGCCGTCACCAACGCGATTTCCTCGATCATCATTCTGGGCGCGCTGATCCAGATCGGGTCGAGTTCGCTGCTGATCACGCTGCTTGCGGCACTCGCGGTCTTTATGGCGGCGGTGAACATATTCGGCGGCTTCCTCGTGACACGGCGCATGCTCGCCATGTTCCAGAAATCGTAAAGGGGTAGGGGACAATGGAATTCGGATTTACGATTGCCGCCTACGCGGTTGCGGCTGTTCTCTTTATCCTCAGCCTCGGGGGTCTTTCCGGGCAGGAAAGTGCGAAACGTGCGGTCTGGTACGGTATTGCCGGTATGGCAATTGCGGTGCTGGCCACGCTGATCGGACCCGGACAGGGTCTTGGGATCGTCTCTGTGATCCTGATCGCCATGGGTGCTGCGGTCGGCTACCAGCTGGCCACAAAGGTCCAGATGACCCAGATGCCGGAACTCGTGGCCATCATGCACAGCCTTGTAGGCCTCGCAGCGGTCTTCGTGGGCTTTAATGCGGACATCATGATCAACAACATGTCCACGCTGTTTGAGCAGAACCTGCTCGAACTGGGGGCGGTGGCCGCAGACGGGTATTCGGCCATTGGCCTGCCCAAAGAGATCTATGACGGGCTGTCGTCCTTTGGTCAGCTGATTGCGAAAAAGACCACGGTAGAAATCAATATCCTCAAGGTCGAACTGGTGCTGGGCATCTGGATCGGTGCTGTGACGTTCACGGGTTCTGTGATTGCCTATGGCAAACTGGCGGGCCGTGTGGATTCTGCGGCAACCAAGCTCCCTGGCGGTCACATGCTGAACGTGGGTGCGGCGGCGCTGTCGGTGCTGTTTGCGATCATGTATCTGGGTGGTTCGGGCAGCTGGACACTGGTTCTGCTGACGCTGCTGGCGCTCTTTATCGGGTATCACCTGATCATGGGTATCGGCGGGGCCGACATGCCCGTGGTTGTCTCCATGCTGAACAGCTACTCCGGCTGGGCGGCAGCTGCCATCGGCTTCAGCCTCGGCAACGACCTGCTGATCGTGGTGGGCGCTCTGGTGGGCTCCTCCGGCGCGATCCTGTCCTACATCATGTGTAAGGCCATGAACCGGTCGTTTGTGAGCGTTATCCTGGGCGGCTTCGGCGGCCCGGCAGGCGAGCAGATGGCTGTTGAAGGCGAACAGGTGGCGATTGAGGCCGACGGCGTCGCAGCGGCTCTGAATGAAGCCGACAGCGTCATTATCATCCCGGGCTACGGTATGGCCGTGGCACAGGCGCAGCAGGGCGTCGCGGAACTGGTGCGCAAGCTGCGCGCCAAAGGCAAGAACGTCCGTTTCGCGATCCACCCGGTGGCGGGCCGTTTGCCGGGGCACATGAACGTTCTGCTGGCCGAAGCCAAAGTACCTTATGACATCGTAATGGAAATGGACGAGATCAACGACGACTTCCCGGAGACGGATGTTGCCATTGTGATCGGATCCAATGACATCGTGAACCCCGCGGCACAGGACGATCCGAACAGCCCCATCGCCGGTATGCCGGTGCTGGAATGCTGGAAGGCAAAGCAGGTCTTTGTGTCCAAGCGCGGGCAGGGAACGGGGTATTCGGGTATCGAAAACCCGCTGTTCTTCAAGGACAACACGCGGATGTTCTATGGCGATGCAAAAGCCAGCCTCGACAAGCTGTTGCCGATGATCGACTGACACCGGCTTAACAGAGATTTTTAAAGCGCGTCGCAGAAATGCGGCGCGCTTTTTGCGTTTCCGACCCGCAGTGCGTTGAAAAACAGGGGTATTGCGCGGGGAACTGCAGCCACAGGGGATCACCGGTATACCGTTGCATTCCATTAAGCAATTGATCTGATTGAAGAAATTCGTTGACTTTGTCCGGTGTGGCGCTATCCCTCACACCATACGGAGTTTGCCTATGTCACCGATCACAGATCATCCGCTGCGTTACAAACTGGCCAACGAGCTGCACGCGCGCCCGTTTCCTTCGATGGAGGCGCCCTGTTCGGCCGTGTACATCGCGATCAAGCAGCCAAACGACGCGGTGAGCCGGGACCGGGCGCGGGATCTGCGGCATCTGACTGACCTGCTGGACCGTCACGGCGCACCGCACCCCCAGCCGGGTGCCACCCATTACTATGGCCAGATCGGCAAGCACTGGATCAAATGGGAACAGCATACTGAATTCGTGACCTATACTGCGTTTCTTGAAGAGGGCGCAGACCGTGCATTTGACCCTTCGGGGTTTGATGTGTTTCCTTCTGACTGGCTGGACAATGCGCCGGGCCAGCGTGTGACCTCAGCCATGCTGCACATTGTGCCGCGGCCTGACGATGAGCAGGAGATCGAAAAGGCGGTATCGGGATGGTTTGTTTCCGAGAGCCTGGCGGTATCGAACGTGTTGGACAACGCGGCAACGGTCGCGGGTGATTTCCGGATCGATGTGAATGGCCATCTGCGCTTTGCCGTTTTTGCTGATGCCGGTACGGGCAAGCGGCGCATCGGGCGGATCGTACAGCGCCTGTGCGAGATCGAAACTTATAAATCCATGTCGATGATGGGCTTTGCGCGGGTGCGGGCGCTGCAACCGAAGCTTAATGATCTGGATACACAGCTCACCAGCCTGATGAGCGATATGACCAGCGAAACGGCCAGTGCAGAAACGACGCTGAATTCGCTGCTGAGCATTTCAGCAGAGCTTGAGACACTGTCCGCGCAATCGTCTTTCCGGTTCGGGGCAACCGGGGCGTATGAGGCGCTGGTCAATCAGCGGATTGAGGCGCTGCGCGAAGTGCGGTTCCGCAGCCGCCAGCATTTTGCGGAATTCATGATGCGGCGCTATGCGCCGGCGATGCGCACGGTGACCTCTGCAGAACGCCGGCTGGAGGCCATGTCGAGCCGGTCAATCCGGGCGTCCAACCTGCTCCGGACGCGGGTGGATGTGGAGCGCTCCGCGCAGAACCAGGCGCTGCTGGAAAGCATGGACCGGCGCTCGGACCTGCAGCTGCGTCTGCAGCGCACAGTGGAGGGCCTGTCGGTCGTGGCGATCAGTTACTATGCGGTGTCGCTGGCCGGATATCTTCTGTACCCGCTCACAGAGGCCACAGGGCTCAGCAAGGGCATGCTTACTGCACTGGTGACCCTGCCTGTGGTGCTGCTGGTGTGGTGGCTGATCCGCCGTCTCAGAAGAAGTGTCGAATAGGTCGAACTTTTCAGACGAAAACCGACCATAGCGGGCAGATTATTTAGCGCGGCGAGCCTTTGGGCCAACAGCTGGTGAAGTCTGGAAGACAGCGGGACGGCGCTGTTTGGGCTTGCGCTAAAATCGCCCCGCCCGCCGTCCCATATTCTGTGCCCATGTCTGACAGTGGGTGCGGGCTCGGCAAAAATCCTGTGGACTCGCGCTCTTTCCGCACCTGAACCAGAGGGCGTTATCGCCCTCTGATCCTTGGATCCAGTGCATCCCGCAGACCGTCGCCCAGGTAGTTCACAGACAGAACCGTGAGCGAGATCAGGATACCCGGCAACATGACCCGCTCGGGGAATTCTTCCATCCGTGGCACCGCATCTGAAAGCAGTTTGCCCCATGTGGGGAAGTCAGAAGGGAAGCCAACGCCAAGGAAAGACAGAGCGCTTTCCGTGATGATCGCCGTTGCCAGCCCCAGCGTGGCAGAAACCATGATGGGCGAGATCACATTCGGCAGCAGGTGTCGCCGGATGATCAGAAACGGTGTCGTTCCGATAGACCGGGCGGCCAGGATGAATTCGCGTTCCTTCAGCGCCAGAATTTCACCCCGGACGATCCGTGCGGTGGGCATCCAGGAGGTGATACCGATCACGCCGACGATCAGGATGAACATGCCTCCCTCCGGGCCAAAGGCAGCGCGCAAAGGCTGGCGGAATAGCGTCACCGCCACCAGCAGGAGGGGCAGGATCGGCAGCGACAGGAAGAGATCCGTGATCCGCATCAGAATGCCGTCGAGGCGTTTGAAGTACCCTGCACAGACACCGACGGTGGTGCCGATGAGCAGCGACAGGATCATCGCTGTCCAGCCCACGGCGAGCGACGCGCGCCCGCCTGCGATCAGCGTAGCCATGATATCGCGGCCAAGGTTGTCCGTGCCCAGCGGCCGCGCCCAGAGCACTTTGGCATCACTGTCCCACAGTGCGGTGTAGATCGGGCGCAGGTCTTTGTTGCGGATGTCGAGCTTTTTGGCATCGATCTGCCAGATCCACGGCCCGATCAGCACAAAAAGCGTGATCCCCAGCAGGAACCCCCCGCCAATCAGCGCGCCCTTGTGTTTGCGGAACTGATCCCAGACTTCGCGCCACTGGCTCTGCGGTTCCTTTTGCGGCTCCTTGTCCTGGAGCGCGCCGAAGGTTTCGATCTCTGCGTTCTGATCAGTCATAGCGGATCCTCGGGTCCAGAATGCCGTAAAGCACGTCAGCGATCAGGTTGAAGACCACGATCAGGATGGCGAAAATGAAGGTCAGCGTCATAACCATCGGCAGGTCATTGGCGAAAAGAGCGGTCAGCAGAAGCTGGCCGATGCCGTTCACCTTAAAGAGCGTCTCGGTAATGATCGCGCCGCCAAAGATCGAGGGAATGCCCAGGGCAATCACGGTGACAATCGGGATCATCGAGTTGCGCAGAACATGCACCATGACAACGACGCTTTCTTTCAGGCCCTTGGCGCGCGCAGTACGCACATAGTCCTGATTGAGGTTGTCGAGCATCGAGGCCCGCATAAAACGGCTGATCTGAGCAGTTGTCTGCAGCGCCAGCACCATCACGGGCATGATCATCTGCTGCAGCTGAATTTTGAAACTGGCCCAGTCGGTGACAACATGCGTGGTGTCATAGATGGATGGGAACCAGCCGAGGTTGACCGAGAAGATCACGATCACCAGAACGCCCGAAAAGAACGGCGGGATCGAAAAGCCGATCATCGAGATAAATGTACCGGCCTGGTCAAACAGGGAATACTGACGGTAGGCGGAGTAAATACCGATGGGCAGGGCGATCAGAATGCCGACGATATAGGACATGCCGACGACCCAGAGGGTCTGTGGCATCCGCTGCATCACGATATCCATCACCGGCGAACGGGTCTGCCAGGAAATCACCCGCAGCTTGCCTTCGGCAAAGGCTGTGCCGAACCAGTGATCCACGAGGACCTGCGGTTCCACCCAGAAGAACTGTACCAGCCACTTCCAGTACTGGACATGTATGGGCGCACCAAGGCCCAGGGCTTCGCGCATCTTCTGTTTTACTTCGGGGGGGACGGTCAGTGGCACCTGCGCCATCGGATCGCCCGGCGCCAGCTGCAGCAGAAGAAAAATGACGATGCTGATAAACAGCAGTGTCGGGATCGACAGAACCAGTCTGCGGATGGTGAAAGTCAGCATGCGCTCCGCCTTGTCGGGAGGTTTTTATTATTGTTCCGGTGTTGCCGGTTGCGCACAAGCACTATTCCCGGCGGGCAGAGAACAGGGCGCGGAATGACCGCGCCCTGCCTCCATTTGCATCAGTTGCCGATGCGGTACCAGTCAGCAACGTTCCACAGCTCGGAATCCCAGGTGTTCAGGATAACACCGCCCAGCGTGTTGGACGCAGCGGAAACACGGCCACGATCCACCAGCGGAACGATGGTGTAGCTGTCTTTTGTCAGCATATCGTTCAGCTTCTTGGCGATCTCACCGCGCTTTTCCAGCTCGCCTGTCCGGGCCAGCTCGTCGAGCAGCGCGTCATACTCAGGATCGCAGAAGCGGTTGATGT